>DATLBY010000334.1:0-4528 GCA_035526665.1 Bryobacteraceae bacterium
GGCGATTCTTTCAAGGCCAGCAGTTCCGCGGCGGCCTGGATGGCATCCTCGTACCTGCCTTCGAACGAGTAAGCGGTAGCCAGATAATGCACGTTATGCCCGTGATGACCCGTCCCGTAAAGCGCGTCCCGCTGCATGTAATCGCGCTCGTTGGCCGCTGCCGCGGTGAATGAGTTCACCGCCTCTTCCCACTTGCCGGTCTGCGAATAGATATGACCCGGCATGTGCAGCGCATGCGGGATATTGGTTACCAGTTCGGCGTATCTCTTGCAGCTGGGCCAGGCATCCTTGGCAAAGGTAGACCCCTCAAATCCGTGAATGATGTAGTGATGAACGCCCGGGTGATCCGGCGCCTGTGCGGCCAGCTCACGTAGCATGGCGGCGGCTTCCATGCTGCCGGCGCCGCGCGGCTTCTTATCCGGCAGCGTGAAGCCTCGCATGAGCATAAGGGTAAGGTAAGTTTTCGCCTCCAGCTCGTTCGGGTACTTGGTCAAAAGCCTGCGCATGCCTTTCACAAAGGCTTCGTTCTGATCTTTCTGTTTGGGGTCGCGGCGAGCCGCTACTGCAGCGATATACATTTTCTCCAGCTCCGTCGCCTTTCCCGGAACATTGCTCAGTTCCACGGCTTTCCTGGCCGCATCCAACGCGCGCGAGCGGGCGGGAGGTTTACCTTTGCCGGACACCATGACGGCCGTATCGATCTGAAAGCGCGGACGCCAGTCGCCGGCTGCGATCATGGCGATGCCCCACTGCGGCATGGGGGCCTCCGGATCCAGCGCGGCAGCCTGCAGGAATGACCGCTCCGCCTCGCGAGCCCAGAAGGAATGCAGTTGCGCCACGCCCTGATCGAAGAACTTCTGAGCCTCCGGACTCTTCGTCGTGATGGGAAAATGGACACTTCCCTGCCCCGTCAGGAGCTTGGCTGGGAGTGCCGGCGCGACACTGCCGGGAGGGGGCGAGCACATATCGCCCCGCTTGGGAACGGGTTTTGCATTCTGGCCCCATGCGCCGGCCGCACAGAACGCGGCGTAACAAATAATCCTAAGTCTCATTTCGTAGCCTCCAATTGCCTCGCGACGATATCGCCCAGCTGATCGATCCGGAAGGACGACCCTTCCACCGCCGCTGCCAAACTCCCGTCGCGCCCGATCACACCCGTGACGGAGGTATGGCTTAACGCATCTTCCTCCGGCCAATATACGATGCCAAAGCTACCCGCTACCTGCCTGACTGTTTCCATTGGCCCTGTAAGAAAGTGCCAACCCTTGTCGGCTTGCCATCTTTTAGCATATTCTTTCAGGACTTCGGGCGTGTCGTTCTGCGGGTCGATGGTGATCGACAATAAGATAAGGTCACGATCCAGGCTAGCCCGAAATCTTCGCTGCAGTGCGGCAAAACCCGCGGCCAGGCGTGGACACACGTCCGGCAGCGGACAGCGGGTATAGATAAAGTTTACTGCCACCACTTTCCCCCGTAGATTGGAAAGCTTTACACCCAGGTTGTCTTGGTTCGTTAAGGCGAAATCTGGAATGCGCGCGCCTACGGCGATCGCGTTCACTGTCCCGGGGAGCGGTGGCGTTTCCGCGCCGACCTTCACGATGTGACGGATCACAGACCGGCCTCGCTCCACTTCCAGCTCAAAGCGGACTCTCACCCCCGGCGCCAGACCCGCCAGATCGTCCGCCTTCTGCACAGCGAAAGGCATCACCATTGCCGGCATATATTTCGGAATGGGCCGATGCGAAACAGTCAGCGTTTGCTGCACCGGATCGATGGCCACCACGAGTCCATCTACCTGAAATCGTTTACCTGCAAATGCTACGCAAGGGATTATGAGCAGGCTAATGGAAGTACAGAATATCCGGCCGAATCCTGCCATTGGCTACTCCACAAGGTCCGCACTCCATCTGAACATCGGGCCAAGCATTTCGGATGACCTGCGGGACGGCAATCGGATCACCCGGCTGATGGTAGGCGGAGATGGATAGCCTGGGATGATGCTTCGCCAGCGTGGCGCGCGCCCCCGCGAGCGCTCTCGGCTCCGCTCCCTCGATGTCCATTTTTATGAAATTGACCGTCTCCAGTTGCAGTTCGGCAACCAGTTTATCGATCGTCGTCAGAGGCAGCTTCATGCTCGTGGGCTGCGCCGCTTGGGGATGAAGGACGAAGCTGTCCGCCGCGGAGTTGTGTGCATCCACATTCAATGTCAGTAGGTCCTCCTTGTCCCACACGCCTTTGGGATAAATCACCACACGGCCGGCAGCGATTTCCGGGGCGAAATTACGCCGCAGACACTCGAGATTTTCCGGCGCGGGCTCAATGGCTATAATCTTTTTCGCGCCGGCTTTCAGGCACTCCCGCACAAAAACGCCGACGTTGGCGCCGCAATCCAGGACAATGTCGCCAGCTTTCACAAAGCGCTCGCCCGTTCCGTAGATTTTTCGCTCCTGCTCCGCCAGATTGAACGGTAGTACATAATCGCTGCCTTCCGGGATCCAGAAACGTCCCGCCGGAGTATCCCACAAATGAAAGCCCCTCGGGTCCGCTTCGACAAGCCTGCTCGCCTTCAAAATCCGATCCTTTAAGTGGATTTGCGTCTTGAGATTCCGGTCGCTCTTGATAGCCTCCGCGAACGGGCAAACCACGCTGCGGCCTAGCAATCTCAGCGCAGCGAGCCGTGCCGGAGCGTAGAATGCAACGATTGCCGCCACCAGTATCAGGCCCACTGTTATTTTCACAGCGCGCACGACGTTGCGACTATAGCACGGCCTTGATTTGCGAAACAGCCAATGGGAAACCCCCTCCGGCGGGCATAAAGTAATGACTCTGCTATGATGCGGCTGCATGGCTGAATACTCCATTGGCGTCGACATGGGCGGCACAAATCTGCGGGCGGCAGCGATTGACAGCGCCGGCAAATTAATCCAGAAAATCTCCGGCACGACAGATCTGGCGGAAGGCCGCGATGCGGTCCTCTCCGACATGGTCAACGCCATCAAAACATTGAAAGCCAGCTGCGGCGAGAGCCGGCTGGCAGGGGTCGGCATTGGCGTCCCGGGATTCATAGAAATGAAGAAGGGTTACATCGTCGGCTCCAATAACCTGCCGCAGTTCGACAGGTTTCCGGTGCGAGATGAGATTGAGAAGCGCCTCGGCACACCCGTCGTTTTGGAAAACGACGCCAATGCCGCAGCGCTCGGGGAAAAGTGGATGGGAGCAGGCCACGACGTGAATGACCTGGTACTACTCACCCTCGGAACCGGCGTGGGAGGCGGCATTATTTCCGCCGGCCGGATTGTCCACGGGTTTGTCGGCATGGCGGGTGAACTGGGACATATCACCATCTATCCGGGGGGCAACCCATGCGGCTGCGGAAACTCCGGCTGCCTGGAGAAACACGCCTCGGCGACCGCAGTGGTTGCGTTAGCTCGCATGCTCAGCCTAGGCGACAACCTAACTTCCGAAGACGTTTACAAACTGGCCGTGCAGGGAAATGAGAAAGCTAAAATGATCTTCCAGTCCATGGGTACGGCTTTGGGAATCGCCCTAGCGACCGTGATTAACATCTTTAACTTTCCCTTGTATCTATTGAGTGGAGGGGTATTAGCTGGATGGGACCAGTTCGCTCCGGCGATGCTTGCCGAGGTCCAGAGGCGGTCCTTCACCTATCGAAATACCAAGACGAGGATTGAAAAGGCGATTCTCGGGAAAGACGCCGGGCTCTTCGGCGCCGCCTATCTTCCTTTTCAGCAGCAGTTCCCGCATCGATAACGAGGAATAGATCTCCATGTACTGGCTTGGATTAGATATAGGCACGGGCGGCTCACGCGCCTTGCTGGTAAACGAGCAGGGCTGTGTGAAGGCCTCGTTTACCGCTCCCCATGAAGACATGCGGATGCTCCGTCCGTTGTGGGCCGAGCAAAGGCCCGAAAACTGGTGGGATGCGGCTCAACTTGCCATTCAGGGAGTACTACAGGAAGCCCGGGCTAAACCTAAGGAGATAAATGGCATAGGGCTTTCCGGCCAGATGCATGGTTTGGTTCTGCTGGACGCCGGCAACCAAGTCATCCGGCCCGCGCTGATCTGGTGCGACCAGAGGAGCCAGCCCCAAGTGGATTACATTCATCAGACCGTCACGCGAGAACGGGTTCTGGCCTGCACGGCGAACCCGGTCGTCACCGGATTTACCTTGCCGAAGCTGCTGTGGGTCCGGGATAACGAGCCGGAGCTGTTCGCTCGTGTCAGGAAAGTGTTGCTTCCAAAGGATTACATTAGATTTTGCCTCACAAGTGAATTTGCGACCGAGGTTTCCGACGCATCCGGTACGTCATTATTCGATGTGGTGAAGCGGCGCTGGTCATTCGAAATGTGCGATGCCTTGGGGCTGGACCGTGGCCTCCTTCCCGCAGTTTACGAATCCAGCGAGATCAGCGGCAGAATCAGTGTCCCCGTTGCGGAGTCGCTCGGCCTTGCTCCCGGAACTCCAGTGGTGGGCGGCGGCGGCGACCAAGCGGCCAGTGCAGTAGGA
>DATLBY010000335.1:0-9197 GCA_035526665.1 Bryobacteraceae bacterium
AGTTGTCCGGCTGCCCAAACTCTTCTGGATAATGGCATTCAACGAGTAGTCCGCAAGACCTGAGCCGAGCTGTTTCTCAGTGTTGCCGGTGGGCAACTCGACGTAAAAGCCTATTGCGATGGCGGGAATGCGCGATCCCTCGCGCTCGTCATGGATGCGGTATTTCGCCGCAGTGTTGAGGTCTCCTATGCCAACGGGGAGCAGAAAGCGAGCCTCCGGGGCATTGAAAATAGCAAGCAGCGGCCCGTCGATGCCGATCTCCAGCCGATCGGTGATGCCATAGTTGAATTGAAATTTTGTGGTATTCTGCCGCAGAGCTGGAAAGGCGGAGCGGTGCAGAAAATCGTGCTCGTTCACCATCTCGTAATGAAAGTGGTGGGCTCCTGCCGTGTCCGCATCATCCGTGATAAATGGCTGCTGGGCCTGTAGAGAGCGCAGCAGCAGAGCAGCCAGCGCCAACAATTTGCACATCCTCCCTATGATTGCAAAGTCCGCCGGTGGGATAGGCTTAGAGTAATGAGGAGCGCATTCGCGGCACTGCTTCTAGTGACAGCCTTCTCCCTACGGGCTGGCGAACTGCACGCCGCCGCGCGGTCCGGAGACATTGAAAAGGTGCGCGAACTGCTGGCGCAGGGCGCGCGGGTGAATGAACGGGATTCACTCGGCGGCACTCCGCTGCATGATGCATGCTGGAGCGGCGACCAGGCCGTGGTCGCCCTGCTTCTGACGCACGGAGCGGACATCAACGCTCCGCATCGCGAATCGGATTCGACTCCTCTGCATTACGCCGTCATCACGAATCATCCCGCCATTGTCTCGCTCTTGATCGAGAAAGGGGCCAACCTGAATGCAGCATACAAATCCGGCTCCACGGCGCTCCACCTGGCGGCCAACCGCGGCTACGTGGAACTGGTGTCGCTGCTGATCGGCAAAGGCGCGGACGTGAAGGCAAAAGACGCCTCCGGCGCAACCCCGCTGGATGAGGCGGCCTGGAAAGGACAGGCAGAGGTGGCGCGCGTTCTGCTGGAACACGGCGCCAACGTGAACGTTCACAGCGGCGAGGGTATGGTGACACCCCTCCACGAAGCAGCTGTGAAAGGCCATGCCGACGTGGTTGCAATTCTGCTGAAGCATGGCGCCGACGTCTCCGCCCGCGATCAGGGCGGGGCGACCCCCCTCGACGAAGCCTTGCGGTACCGGCATAGCAATGTCGCCGCGCTGCTATTGGAGGCCGGCAAACGGGGGGAGAAAAACGCGCGCGAAGGTCCGCGGCAGTTGCAAGACGCCGTCCAGCGTGGTCAGGCTGACATGGTGGCTCTGCTGCTTGAGAAGGGCGGCAATCCGAATGCCCCCACGGCCAATGGCTCGACTTTGTTCCATGATGCCGCTCTAAAAGGAAACCTTGAGATTCTCGACCTGCTTCTGCGTCACGGGGCTTCCCCAACCGCAGTTAATGCCGCCGGCGTCACGCCGTTGCACGATGCGGCGCTGGGCGGCAACAAAGGCGCAGTGGAAATGCTGCTTGCCAAGGGCGCCGATGTGAATGCGCGCGACCGGGAAGCAGGCGCCACGCCTCTGCATCATGCGGCCGCCTGGGGCCGGGTTGACGTAATCCCGGTGTTGTTGGCTCACGGCGCTGACGCATCGATAAAGAATAAGGCCGGATTGACACCCCTGCAGGCAGCCGTTGCCAATGGCCAAGCCCCCGCCGCGGCGCTACTAAACGGGAAACAGTAGTCCCCCTGTTGCGCTATAAAGAAGTGTGCCGAAACAAGAGAAGCATCGTCGAAGAACCGCTGATTCGGCCGCGGGAGCCATGCTGGAAGAGTTGGAGCGAATGGCAAAGGCGGCGGCGGAATCGCTGCCCCGGCTCAACCGCCGGTATCAACTCCGGTTGCGGGCTGAAAAGCGCGACAAGCTGCAGCGGCAGCTTTTATCCTCTATTACTGCGGGCGCCGCCGCGGCAATTTTATTAGAGGGCGCCGGGTGGCCGGCGTTCCTGATTCAAGTGGAGAATGCCGGACGCACGCTGGCGAAGCTCGACGTTCCCGCCGATAGCGTAGCGCAGGCGTTGCACGACTATGACGCGTTGCTGGCCGCGGAGCTCGCGCGCTCGGAATCAGGCGAGTTTGAGCGGGTGCGTGAATATCTGAAATCCTGTGTGATCCTGCTGCTGAGCAATGCCTATAACTATGTTCGCGAGGGCGAAACACGGCTGTTTCACGATATCGCCCGTATCGAGCTGGATGAGCAGAACACGGAGACTCTCTTCACGCGCTTTCTCGAAATCTTTTCCAATGCGTGCGGAGCCGCCGAAGCCCGTGTCTTTCTCTTTCGCAATGGTTCGCCGCGAGCCGGCGGCAGAGATAGAAAACCTCGGCTTTCGTCTCCGCTCTTCATTCGCCGAGGCACCCCCCAGGAAGAGTATCTGCTCGATCCGGAATGGCGCGGAGCACACGAATCGTACTGGTCCTTCCCCCTGCGGAACGGGGAGACATTCGAGGGGGTGATGCAGTTTGGCTTCGTGGATGTGCGGCCCTGTCTGCCGCGCGAACAGGAGTTGTTCACCAATGCCCTGCAGTGGTGCGTGCAGGCGGCAAAAAAAACCATCCTGCTGGAGGATCTGACATCCCGTGAGCGGGAGCTGCGGCGCTTGGGCGCGAGGATGCTGAAAGTGGAGGAGCTCGAGCGCCGCCGGGTCAGCCGCGCACTCCACGACGAGGCGGGACAGTCGCTGGTTGTAATCCGGCTACAGCTGGAACTAATTGAACTGAGTATTGCGGCAGAAGACAAGGAACTACGCTCTAGGCTGGCAGAAATCAGAGATATTACGGAAAAAACGATCCTGAGCATCCGTGGCTTAATTTCCGACCTCAGTCCGGCGATTCTCGAGCAGCTTGGACTTGCCGCCGCCGTCCGGCAGCTGGTCAACCGCTTCCGCCGGGGTTACGGCTGTAATGTCCAGTTCAAACTCAGCAAGCTCCCGGAGATACCTAAAAACATCGAAGTAATTGCCTACCGTCTGCTGCAGGAATCCTTTAGAACTATCGAGGAACAATCGTCTGCCAGGAATGTAAACATTTCTCTGACATCTGCCGAAGGAGTACTAAGGCTGCACGTGGAAGATGACGGGACAAATCAGATTGCACCTGAGTCTGAGGATACCGAGCCGTTCGGATTCGCGGGAATACGAGCCAGAGTTGCTCTGCTCGGTGGAAAATTTGCAATGCAGATTCCCTCGCCTGCGGATAAACGGCTGAAAAACAAGCGCCGCGGAACTCGGCTGGAGATCGAGCTCCCCATTCCGCAACAAGAATAAAGACTTGTAGTTTTGCAATCTTGTAGTACTATATCGAGACAGGTACCATTTCGCCACACCGGAAGGTATTAGGGGTAAAGTTATGTCGAAAATAAGAATTATGCTGGCGGACGACCACACACTCTTCCGGCAGGGAATCAGGACACTGATCGCGGCTGAGCCGGACATGGAAGTGGTCGGCGAGGCGGCAAATGGCGGAGACGCGGTAGATCGCAGCGGCGAGGTACGGCCGGACGTGGTGCTAATGGATATCGGCATGCCAGGGCTGAGCAGCTTCGAAGCAACGCGCCAAATCAAGAAAAACAGGCCGGAAACCAAAGTTTTGTTGCTTACGATGTACGATGACGAAGATTATCTCGTTGAGGGTATGGAAGTGGGCGCCAGCGGATATGTGCTAAAAGACAGTCCCTCCGCGCAATTAGTTGCCGCCGTCAGGGATATTTGCCGCGGGGGAAGCTATTTAAGTCCTCGCATGTTGTCTCAACTGGTGGACGATTTCCGCTCGAGGATCAAATCGACCAACCGCCTTCCCCGTTTTGCGACCCTGACCACGCGCGAGCGCGAGGTCCTGAAAATGCTCGCCGAAGGCAATTCGGTGAAAGAAATTGCTTGTGACCTGGCGTTGAGCGTGAAAACGGTCGAAGCCCACAAGTTCAATCTGATGCGCAAGCTGGACATCCACAACAAAGCCCAACTCGTGCAGTACGCGATTCAGAAGAAAATCATCAAAATTCCCAATCTGGTCTGATTCCCCCCTAATTCTTCCCAGCAGGCAGCAGCCGGACACCCCGGCTGCGCCGGCCTCCCATCCGAACCACTTTTTCGGGTACCTGCGGCGGAGCACTTTCCCAGCATATGCTTAAGAAGGCGCCGCGCTGTCCGCTGCTATTGCTCCCAGCGGCAAGGTTCTTATGAAAAAATTCCTGATCGGTCTATTCACCGGACTCGTTCTTACGATTTTGGCCGGGGTAATCCTCCTGTTTTCGGTCATGCGTCTGGGCGAAGGACGGCCAAAGGTTGAGGATGGCTCGACCCTCGTATTGAAACTGGACGGGGACATTCCGGAGAAAGCGCCGGTCTCTTTTCCCATTCCTTTTTTAGGCGGAAAGCCGCCGCTCACGGTACGCGATATCTGGTCGATGTTGCATAAAGCGGCTGCGGATTCCCGCGTGAAAGCGATCATTGTCGAGCCGTCCGGCGTTCATGCCGGCTGGGGCAAGCTCCAGGAGATCCACGCGGATCTTCTTCAATTCAAAAAGTCAGGAAAACCGCTGATCGCATTCCTGCGGCGTCCTAAAACACGCGATTATTATCTGGCGACGGCGGCGGATCAGATCTACATGACACCAGAGGACTATCTGGACATGAAAGGTCTGCGCGCCGAAATGATGTATTTCAAGCAGACGCTGGACAAGGTGGGCGTCAGCATGGAGGTGGAGCACATCGGCAAGTACAAGGATTTCGGCGATATGTTCACGGAAACCTCCAGCACTCCGGAAACGAAGGAAGTGATGAACTCGCTGCTCGATTCGATTTACGGCGATATGTTAAGAACTTTTGCCGCCGGGCGCAAGAAGGAGCCGGAGCAGATGCGCGCCATTCTGGATGACGGACCGTTCACCGGAAAGCAGGCGCTCGCCAAAGGGTTAATTGACAAGCTGCGCTACGAAGACCAGGTGTATGGGGAGACGAAAGACCTCCTGAAACAGTCCGAGCTGAAGAAACTTCGGGTGCATGACTACGCCCGGGTTTCAGGGGCGTCCCTGGGCGTGGAAGGCAAAAAGAAGATTGCCCTAGTGGTGGGCGAAGGCAATATCGTGAGCGGCTCGGGAGACGACGCGATGGGAACCGATGAGGGATTTTCGTCGGGTGCGTTCTCAAAAATGCTGCGCGAGGTGGGAAATGACAAAAACATCTCCGGTGTCATTCTGCGAGTGGATTCACCGGGCGGCGACGCCATAGCCTCCGACGAGATGTTGCGCGAGGTCAGATTGCTAAGCAAGAAGAAGCCCATGGTAGTTTCCATGTCGGATGTCGCGGCCTCGGGCGGCTACTATATTTCGATGACAGGCGATCCGGTGCTGGCTTATGCCGGCACTTACACGGGCTCCATCGGCGTTGTTTTCCTGAAACCGAATCTGCGTGGGCTGTACGACAAGCTCGGCATCCAGAAGGACATCATGGCCAGGGGGAAGAATGCCGACATCGATAGCGACTATCATCCGATGACGCCGGAGGCAAGGGCTAAACTGCGCCAGTCTTTGGAGGATTTCTACAAGGATTTCGTTACGAATGTGGCCAACGGACGGAAACGGCGCTACGAGGAGGTAGAGCCGCTGTCGCAAGGCCGCGTTTGGCTGGGATCGCAAGCCAAAGCGCAGGGGCTGGTGGATGAGATTGGCGGTTTGGACCGTGCGGTTGAACTGGTAAAGCAAAAGGCGAATATCCGGGCCGACGAGAAGATTCAACTGCTCCCCTACCCGCCAAAGCGGAGCCTGATCGAACAGTGGATCAAGAGCACCTCGGATACTTCAGTAGAAGGATTCCTGAGAACACGCCTGAAGGGGCTGGACTATCGGCTCTGGATGCAAGGCGGCGTCATGCGGATCATGCCTTATTTCATTTCCATCGAATAAGACACAGCCAGGTTGTTGCAGCCTGGCTTAGAAGGCCTGGCTGCTGTGAATACCGGCGCCCTGCAACACGACGTTCATCTTTTCAAGCGCGGATTTGTGAATCTGTGAGACACGGCTTTCGTTGATGCCCAGTACCCCGCCGATCTCCTTCATGGTCATCTCATTGGTGTAATAGAGAACCACGACTTTCTTGTAACGCTCCGGCAATGTCTTCATGGCGGTTGCGAGGACCGAACGCAGCTGCTCGCGCGCGCACATGGCGTCAGGGTGCGTATCGGGCTTGCTTGGGTAGTCCGGCGCCGGGAGGTCTTCGTTGTCGGTGGAACGCGTGCTCGCTGAAACCAAGCCGACACTGCGCAGATCGATCATCATCTGGCGCCATTTCTCGACATCCACACCGAGTTTCTGAGCAATCTCAGCCTCTGTGGGCGCTCGCTGCAATTCGGACGCTAAGTCGCGCGTTGCCGCTTCCAACTGCTTATGACGGCGGCGCAGGTCGCGGGAGGCCCAGTCCAGTTGGCGCAGGCTGTCCAGAATGGCGCCTTTAATGCGGTGTTTGGCGTAGCTCGAGAAGGCAACCTGTTTGTCCGGGTTGTACTTGGTGGCCGCATCGAACAGCCCCAGGACGCCGGCATGGATCAGATCGTCCATATCCACGTGGACCGGCAGATTCTCGTGAACACGTACCGCGATCGCTTTCACTAGAGGCAGATGCTCCAGGACGACCTTGTCGCGCCGGGCTGTCTTGCCGGCAGCCGCCGGGTTAACTGTCTTTATTTCCATCGCTCGCTCCACACTCTTTCGGCTAGCCTGTTGGCCGGCGCCGCCGGGAATGGAGGGCTCTGGCGCAATCTGCTCGACGTTAAATCGATTGCATGCTGCTGCCCAATCTATGCCTGCTTCGGGTTGGATCCAATTTGTGAGTGCGGTAGCCATGTGTTCTTCAACCTCGCCATGGAGTTAGCCGGCGGTCGGCCGGTAATCTCCTAACTGCTTAGTGGTCTCTTTCCGTGGAACATCTCTGAATCGGAACAGCTGACTGTTCCACAACAGTATTCCTGGAGCGGTTTGGACCATTTTGAAACCCTAGTCCGTACCACCGTCCGGTCCGCTGTCTGAATCCCACACAGGGATTACAACATTTCAGGAAAAAAATGTACCTTGGCAGATCACCTTAAGGTAGCTACCGTATGTTGCCTTAGGGAGGAAGGAATCGATGAGGGTAGTATCCCTACCGTTTTGCATCTGTCGCGCTGACGCGCCAGGTTTTAACCGCTAGCACCGCGACTAAGGCCAGTACGACGAGGCGGAAGTCGCCAGTGAGAGTAATGGTGGCGAGGAATGCGATTAGCAGATACAGGCCGAGGGCCGTGGCCAGGCGGGAATTCATGACTGGAAATTAATTGTCCCATGCCGCAACAGCTTCGCGAAGCGTGCGTTTGTAGGAGCAGGAGGCAACACAGAATGAAGAATATTTGGGTGGTTGCAGTGGCGGCGGGCATCCTGACTATCCCGGCGGCCGGGCAGGATATCCAGAGCCGCGGGAAGGAACAGCAGGAGCGGATCGCCACTGGAGTAGCCTCCGGGCAGCTAACCAGGACGGAGGCTAGGAAGCTCGAACGGGAGCAGGCCAAAATCCGTCGCGACGTCCGCAAGGCGCACCGGTCAGGCGGCCGTATTTCAGCCAGGGAACGCGCGAAGATCAGCCGCGAGCAGAACAAGTCGAGCCGCCGGATCTACAGAGAGAAGCACGATTCCCAAGGCAGGTAAGTCTTCTTTTGAGCAACGTGCGGCGGCCCACCAGCGGCGCCGTATTTAGCGCAGATCGTTGCTGGAAACCTTGTAATTAAAGGCGAATTGCAATGCGATCTGCTTTCCGCGGAACTCCGGGGGAAGCGGCGGAAAGGGATTGGAGGCGCTAATTCCGGCCACGGCGGCACGGTCGAGCGGCTCGGCTCCGGAGGGCACGGCGATGACAAGCTTCGGCACGCTGCCATCGCGGCTGATCGCGAATTGGATGATCACTTTTCCGCCCCGGCCCATCTTTGCGCTCTCTGGAATAACTGCGTACCAGTTGCGCCGGACCGCCGATAATACCTTCACCAGGTAAGGCCAGAAGTCCACGCCCATGGGGTCACTCAGCAATTCGATGCTGCTTCCAAGCTTCCCTGGAGCAGGCGACATCCGCGCCGAAGGGACACTGTCGTCGGGGTCCCCAACCACAACGCCGTGCTGTCCTTTTCGCATGGCCGCGATGGCTTCGTCCACCGTTCCTTTGGGCGCGGCCGGCACTTTTCCCAAACCGTTTTGCCGGCCCGCGCCGGTCGCCAGCTGGGGCGTTTCGAAGGCAAGTTTTGGCTTCTCCTCAGGGACAATCTGGGGAGGAGCAATCGGCGGGACCGGACTTATTCCCTGCATCGGGGGCTGAGTATACTTCAATTGTGCGGTCTCAAGTGCGGGTGGCTCAGGAATAACTGAGGGTAATAGAGCTGACCGCTTTTGCGGAGGGGGGGAGAACTTCTGTAGGCCCGGACTGGTCAGGATTTTCTGATTCGGTTGCGGCGGAAGACTCTCCAATTTAAATTCTTTACTCAACTCCGCCTTATTCGGCGCCCTTTGGGTGAGTTGTGAGGGTGGCGCAATTAACGATGTGACGTGCCGGGAACCCTCCGTTTTCTCGCGGGGAGGCGCCGGCAGTGAGGCAGCGTACATTAAAAGAACGAACAACGCCCCGTGCGCGAGCAGTGACGCCAGACCTGAGCGCACCCACCTGTTTTTATCGGCGGGTTGCTCGCTGATCATGAGGAAGTTCGGTTCAGCCGGCGAATGCTGGACGTGCTGTTCCGAGGAAATCATTTCAAAGGATGACTCAAGGACGGTTACTGCCGGCCTGAAGTTGCTTTCCAAGCGTGCAAAGAGTGGGCGACTACCCCGGCGTGTTCTTCGATTTTATCAAGAATGCGGAGCGATACGTCGAGCGCGCGCAGCGCTTCGTCTCCACTCACGAGTGGCCGCTCCCTGGTCCTTACGCAGTGAAAGAAGGCGTGGAGCTCGCGCCGGAGGGGCTCCTCTTTAGTGACGGGCAGGCTGCGAAAACCAATCTGCCGGCCTTCCGACACGGTGAACTCGGCTGCATCCTGGCGGTCATAGTCCATGGATATGTATTGGTGCGGCTGAAATAGTCTCAATTTCCGTACTTTTTCGGTGGAAACCCGGCTGGCAGTCAGGTTGGCGACACAGCC
>DATLBY010000336.1:0-8482 GCA_035526665.1 Bryobacteraceae bacterium
ATGCCGATTCGTGGCATTACCAGCGAAAGCGGCATCAGCTTCCACCAATTCCTGGAGGTGATGGCCGACATCGTGACGATCAGCAATAACGGCGTAAACGTCCGCCCGAAGGCAGCTACCTCCGGCCACACATCTCCGCTATAGAGGAAAGTCGCCAACGCCGCGAATGCAAACCCGATGAAGTGTGCGAACCTCCACGTGTGCGGTCGCAGGAGATCGCGATAAGTAAAAGCGAGCGCAATCACCATGCCTAGAAGCCCCAAGCGGTCTAACGTGACTAGCGCGCTGCCACGCCAACCAGAGTCATAGACGAACGGATGAGAGAGCGTTCGAATAATTCCTGCCAGCGGAATAGGGGATAACCATGCGTCCCGGCCGGGGCCCGTATGAAGTTGGACAAACAGCCACCAACCTGCGGCAGGCAGCACAGCCGCCGAATACAGGAATGCTCGGCGAAATTGACGCTGAAAGAGCAACCAGGCACACCACGCGAATACAAGCAGAAACCCGGTTTCCCGGACCAGGGCGGCACAGGCCAGAACCAAAAAAAGACCCGTGGGCGCCTCTTGCTCGTCATAGCAGATAGCTCCGATGGTGAGCGCAGCCAGCGCCACATCAATCACCATCAGAGAGCCCGAGGTGACTGCCGCGGGTGTTATCGCAAACATCATGCCCCACATCACCGATCGGCCGCGCCAGGCGCACCAACGCGCCAGCCAGAATGTCCCCAGGAATATGAATCCCAGGATTACCATCCGGTAGGCGCGATCCACCCACTCGTCCCGGCCAAAAGAAAAGAGGGCTGCCAGCGCGGATACCAGAATCCGGTGATAGCGGAGCCGGGGAATGTCAATATAACTCGCGAACCCCTTCGTAAAGAACGGATCGTGAGCGATCAGATGATAGAGTTGCCCGTCATACCCATACACCTTTGGAAAGCGATAGATGTGCTCATGTGCCAGCGCCTCCGGCATTGGATAGTCCGCGCCCGTGTAGAACAGGCTGGTCCAGTTGTCCTGGTAAAGATAATGGACTTGGAGGAACTGCCAGAAAAGGACGGCGAGAACTACACAGAGTCCCACCGTGAGAGCACCCCGCAGGGCGTTCACTGGGTTCTGACCGGTTGCGGGCGGACCTCCCAAGGCGCGCGTGGGCGTTTCCATTTACCCAGAATAGCGAACGTATCAGCTACCCCTTACCGTTTTTCTGACGGTCCCACAGAATAAAACAATGGCGGCAAGACCGAAATCTGAAACCCTTCCGCCGGTTCAGCCAAATCCTCCGGATTCCTGCGGCCATAGTACAGGAAGACGGAGGTTTCAGCGATTCTACTGCGCGACCGTAGGCGAATCCAAACTGCAAGCGTGCCGGACTCCGCGTCGTAGGATTCTATTTCGTAAGGAATCTTCGAAATTCCGTCGCCTGCGGTGAACAGGATATCGGAACCGTCCGGCAAGGACTTGAGCTCCGGATCGGAAAGCGATACCAGTATCGGGACGTCGGCAGGTTCTTCGGACTGCGGAATGTCGGGGCCGGTGAACGTAATTCTGCGCCGGGTAGTCCAAGCGCCATACCAGCCTGAGACGTCCCCGGAGCGCTTGACGGTGGGGACCATGGGCTGGTCTGAACCCGGAGCTTGCGCTGACGTCACAGGAACCTGCAGGCCGAGCGCTGCTCTGGCTTCTGGCGCTGTCTCTTCCGGAGCAGACGGCGTTGTAACCGTTTGGGTCGAAGTCGGGGCTGTGCCGCTGCACCAGACCTGAAAAGAATAAACGGTCCCCGGATCCAGGCCCGTTACGGATATGGAGCGTTCTTGCGTCGCCGATGAGTCCGCCTCCGTGCGCGGCCAGGTGGTCGGATCGGGAGAGGCGCCATAGCCCACGTAGCAGGCGGCTCCTGGATCCGGCGCATGAAACGCGATCGATGCGGAAGAGGCGGTGAGTGACAGCACGCGCACATTGTTTGCCCAGCCGAGCGCATTCTCGAGCGCGTCCTGGTTCATGCCGATATCCAGGTTATCCGTGGCGCGGAAAGTGCCGCCCGGCCGGTAAGGACTATCATCCTCGAGACGCAGATTCAAGGTGGCCGGCGCTTTCCATTTAACGCTGGCAATCCGTGCCGGCACCGTGGATTGGGTTGGCAGGTAGCTGCCGCTGCCCGACCAGGCGGCCGCGAACGCAGACCCATCTGAGTGCCCGCTCATATTCCGCGAATCGGTGTAGCCGGAAATGAGCAGGTTGTTCAGGAAGGTGGAAGCTCCATTGGTGAAGCACTTGAGTCCCGCCGTGCCCAGCAGACCGCCGCAGGCCGGGTTTCCTCCAAATGAGCCCCAGTCGATCACCAGTCCCTGTCGTCCCCCGTCGGCATGTACATAGGCCGCGTTATTGGTGAACTGAAAGCCTTCCACCATCTTGCTGATGATCTGCAGGACGCTCGGCAGTTGGCCGGCAGCCGAGTAGCAGGTGTTGTGATCGTAGACCACGTCCTCGCCGCCGTGGCCGATCTGGAAACAGAACCCGTTACCCGGACTGCCAAGAGCACTGTGCCATTTGTAGCCGCTAATGTTGGAAAGGAAGTTGTTCACCACCCGGAAGCGGCGTCCGAGCTGAGGCACGGTAGCGCCGGAGTTCGGCGGTCCGCCTGAGGTCATGATCCCGCCATTGGCGTCATGGATCCAGTTGCTCTCAATCGTGACGTCGCCGGCATAGGACGGCGTCGGAGCCAGCGAGTAACTCGCGTTCCCATTGATCATCAGGCTGGCGCCGTCATTGGCGACATCCCGGAAGCTGCCCGAGAACTCGTTGCCCTTCAGCAGCACCCGCGCGCATCGCTTGCATTCCCAGTTGTGCCGGTTGCGGTAGTTGAATCCGTCGCTGCCCGGTGATCCACTCATCAGCCGGGCCGGAGTCTCCAGGCGGTTGCGCCGGAACGTGATATCGGCTGGGGGCTGCCCCGCATTCACGTGGCAAAGCCCGTAGGTGACATTGGAGCCGGTGTCGTCAAAATGCCACAGAATACCCGAGCCTTCGTGATAGATGTTCTCCACCAGCATGGGCCCGGGGCCGCAGCTCACAATGTTCTGAACTGCATCGAAGTAGTGGCCTGAGAGCCCGAAATTGACATCGTCGTAGTTGTTGCAGCCCGCCCAGGATCCGGCAGTGAATGCGCAGCTGGCTACACGCGCGTTCAGGGGATTGCCCGCTTCGTTGGAGGGCCACTCGCTGCCCGTTGCCGTCGTGCAGTTGCTGCATGTCGCCGCCGCCCCGGCTGGTAAGGTCACTACCACTGCGCAATCGGCAGGCCGCACACTGACATATGCCGTGCCGCTCGTCGATTGGGTGAGCGTGGCCGTCGCTGGGGAGATGGACGGGCAGTTCCTCAAGCCAGTGTTGTAGGTCCCGCCGGCAATCGTCAGGGCGGCGCCCGCGGTGGTTTGAGTGAGTCCCGAGCGGCTGGGGCGCCAATAGTCCATCTTTGTAATTGCCGACGCCCGGATCTGCACCGCCGAGCCTTCCCAATAGATCGGCACATACTCACGCGCAGGCCGGCCCGCCCCGGTCACCCACACCCGGTCAAACGCGATATAGGAATTGCTCGGACGCATCGTGATGTGTGTGGTCCAGGGCGCCGGATCTGTCGTCGTCGCGTCGCCCGCGCCGGAACGAAAGTCGATTCCCTTGATATACCAGTGGTGCGAAAACGCGCCGAACATGATTGAGCCACAAACCTCGTTGTTCATGCCGGTGCAGGAGACGCCCCATGCCGGTGCGTGTGTCCGCCACGCCTCGTCTACCCGAACGTTTTCCGGAGGCAGCGGCACATTCCCCTGCAGCGTAATGAAGTTTGTATTCCTCGGTGGAAAAGGCATGATGTATACCTTCCCGGGTCCCACCGGTACAACTGAAGAGCACGCCGGCCAATCCGTCAGCTGCAGCGTCATCCCGGCGGCGTTACTCACGCAGTAATCGGCAGATTCACTTACCCCCGGAGGAAGCCGCACACCGGAATAGAAATCGCCGGATATTCTGACCCGGTCCCCCTTCGTATACGTACTGTTCGATGTTCCCAGCGTCAACACATGCGTTCCGGCATCTATGGCCGAAACTGCATCCGCGTCGGCTGGCGGTGGCACTCGGATGTAGGGACTGCCTGCTGCATCGGCTGGAATATTGATGACTTGGCAAGAGGAGATTTGATTGCTCACCGCCGAATTAATCTTTTCTTGCAGGTCGCTCAGATCCGAAGCCACCGGCTGGGACGTGCAATCTGCCGTGGAAGGCTCGGATATTGGGAAGTTGGCCATGCCCTGGGGAAGCGCTGGAGGCGCTGGATGAATGAATGGAACCGGAAGCAGTGTAATTTTTTGTGGTGTGCAGGCCGACCATCCGTTCCCGTTGTGCGAGCGCGGACAAAAATATAAATTCCTCGAACCATCGGTATCCACTCCGATCTGCAGACCGGAGACGATCAGTTGTTGCGTCGATGCACCGTAATACGGATTGTAAGTATAGAGCGTCTTACCTAGAGACGTCGTCGGACCCCAGTCCACCCGCTGATTGTCGGGTTGGACATCGCTGTTCCAGGTTACTCGAAACGAAGAATGCCCAATATCATCTACTTTTATTCCTGAAATCACCGGCTGCGCGCACATAGGTGCGGCGCACAAAATACTCGCAAGTACAAATCTCACTAACATCCGGCGGGAGGAGCACATGACTGGCTTGCTGGAACGTCCCCCATTGTCTGCGAATCGCACATCTTTAATGCTACAACGCCGGTTGTTCGAGGAAAGGCGTTTTACGGTGCCCGCGAGTTAGGAGCTGAAGTCGGACCGCGCGAACATCCGCATTCAGCTCCAACTCCACCTAAAGCATCTTTAGCGTCTGGGTCACAGTCGGAGCGGTCCCGGTGCACCAGACCTGAAAGGAATACACAGTTTTGGGCGCCAGACCTGTGAGAGGAATGGAGCGCTCTTGCGTCGCCGAAGTGTCTGCGGCCGTGCGCGCCCAGGTAGTCGGATTGGGAGAAGTGCCGTAACCTACGTAGCAGGCCACACCTGTATCGGGCGCATGGAACGCGATCGATACAGAAGAGGCTGTGAGTGACAGCACCCGCACATTGTTTACCCAGCCGAGCGCATTTTCCAGAACATCCTGGTTCATGCCGATATCCAGGTTATCCGTCGACCGGGAGGCTCCGCCGGACCGGTAGGCACTATCGTCCCGAACGCGCAGATTCAAACTGGCGGGTGCGCGCCATTTAACGCTCGCGATCCGCGCCGGTACGGTTGATTGGGTTGGCACGTAGCTGCCGCTGCCCGACCAGGCGGACGAGAAGGCAGACGCGTTTGAGTCTCCCGTCATATTCTGCGAGTTTGTGTAACCCGAAATGAACAGATTGTTCAGAAAGGTGGAGGCCCCATTCGTGAAGCACTTGAGACCGGCCGTACCCAGCAGACCGCCGCAGGCCGGGGTTCCTCCAAACGAGCCCCAGTCAATGACGAGTCCCTGCCGTCCCCCGTCGGCATGTACATAGGCAGCATTATTGGTGAACTGGAAGCCTTCCACCATCTTGCTGATGATCTGCAGTACGCTCGGCAGTTGGCCGGCCGCCGAGTAGCAGGTGTTATGATCGTAAACCACGTCCTCGCCGCCATGACCAATTTGGAAACAGAACCCATTGCCGGGCGGCCCCATAAGGCTGTGCCACTTGTGCCCGCTGATGTTGGAAACCAGATTGTTCACCACCCGGAATCGGCGCCCCAGCTGCGGCACCGTCGCGCCTGAGTTCGGAGGTCCCCCCGAGGTCATGATCCCGCCATTGGCGTCATGGATCCAGTTGCTCTCGATCGTCACATCGCCGGCATAGGATGGAGTGGGCGCCAGGGAGTAACTCGCGTTGCCATTGATCATCACGCTGGCGCCATCGTTGGCGATGTCCCGGAAGCTGCCCGTGAACTCATTGCCTTTCAGCAGTACGCGTGCGCAGCGCTTACATTCCCAGTTGTGCCGGTTGCGATAGTTGAACCCGTCGCTGGACGGTGACCCGCTCACCAGCCGGGCCGGAGTCTCCAGGCGGTTACGCCGGAACGTGATGTCAGCCGGAGGCTGCCCCGCGTTGGAAGAGCAAAGCCCGTACGTGATGTTCGAGCCGGTATCGTCAAGATGCCACAGGATACCCGAGCCCTCATGATAAATGTTCTCCACCAGCATGGGCCCGGGACCGCAGCTCACAATGTTCTGAACAGCATCGAAGTAGTGGCCGGAGAGCCCGAAGTTCACATCGTCGTAGTTGTTGCAGCCCGACCAGGACCCGGCTGCGAACGTACAAGTGGCGACCCGCGCGTTGACGGGATTCCCGGTACCATTCGCAGGCCAGTTGCTGCCTGTTCCCGTTGTGCAATTGGTGCAGGCCGCCGTCGTTCCGGCGGGCAAGGTCACCATCACGGAGCAATCGGCAGGTCTGACCGTGACATAGGCGGTGCCGCTGGTCGACCCGGCCAGCGTCGTCGTGGCCGATGAAATGGCCGGGCAGTTCCCCAGACCGGTGTTATAGGTTCCGGCGGCAATTGTCAGCACGCCGCCGGCGGTCGTTTGGGTGAGTCCGGCCCGGCTGGGGCGCCAATAATCCATCTTTGTAATTGCCGACGCCCGGATCTGCACCGCCGAGCCTTCCCAATAGATCGGCACGTACTCACGCGCAGGCCTGCCTGCTCCCGTGATCCACACCCGGTCAAAGGCGATATAGGAATTACTCGGATACATGGTGATGTGTGTTGTCCATGGCGCTGGATCGGTGGTCGTCGCATCGCCCGCTCCGGAACGAAAGTCAATTCCCTTGATATACCAGTGGTGCGAAAACGCGCCGAACTGGACAGAGCCGCAGACATTGTTATTGGTGCCCGTGCAGGACACTCCCCAGGCCGGTGCGTGCGTGCGCCAAGCCTCGTCCACGCGAACATTTTCTGGAGGCAGCGGCACGTTGCCCTGAAGGGTGATGAAGTTGGAGTGTCTCGGCGGAAAAGGCATGATGTAGGAATTTGTTCCACTGATCGTCCGGATTGTGGTGCACGCCGGCCAGTCGGAAAGCTGGAGAGTCATGCCGGAAGCATTGCTGACACAGTAATCCGCCGATTCACTGGTTCCCCCGATGCGGCCTACTTCCGTGCCGGGGTTCCCGGCAACTCGAACGCGATCGCCATTGCTGTAGGTATTTTTCGACGTTCCCCTGGTGATCACATTCCCTGTGATGGAGGTGACCGTATCCGCGTCCGACGCCGGTGGAATCCGGACATAGGGGCTCCCGGCTGCATCGGCCGGAATCGTGATGACCTGGCATTTGGTGCTTTGGTTACTCACGGCGGTATTGATTTTAGCCTGCAGATCGCTCAAATTCGAAGCCACAGTCTGGGACGTGCAGTTCGCCGTCGAGGGTTCCGAGATGGGGAAGTTGGCCATACTCTGGGGAAGCGCTGGAGGCACTGGGTGAACCGCTGGGACCGGAAGCAGTGTGATCCGTTGCGGCGTGCAGGCCGACCACCCACTCGCGTTGTGCGAGCGCGGACATAGATATAAATTCCTGGAACCGTCGGTATCTACGCCGGTCTGCAGACCCGACACGATGAGTTGTTGCGTGGATACGCCGTAATACGGGTTGTAAGTATAAAGAGTCTTACCTAACGACGTGGTTGGACCCCAGTCCACCCGCTGATTGTCGGGCGCGGTATCGCTGTTCCAGGTGACTCGAAAAGAAGAATGGCCAATATCATCCACATTGATTCCCGAAACCACCGGCTGGGCGTACACGGGCGTTAACGCCAGGATCAGAAGAAATAATATCCGTCGTGTCATGGGAGGTACACCGTAAGAGGAGCCGTGTGATACGTGGATCCGTTCCTAGTGCCCATTGTTGTCGAGACTGCAAATGTTGCTCCACTTCCGGTGGCTGGATTTCCGTTGAATATCAGCGTGTCCGTGGTGCCCGTTAAGCTCATGAAGTAGCCGCCATAAATCGAGAATGCCGTCATCAGCGTCGCCGCGCCTTCCGTAGCCGTGCATTGGAAGTAAAGAGTCCCAGCCGTCAGGGAAACAGGCGTATCCAGCATGAGAACCAGTTCGGTGCCCGAACCGGGGTTTGGGGCGCTGGCATAGCCAAGGCGTGTGCCGGCGGCGCTATACAGCCCCAGTGAAAGACCCTGGCCTCCCGACGTGGGCCAGCTGAGTACGTAGAGTCCTACTTTCGTGAATGTCGCACTGAGTGGAGGAACAACCGCCGCACAGACTTGCGCCCCGGGAGAGTCGCCGGCGTAGATGTCCCCGCTACTGCCGACGTTCCATCCAAACGGCGCCCAGGGAGAACCCGCGCCAAAGGAGCCGGATCCCGCTGCGCCTCCACCGATGGCCGTCCAGGTGTTTGTCGTATTGCAGGATTTCAAGGCATTGCTGCTGATGTTGAAAAAGAATTCGCGGCTGGCCGGGTCGCA
>DATLBY010000337.1:0-5184 GCA_035526665.1 Bryobacteraceae bacterium
GCGGGTCCACAATCTTAAAAACATTTCCCTCGATATACCTCACAACCAGTTGACCGTCGTGACCGGCGTCTCTGGTTCGGGTAAGTCGTCGCTCGTCTTCGACACCATCTATGCCGAAGGGCAGCGGCGCTATGTCGAGTCCCTCTCCTCTTACGCCCGCCAGTTCCTGGAGCGGATGGAGAAGCCAGACGTCGACGAGATTCTGGGCATCGCTCCGCCCATCGCGATCAAGCAAAAGAACACCACGCGGAATCCCCGTTCCACGGTCGCCACCTCCACCGAGCTCTACGACTTTTTCCGGCTCCTGTTTGCGCGCGTGGGCCACACCTTCTGCCCCACCTGCGGCCAGCAGGTGATTCGCGACAGCGTGGATCAAGTGGCGCAGCGCCTGCTCACAGAGCCCGAGGGCTCCCGCTGGATCGTTCTGTTCCCAATTGCCAAAACGAAAGACACCCAGGAGCTGCGCGATCATCTGTTTGAACTGCGGCGCAAGGGCTTCACACGCCTTTTTCAGCTCGGACGTACATTTGAATTCTCCACGCCCGAGTCGCTCCTCGACATTGATTTCAGTAAGCCGGTCTATGCTTTGGTGGACCGGATCGCTATCCATCCCGACCTGCACCAGCGCCTGGTCGACAGTCTCGAGATCTGTTACCGCGAGGCAGGCGAAGCTGTTTTCGAGAATTTTGCCGATGCGTCCGTTCAACTGCGCTTCTCTGAGAAGTTTGCCTGCAAAACCTGCGGCATCGAGTTTCAGGAGCCGCAGCCCAATCTCTTCAGCTTCAACAACCCCTTCGGCGCCTGCCCCCGCTGCCAGGGCTTCGGCAACACGATCGATTACGACATCAATCTGGTGATTCCCGACACTTCGCTCTCGCTCGATGAGGGCGCCGTGGACCCCTGGACCAAGCCGCAGCACACCTGGGGCTACAACATATTCAAACAAGAGGCCAAGGGGAAGGTCCGGACCGGCGTTCCGGTCTGCGAGCTCACCGAACCGGAACGCACACGCCTGCTGAAGTCGATTCGCGCGTTCTTTGAGGAGGTGGAAACCAAGAAGTACAAGGTGCACGTACGCGTGTTCCTTAGCCGCTATCGCGGTTATGCCGAGTGCCCAGACTGCGGCGGATCGCGCTTGCGGGCAGAGGCGCTCTATGTACGCATCGGCGGCCAGACGATCGCCGGCCTGGTGCGCATGAACACTGCCGAAGCCTTCGAGTTTTTCGATTCCATGAAGATTTCCCCGGCCGAGAGCGCCATCGCCGACAAGATTCTGGTGGAAGTGCGGCAGCGTCTCAAGTTCTTGAACGATGTGGGACTGCACTACCTCACGCTCGATCGTCTCTCCTCCACGCTGTCTGGCGGAGAAGCCCAGCGCATCACGCTCGCCACCTGCCTCGGCTCTCGCCTGGTGGGAGCTTGTTACGTGTTGGACGAGCCCTCGATTGGATTGCACAGCCGCGATACCGGCCGGCTGGTCCGCATTATGCAGGAGCTGCGCGACCTGGGCAACACCATCATCGTGGTGGAGCACGATGCCGAAGTGATGCGGGCGGCGGATCACATTATCGACCTGGGTCCCGGCGCGGGCGAACATGGCGGCCGCGTTCTGTTTGAAGGCTCCTACGCGGAACTTCTGCAGCCTGGGTCCGCTTCGCTGACATCCCGCTACCTGAGGGGAGAGCAGCAAACTGCCGTAGCGGGAACGCGCCGGAAGGTGAACCCGAAACGCAGAATTCAAGTGTATGGCGCCCGTGCGCACAATTTGAAAAATATCGACGTAGCCATACCGCTGGACATGATGGTGGCCGTAACTGGCGTATCCGGATCGGGCAAGTCGACCCTGGTGCACGACGTTATCTATAAAGGTCTGGCTGGGCGCCTGCAAAAAGAGATGCCCTCCGACGACACGGAGCAGAGTGAAAAGCTGCAGTGCAAGCGTATCGAGCGCGCCGAACTGCTGGCCGATGTCGTGCTGGTTGATCAATCGCCCATCGGACGCACGCCGCGTTCGAATCCTGTCACTTATATCAAGGCGTTCGATACCATTCGGGAACTCTTCGCTAGTACGCCGGAAGCGGACCGGCGCGGCTACACCGCCGGGCACTTCTCGTTCAATATTCCCGGCGGCCGCTGCGAAAACTGCCAGGGAGACGGCACCGTAACAGTAGAGATGCAGTTCCTGGCGGATGTGGAGCTCACTTGTGAGGAGTGCAAGGGCACTCGCTACAAGAGCAGCCTTCTCGAAGTCCGCTATAAAATGCTGAACATCCACGAAGTGCTGCAGCTCACCGTGCGCGAGGCGATCGGCTTCTTTTCAGACGCCCCGCGGCTGGTCGCGCGCCTCAAAGTGCTCTATGACGTTGGACTCGGCTATCTCCACCTGGGCCAGTCGGCGACGACGCTATCGGGCGGCGAAGCGCAGCGCGTGAAGCTCGCCGCTCATCTGGCGCAGGCCTCCTGCAAAGGAACACTCTACATTTTCGACGAGCCCACCACTGGCCTCCACTTCGACGACATCACCAAACTGCTGGATGCTTTCCAGCGGCTGATTCAGAACGGCGGCAGCATTCTCATCATCGAACATAACCTGGACGTGATCCGCAGCGCCGACTGGCTGATCGACCTGGGCCCGGAAGGCGGCGCACAGGGCGGACGCATCGTGGCCGAGGGAACTCCGGAGCAGGTGGCCCAGGTATCGGAATCCTACACCGGCCAGTTTCTTGCCAAGATGCTGAAGCCCGCAGTAAAGAAAGGCAAGACGTCTACCAGGCCCGCGCTGGTATCCTGAAGGTATGTGGTGGCCCGCCACCTTCGCGCTACTACTGTTCCTCCAGAGTTCCGATCCGCAGGCGGCCGGCCTGAAGGCGCTGGAAGAGCAGCGCTACGAAGCCGCGATCGAGAACTTCAAAGAGGCGATCGCTGCCGATCCGGCCAACTACGGCGCTCATTTCCATCTGGCGCTCGCATACAGCCTGCTGGGCCGGGATGCGGACGCGATTCCGGAATACAGCAAGGTTCTCGATCTCAAGCCCCATTTGTATGAAGCCGAATTGAACCTTGGCATCCTGCTTCTGCGGCAGCAGCAGGGCGCGGCGGCGGTTCCCTATCTCGATTCCGCGGCCCGCCAGAAACCAGGGGAGTTCCGGCCCAATCTCTTTGCGGCCGAGGCGCATCGCGCGGCCGGCGAGTTCGAGAAGGCGGAAAGTTCTTACAAAACAGCTCTGGCTATCGATCCTAGGTCCGCGCCCGCTGAGGCAGGTCTGGCGCGGGCACAGTTGAAGCAGAACCGGCTGCCGGAAGCACGGACTCATTTTGAAAAGGCAGCCTCGCTCGATCCTGCATTTCAGGAGGGGCTTTTGGAATTAGCCTCCGCCTACGAGGCGAATAAGCAAAATGCGGAAGCTCTGGAGATCTACCGGCAGCTTCCCGGCAACACGGCGGCTCGGGAGCGGATGGGCGAACTCCTGCTGCAGTCCGGCCGGCTGGCGGACGCGATTACGGAGCTCGAAACCATAGTACAAAAGGCGCCCTCGGCCGCGAATCGCCAAGCTCTGGCCAGTGCCTACATGCAGAATAAGCAGGGAGCGAAAGCGGTTCCACTGCTGCGTCTAGCGGTCGAGCAGGAGCCCGCGAATCTAGAGCTGCGGGGCCGGTATGCACGAGCGCTACGCGACCAGAAGAATTACCCCGCCGCCGCCCAGGAGTTCTATCGCGTGGCACAGGCCAAGCCCGAGTCGGGCGAGGCGTGGAGCGATCTGGCCGCCATGCTGATCCTTATTGAGAAAGATGAACCAGCATTGGCCGCACTCGATAAGGTGCGGGCTCTTGGTTACGAAAAGCCGGGACATCTCTTCTTTCGAGCGGTCTTGCTCGATCGCAACAAGCAGTTTCAACCGGCGCTGGAAAACTACGAAAAGTTCCTGAGCCTCAGCCAGGGCAAAAGTCCGGACGAAGAGTTTAAAGCTCGTCAGAGGGTAAACATCCTCAAGAAAGAGCTAAGGAAGAAATAGTCATGCTACGCGTGCTGTTCCTCTTCGGAGTGTCCTTCAGTCTGATGGCCGACCTGCGTTCCATTCAGGCTGAGCCGAACCTGGAAAAGCGCTCCGACCTCGCGCTGGCCTACGCCGAGGATGTGATCGATACCGCCCGCCAGGCACATAAAGCTTCCGACGAGAAGGCATTTGCCGCGGCGATGAAAGACATGCTGGATTCTGTGGAACTGAGCCGAAAATCCCTGGAGGATACCGGCAAAGCGGCTCGGCGTAGTCCGAAATATTTTAAACGGGCCGAAATGAAGACTCGCACAATCATCCGTCGGCTGGACAACTTGGAGAAAGAGGTCGGCTTCGAGGATCGCGCCGCCGTCGAGCAGGTTGTAAAACGCGTGCATGAAATTCACGACCAGATTCTGATGAATATCATGACTGAAAAACACAAATGAGACTCCAGACGCTTGGCCTCGCGCTGCTCTCTTTTTCGCTGCTGCTGTTTGCTCAGGCGCGCGATTTTCTCACCGCCGACGAAGCCGATCAAGTACGTTTGGTTCAGGATCCGAACGACCGCGTCAAGCTTTACATCCACTTCGCGCGGCAGCGGCTGGATCAACTGGAGCAATTGCTCGCCAAGGAGAAACCCGGCCGATCCGCCCTGGCGCACGATCTGCTGGAGGACTACACCAAAATCATCGAGGCCATCGACACGGTCGCCGACGATGCGCTGAAGCGCAAGCTCGCGATGGATGTCGGCATCGCCTACGTGGCTACCTCTGAAAAGGAGATGCTTGCTCTTCTGCAGAAGATAAGCGAGGCCAAACCAAAAGATTTAGCCCGCTATCAGTTCGCGCTGAAGCAAGCCATCGAGACCACGCAGGACAGCGTGGAGCTCTCCACCGAAGACCTGCAAAACAGGTCGAAGGAGGTCCTGACGAAGGCCAAGAAGGAGAAGGAAGAGCTCGAGTCCATGATGACCCCGAAGGATCTGGAAGCAAAAAAGAAAGCGGAAAAGAAGGAAACCGAGACTACTCGCAAGGCTCCCACCTTACGGCGAAAAGACGAAGTCAAACCTGAGGGAAAATGAATCTTTGGTCTTCTAACGAACACGCGTTGGATTATCTGTCTAAAGCCGGCGAGATTCCCCACCGCACCGAGGGGGAAGCAGTCCTGCTGGACTTAGTTCCGAAAG
>DATLBY010000338.1:0-9148 GCA_035526665.1 Bryobacteraceae bacterium
CGAGCCTACGAACCACCTGGACATGCGCGCCAAGGACGTGTTGCTGGAAGCGCTGGCGGATTTTACCGGCACGGTCGTCTTCGTGTCGCACGACCGATACTTCATTGATAAGCTCGCCACTCGTGTCTTTGAGATAGGCGACGGCGAGGTGCACGTTTTTCCGGGCAACTACGAGGATTACATGTGGCGCAAGGCGGGAAAGCCGCTGGAACTCGATGTTCCCACTGGAGTTGCTCCGCTTTGGAACGGCGCCGCGGCCCCCCTGCCCGCGAATCCAGAAAAGCCGAAAACGCGGGTCAATCCGATGCGCGTGCAGAAACTGAAAGAGCGCTGCCGCAACCTGGAGGAGAGCATCGCGCGAGCCGAAGAGCGGATCGCCAGCCTGGAAGCGGAGCTGGGAAATTTCATCAATCCCGAGACAACTGTCCGGGTCACTACGGAACTGCAGGAGCGCCGCCAAGCTCTGGCAAACCTGCTGGCCGAATGGGAACTGCTGTCGCAGGAGATCGAAACCGCGGTATAGTGGACGAAGAAAAGGCGAACCGTGGGGGACTTTCAGGAACAACTCGCTATTCTGCGGCGGCGTATTGCCAAAGTGCAGCCCAAGGGCGCGCCCCCTTCCCTGCCGCCACCCCTTCCCGAACCATTCATCAAACCCGAGCGGTACGTAGTCGAGCAGTATCTGAGCGGGCAGGAGGTGCAGACTCCGTTCGGGGCTCACTTCGAAACCGAACGTTTGTGGGAGACGCACCGGCGGCATGGCTCGCTCGATATCTCCTCTTTGTGTGATCTCCCGCACGATTTGCTGGACGCGATGTCAGAGGGCAGTCTTCCGCACACACCGTGCGCCAAGTGGGCCTTTCTTGACACCGAAACTACCGGCCTGGCGGGTGGATCCGGCACGTACGCGTTCCTCATCGGCGTCGGGCGTATCACTCCGGAGGGCTTTCATCTCCGGCAATTTTTCATGCGCGACCTGGATGAGGAGGCCAGCCTGTTGCATGGACTCACCGAGTATCTCTCCCAATTCGACACACTGATTACGTACAACGGAAAGGCCTACGATCAGCCGCTGCTCGAGACGCGTTTCCGGATGGCCCGGCAGAAGCCTCCCTTTGCGCGGCTGGGCCACCTCGATCTGCTTTTCGGAGCCCGCAGGCTGTGGAAGCTGCGGTTCGATAGTTGCCGCCTGGTGGAGCTCGAAAACCAGATTTTAGGAGTGGAGCGGACGGGAGATCTGCCGGGCGAGATGATCCCTTACGTGTATTTTGAGTACCTCAAAACTCGCGAGGCCTGGCGTGTTGCACCCATCCTGCATCACAACGCAATCGATATCCTGACGCTGGCCTGCCTGACGGCCATTGTGCCCTGGGCCTTTCGATCGCCAGTGGAGGCTCCGTTGGCGCATGGAGCCGAAATGGTCGGTCTTGCGCGATGGTTGCGGCAAGCCGACCGGCACGCCGATGCGCTCCAACTCTTTCGGCGGGGCATGGAAAAAGGCCTGCGCGAGGAGCTCCTGTTTCGTACGCTCTGGGACATCGCTTTGCTTGAAAAAAAGCTCGGCCGCCAGGATGCCGCCATCGCGGCCTTTTCCGAACTCGCGACCTGCGCGAACCTTCACCGTCTGGCTGCGTTGGAGGAGCTGGCGAAGTACTATGAGCATCGGGAAGGGAATTATGCGATGGCTCTGGAATTTACGCTGACGGCTCTCCGGCACCAGGATTCGGACTCATTGCACAAGCGGCGGGTACGGCTGGAGCGCCGGGTAGCGGTGAAACGCAAGGGCCGCAGCTTGCCGCTAACCGCTTCTTCTTAAAGCACTTTAATCATAACTTCATGTTCCCTCCACGTTTGCAGGCCTATAATCGGCTTATGAAGAAACTACTCGTAATCGCATCGATCGCCGCTCTTAGCCTGACCTCGTCCTTCGCTCAGAAGTCGGACGTCAAGGAAGCCGGCAGCGATATCAAGGACGCCGCCAAGGCGACCGGCCGCGCTACCAAGAAGTCCGCCAAGAAAGTGGGCGAAGGCGCCGAGAAGACAGGCGAGGCCGTGAAGGATGGCACTGTCAAGACCGGCAAGGCTGTCAAAAAGGGCACCAAGAAGGCTGTGAACGCCACCGCCAACGCCACCGAAAAAGGCGCCTCCAAGGTCGAAGAAAAGACCAAGTAGTTTAGGCGCTGCATTTGTAAAAAACTTCCAGGGCAGGCTCGCCGCCTGCCCTAACCCTCTACCTTTTCCGATCTCTTCTTTAGGAGACCTTCCGCGAAACGCGCAATATCGACGATAAATCGCTCGTGGGTTCCCTCCGCAATCTTCTCCTTTTCGTCAAATGCCTCCACCCGAAAAGTCACCCGGCGTCCATTGACCGAGAGGATCTCGGCGTGAAAGCTGGCTGACATCCCGAGAGGTGTAGCCGCGAGATGGGACACATTCACTTGAGTCCCGACGGTATCTTGTCCATCCAATAAGAAAGGTTTGACTGTATCCCTGGAGACCATTTCGAGGTGGGCAATAAGCCAAGGGGTGGCTAATACCCGGGCATCTTCCATTCCCAGGAACGAAATAGCAACATCGCTCGTCACTAACAAGTTGGATGCGCGTTTAGCGCCAATCCGGATCTCCGGCATGGGAAGATGATATCCTAAAATTACCTATCGGAGCCATATTCAAATTGAATTGGATCGCATTGACAACTTTAGGACTTACGCTCAGTCTTGGTCTCTTTGCCGAACCAGGCAAGCGCGAGGAAGGCGCGGAGATTCTGGAGAAATATTTCTCCTCGACGGAAGCGCAGAAAGACGTTCTAAAAGGCTTTGCAATGGACGTCCAAATCGACGCAAAGCTTCCCAAATTGCATAAAGAGGGGAAAATGAACGCGCTTCGGCGTATTTCCAGCCTCGGCAAAATTACCTATAAAATGCTGAACTACCTGGGCGACGACACGGTCAAAAAGGAAGTTATCGCGCGTTATATGCAGGCTGAAGTACAGGCGAAGGCCGATTCAGGTTCGATTGCGATTACCGAAGAGAACTACAAGTTTAAGTACAAGGGTCTTCGCCAGGATGGCGAGCGTCGGATTCATCTGTTCGAGTTGAAGCCGAAACAGAACCGGGTCGGCCTTTTCAAAGGGGAACTGTGGCTGGACGCGGCCACCTGCCTGCCGCTGCGGGAAACCGGGCGGCTGGTTAAAAATCCTTCTATCTTTCTGAAAAAAATAGAGTTTACCCGCGACTACGAAGTAAGAGACGGCATCGCAATCCCCAAACATGTCGAAAGCAGGGTCGATACCCGCCTGGTAGGATCGGCGGAAATCCAGATCGACTACGAAAACGTGCACAAAGCGGAAGACGGCGACGAAGCGGTGGAAGAGGCTAGCGTCAAACAGTGAACAGCCCCTGTTCACCGTTCACGGCAAGCCTGTCGCCGTTCCCTAAACCCTTGTTGTATTTGTGCTTGTCCTCCCGTAAGCTCAAGAGAGTTTCATGAAAACGTTATTCCTGAACCCACCTTCCTTCGAAGGTTTCGATGGCGGGGCCAGCTCACGCTGGCCGGCATCGCGCGAAATCGAATCCTACTGGTATCCAGTGTGGTTATGTTATCCGGCCGGTATGTTGCCGGATAGCAAGGTGGTGGATGCGCCGCCGCATAAGATCAGCATCGAAGACACCGTCGCGATGGCGAAGGATTACGAGTTTCTGGTGTTATTTACCTCGACCCCGGGCTTCCATGTGGACGTAAAAATCGCCCAGATGATGAAGGACCAGAACCCGCGGCTGAAGGTGGCCTTCGTCGGTCCTCCGGTGACGGTCGAACCAGAGAAGGCCCTCAAGGAAACCGCCATCGATTTCGTAGTGCGGCGCGAGTTCGATCACCAGATTGCAGCCTTCGCCAAGGGTACTCCGTTGTCGGAGCTGCCGGGGGTGAGCTACCGGAAAGACGGCGGATATGTGCACAATCCGGAGGGCGGGTTCATTGAAAATCTGGATGAGCTGCCCTGGGTCTCGAAGGTCTACAAGCGCGATCTGGATTTCACGAGGTACAACGTACCTTTTCTGCTCAATCCGTTCCTGTCGTTTTACACATCGCGCGGCTGCCCTGCCATGTGTACCTTCTGCCTTTGGCCGCAGACGCACTCCGGCCACCGCTGGCGCCTGCGCTCCTGCGACGATATCGCCAATGAGTGCAAGTACGTGCTCGAGAACTTTCCGGGGCTGAAGGAAATCTTCTTCGACGACGATACCTTCAACTATCAGAAGAAGCGCACCATTGAGCTCTGCGCCAAACTGAAGCCGCTCAACTTCACGTGGTCGTGCACGTCGCGCGTCACCACGGATTACGAGACGCTCAAGGCGATGAAAGATGCCGGCTGCCGGCTGCTGATTGTCGGCTACGAGTCGGGTGACCAGCAGATCCTGAAGAACATCAAGAAGGGCGCCACCATCGATATGGCCGAACGCTTCACGGCAAACTGCCACAAGCTCGGGTTGGTGGTCCACGGCGACTTTATTGTGGGATTGCCCGGCGAATCCCGTCAGACGCTGCGCAACACCATCGATTTCGCGAAGCGGCTGGATGTGGAAACCATCCAGGTGTCCATCGCGCATCCTTATCCCGGCACCGAGTTCTTCGATCATGTCACCAAGAACAACCTGATCACTATCGACTCCATGACGGATGAGTCCGGTCATCAGCTCCCGAATATCATCTACCCCGGGTTAAACCGCGGGGAACTGGTGGAGTGGGTGGAGAAGTTCTACGGCGAATACTACTTCCGTCCCAAGGCGGCGTGGCGGGTGGTACGCAAGGCGGTCGTCAATAACGACATTCCCCGTCTCTACAAGGAAGCCAGGGAGTACCTGGCGCTTCGCTCCAAGCGGAAGAAGTTTGTAGCGGAACAGAAGGCATCGAACCTGGTTGAAGCCGCAAGCGGAAGCGATCTCTCGGGTGTATGATGCGCGGGCTGCCGGTTAAAACGCAAATCCTGACGTTGATCGTGATTCTCAGTAATGTGCTGGGGAACCTGGCCCTGAGTCTTGGAATGAAATCCCAGGCGGCAGCCGCAGCGGTCCCAGCCTACCTGGTCTATGTCCGTGCTTTCCTTAATCCGCTGGTAATTGCGGGCGTCACTCTGCTGACTGTCTGGATGCTTTCGCGGATGGCGCTTATGAGTTGGGCCGACCTCAGCTACGTGTTGCCGGTTACCTCACTGGGGTACGTTCTGACCGCCGCGATGGGCAAGTTCTTCCTGGCGGAAAGCATTTCCGGCAGAAGGTGGATCGGGACTTTCCTGATTGTAGCGGGCACACTGCTGGTCAGTTTCACCGTTCCCAAAACACAGAGGCAGCCGGTATGAACCAATGGCTGCTGGTGGGGCTTATCGTGATAAGCACCACTGTTGGCGATTTGCTGCAAAGTCTCGAGATGAAGCGTCACGGGGAGATTGACGCGCTCACTCCCCGAGGCATGGCCGCACAGCTTAATGCGATTGCGCGCCGTCCCCTTCTCCTCTGGGCGATTGGCTGCATGGCCGTCTCATTCTTCGCGTTCATGCTGCTGTTGTCCATCGCGGATCTGAGCTTTGCAGTGCCTGCAACCGCCGCGAGCTATGTTGTCGAAACTTTGCTGGCGAAGCTGATCCTGAAAGAGCACGTAGATTCCTTCCGCTGGGCCGGTACGGTCCTGGTTGCGGCCGGCGTCGCCATTCTGGCAGTGTGATCCGGGGGTGATCTATCTGCTGGCGGCTCTGGCGGCATCCGCGGCCGTCTATCAGATCATCGCCATCATCGCTTCGCTAAGACACCTGCGGGCCCGTCCGGCGGCCAGCGAGTTCTCCGGCGGGGTGTCTATCCTCAAGCCCATCCGCGGGCTGCATCCTCACTTATATCCAGCTCTCCGGTCGCACGCTGTGCAGGATTACGCTCAGTTCGAGATCGTGTTTGGAGTTAGTGATCCCGAAGATCCGGCGCTTCCGCAGCTTTTGCGGCTGCAGGCCGAGTTCCCTGGGGTTTCCATCCGGGTGGTCCCTACCACAACGACAGCTCCCAACGGGAAAATCGGTGTGTTAATGGAGCTTGAGAGACACGCGCGGCATCCGCTGCGAGTGGTCAGTGACAGCGACATTCTGGTAGAGCCAGACTACCTGCGGCGCATTCTCTCTCCTTTGCGCGACCCGGACACCGGACTTGTGACCTGCCTCTACCGCGCGACCGCCGATCGCTGGCCCGGGAAGTTCGAGTCACTGGGTATTGCGACCGATTTTGCGCCAAGCGCGATGGTGGCGCCTCTCTTCGGCGTCAACGAGTTTGGACTTGGGGCGACGCTGGCTTTTCGCGCGCGAGACCTCGCGCGGCTCGGGGGGTTCGCCGCGCTCGCCGATTACCTGGCGGACGATTACCAGATGGGCAAGCGGATCAGCGATCTTGGGCTGCGCGTGGAACTCTCTGAAGTGGTAGTCGAGACGGCGCTCGGCGGCGAATCGTGGGCCGCTATGGTGCACCACCAACTGCGCTGGGCCCGGGCCATTCGCGTTTCCCGGGCGGGCGGCTACGCCGGCCTGCCTATCACGAATGCAACCACCTGCGCTCTCGTGTGCGGACTCGCGGGCTGGTGGTGGATTGCCGGCGCCCTGCTCGCGCTCCGAATCGTGGCGGGCGTGATAGCGGGTGTGGCGGTGCTCCGATGCCCGCTCACCGCGCGCTACTGGTGGGTCATTCCATTGCGCGACCTCTTTGGATTTGGTATTTGGCTGGGCGGCCTGTTTGGCACGAAAGTTCGCTGGGGCAACCGCATTCTGGAATTGGATTCTCAGGGCCGTATTCAGGAATCCTCGCAATAAGAGCGGCGCGATTCTGTTAAGATTTCCTATCTATGTTTTGCAACTATTGTGGCGCGCAGTTGGATCCGGGGGCCATGTTCTGCACCTCCTGCGGGCAGTCACTGGCAGCGCCGGCGCCTGTTAGCGCACTGCCTATAGTACCGGCGCCGTTCGCGGGGCGTCCGCTCGGTCCGTTGGTTCCCGCCGGAGAAATCAGGGCGCGCACGGGTGCTTGGCTCGGCGCCGGTTGGGATCTTGTAAAAGCCGACCTGTCGTCCTTCCTGCTCGCCTCCCTTCTGGTACTCATTCTTATGGGCGTGGTGCCTCTCATTCTGCAGGGGCCGCTGATCGCCGGTCTGCTCATCTTTTGCCGCAATCGAATTCTCGCAAGAAGGTCTGAGATCGGCGACATCTTTCAGGGCTTCAACTTTTTTGTTCCGACGCTGGTGGCGACTCTTCTGATCGGTCTGTTCACCTTCGGCGGAATGCTGCTTTGCATTATTCCTGCCTTTGTCCTCGCGGGGATGTACCAGTTCACTTACCTGTTCATTGTGGACAAGAAGATGGACTTCTGGCCGGCCATGCAGGCCAGCCACGCGGTGGTCAAGAACGACTACCTGGGCTTCACGCTCTTCGTAGTAGCCGGCGGATTGTTGAATCTTCTGGGTATATTGTGCTGCCTGGTTGGAGTCTTCCTCACCTTCCCGATCTATTATGCGGCGCTCGCTTTCGCCTATCAGGAGACCGTGGGATTTGAACCGGATACTCCAGGCCGCTAGCGCCGCCGGGCTGGCCGGATTGGCGGTGTATGATCCGCACACGCCTTCACGCATCATTGTCTGTGGATTTTACTGGCTCTGGGGTCTGCCGTGTCCGTTGTGCGGCATGACCCGCGCCTTAAGCCTGCTGCTCCACGGGGACGTATCTGCCGGGATCGCCATGCATCCGATGAGCCCCATTGTGCTGGCGCTGCTGATCCATGGCGCCGCCTGCGGCAGGTTCATCTGCATGAGAATGGGCATCGCCCTCGTCTTCTCCATGATTCTCTTTGGAATCGCCCGTATACTCTGGATCGTTACATGAAACCTCCTCTCTCCTACTCACTTCCTGCATACCAGCCGGACGGCTATGGCAATGTACATCGTCATCTCGACAATTTGAAGGAGCTTGGATTCACTTGGGTCACCTTCACTCCGACGTGGCTCGTCTACGACGAGATTCCCATGCGGATCGACCCGGCACGCGGGCCGGCGTTTGCAAGCATCCGCGACGCCGTGGGGTACGCGTCTTCCCTGGGAATGCGGGTGAAAATGGAGCCCCATCTCGATTGGGAAACGACGCTCACGGGAGGTCCCTACGAGTGGCGCCGGCGCATGTATTTCCCCCCGGACGGCCGGTATGCGGACGAGATTCTGGCTCCGCTACTCGAGATCCCTCTCCAGGCACTCACGCTCGGCTCCGAGTTGGACGTGTCCCTGGTGGAGTTCTCTAATAGCTGGAGAACCGCATTGAGCCGCGTGCCGGGCGCACTGTCGGCCGGCCACAAGATCAATCACGATTCGTTAGGCACGGCCGGCGTAATCCGCGATGTTCTCAATGCCGAGCGGCGAAAATACCGCGTCCCAGAGGCCAGCCCATCCTACTATGCCGGGAAGGTGGCCGGCATGGGCGGATACCTTCAGTCGCTCGCTTATGTTTCGTTTAGCTTTTATCCGGATATGCGCTCCGGGAAAGACGATAAGTGGTGGCGGCAACCTACGGGAGCAACTCATGTGGAACTGCTCGCTTCCGCCTTCCGGAATAAGGCGATGCAACTTGCTTCCGATCTGCGCCGCCGTGCAGGCGCGGATGCAAAGTTCGCTATTGGGGAATTTGGGCTGGGCTGCGCCGACCCGTCCCGGCCGTATGATTTCACGGCGCAGACATTTCTCAACCCCGATGGTTCCATGAATGAGGGCGCGCGCGAAATGCGCAGAAAATACTACCTGAGCTTTCTCGAATGTCTTCGCCGCTCCCCGGAGTTATTCGAAACTCATCCGGTCAGCTTCTGGACCGTGACCCATTTCGATTTCCTGGGAGCGCTGGAGCAGCCAGGTTCTGAAATATTTCGGGACGAGGCTCTGCGGGCGGCGGTCGCTGAGTATAATGCGGGCTGATTTCGGCTATTCGCCGTAGTTCCGGTACAGCCACCCCGGATCGGCCAGCATCTCCGGTGTGCGGACATCATAATAAGCCAGTGTCCCGCGGTTGATCAGGCCCACATGCGTGGCGAGTTCCATGGCTTCGCGCAGTTGATGGGTGGACATCACCACCGTCTTGCCTTGTTCCAGA
>DATLBY010000339.1:0-19694 GCA_035526665.1 Bryobacteraceae bacterium
GCCTCGCTGCTTGCATGAGTTTCGCCGCCGTGCCTCGTTTCCACCTCGTTTTTCGCTGGTTCTGGGTACTGTCGTGTTTGTAAGGCATTGACTGTATGGAGCGGGAGACGGGGTTCGAACCCGCGACGTCCAGCTTGGGAAGCTGGCATTCTACCACTGAATTACTCCCGCTTACCTGGTAATCCGCTATCAAAACACGACACTGGACAACGAAAAATTGAAAACTTCTTCACTTCGCCGACCAGCCACAATATACCATGAGGCGAGATTTTTCGTCTCAGCAAACCGACTTGCCTGTCGCCCCACACTAGTCAACACCGGGCCACCAACCCCAATCGCAGTGACGCGGGTTACGCTGCGAAGTAGGAAACCTGCCGCTCAGAGCCGCATACGAAAGGACTTGGCCGCATGTCCAAGATATTCCTTGTCTGGAAATCCACGGGCGCAACATCGATGTCGCGGTCGCGGAACCGAATGGAGAAGTCCGTGCGTTTTCTACCGTAAGATATAGAATATAAATGTGCATCAATATGCCTTGTTCACACGCCTAGCTTGTGTCCTGGCCGTTCCTGTTCTCACCTCCGCTTCTCCTGCCCCGGATTTTGCCGGAACCGTATACCCCGTCCTGGTAAAAGCAGGTTGCCCCGGTTGTCACAGTTCTGACGGAGTTGCTTCCGGCACCAGGCTGCACTTCCCCGAGGAGGGCGTTTCCGCCGCAGCCGTGACTAGCTTCGGACTCAGCCTTCTACCGCTCGTCAACAAGTCCGATCCCGACAAGTCCGTGCTCCTGGCTAAACCCACCCGAGCGGTCCCGCATGCCGGCGGCCTCAGGATCATCCCAGGCTCTCCGGGCGCGCAAATCTTGAAAGGCTGGATCAGCTTCCTGACCACCCACACCGGAAGCCCGGCGCCGCTGGATTTAGACGTCCCCGCCAAAGTCGTGCAAACACCCGCGCTCCGCCGCCTGACCCACACTCAATATGACAACACCCTGAGAGACCTGCTGGGAGACGAGAGCAATCTGGCGAGGCAGTTTCCTCCCGAGGACTTCGTCAAGGGATTCAAAAATCAAAATAGCGCCCAAACCGTCTCGCCTTTGTTAGCCGAAGCCTATGGAGCCGCAGCTGAGAAGCTCGCGAAGAACGCATTTCGAGGCGGCGACCGGCGCGGCTTAATCCCCTGTAAATGGACCTCCGCGGGCGACGCGAAATGTGCGGATCAGTTCGTGCAACAGTTTGGCCGGAAAGCTTTCCGCCGTCCGTTGACTAGTGGTGAGGTATCTCGGTACCGCAAGTTATTCGCCGCTGGAGCGGCTGATGGGAAGTCGTTTCTCGCCGGCGCGCAGTTGGTGGTCGAAGCCATGCTGCAGTCGCCGAACTTCCTGCAGCGGGCCGAGAACGGCGCCGGCCTCGACTTGCGCTCATGGGAGACCGCCAGCCGGTTGTCGTATTCCCTCTGGAACAGCATGCCGGACGAGCAGCTCTTCCGCGCCGCGGAATCCGGTAAGCTGAAGAGCCCTTCCGGACTCGAGACAGAGGTGCGGCGAATGCTGCGTGATAACCGCTCCCGCGCCATGGTCGACGATTTCCTGGAGCAATGGCTCCGCTTCGATCGTCTCCTGACGGCGGTAAAAGACCGCAGGTCGTTCCCCACCTACACTCCTGAGCTTGCGCTTAGTATGACGGAGGAGACGAGGCGCATGGTGGCGGATCTGGTCTGGAACAACCGGGACTTTACGGAATTTTTCTCAGCCGATTATTCGTACCTGAACGCCGGCTTGGCATCGTTGTACGGGATTGCGCCCCCGTCGCGGGACTTTGACAAGGTTCCACTGCCCCCCACATCGGAACGCGCCGGCATCATCGGCCAGGCGGTGTTTCTCGCCCTGACCAGCAAACCGGCCGATACTTCGCCGACGGCCCGCGGACTATTTGTGCGGGAGCAGTTTCTCTGTCAGGATGTCCCGCAGCCTCCGCCCGGCGTCAGCACGAATCTACCCCCTCTCAGTAAAGATAAGCCGCAGACGAACCGTGAACGACTGAGCATGCATTTGAGTAGTGAAAGTTGTTCCAGCTGCCATTCACTGATCGATCCCATCGGATTTGGAATGGAGAAGTTCGATGCCATCGGCCAGCGCCGCGAGAAGTTGACCCTGCGCTTTGCCGAGGCGCCGCGTGGGGAAAAGGTAACACCAACGCAGGTAGAGCTCGAACTGGATACGAATGGAGAAATCGCCGGCCTGCAAAGTTCGCGGTTCACCTCGCCTCGGGAGATTGGTAAAATTTTAGCAGCGAGTGTACAGTGTCAGGAGTGTGTGGCGAAGCAGTTTTTTCGCTACGTTACGGGAAGGCGGGAGGGCCCGTCGGATCGGCCGGCCCTGCAGCGGATCTACGGCGAGTTTAGAGATTCGCAGTTCCGCTTTCAGGAACTGATCGTTTCAGTAATGAAGTGGACGGAGTTTCCTCCGGGGAGTAAGTCATATGACAGCGGTACTGACTAAGAAGCGGACCCTCTCGCGGCGGTCGATTTTACGAGGGCTTTCCGCCATCGCCGGAGCCCCCGCCATGGTGGCTTTACCACCGCTGGCAGCTATGTTCAACAGCGCCGGCAACGCTTATGCCGCCGCGCCCGCCAAGGTGGCCCAGAGCGAGATTCCAACGCGATTCGTCCTCTGGTTCAATGGCAATGGCATCACCGAAAAATATTGGATCCCGCTTGAGACAGGCTCGGAATTTGCCCTTACTCCCTGTCTTGCCCCGCTCGCGCCCTTTCGCAATGATATCCACGTAATTACCGGACTGGATAATCCCGCGGCTCGTTTGCCAGGTCCCGGCAACGACCACCACCGTTCTATGAGCGCACTGGTATCGGGTACGCAGTTCACCGGCCGGGGCGCAGGTGGAGCGTCCATTGATCAGGTGATTGCCGCTAAAGTGGGCGGGGCCACTCGTTTCCGCTCGCTGCAGCTGGGCGTCTCGCAGGAATCGTTTGGTGAAAGCATTCAGCGCAATATGAGTTGGTCGGGGTATGACCGTGCGCTGCCTCCCGAGATGCTGCCCAACCGGCTGTTCGATCGTCTTTTCGGCGCGCGGGACGCCGGCTGGATCCAGCGGAAGAAGAGCGTTTTGGATGCAGTGCAGGACGACGCCTCCAGCTTGCGCCAGGCACTGGGGAAGGAAGACCAGATGCGGCTGGAGGAGCACCTCTCTTCCATTCGCGATGTCGAAAAAGCTATCGCCAGCCTGCCGCCCGCCTATCGCCAAGTGGATCCTCCCGAGATGGATGGTGATATGAAGGATTGGCCGAAGATCTCGCGCCTGCAGAGCGATCTATTAGTGCACGCACTCGCGTCCGGCCAAACGAGGGTTGCCTCTTACATGCTTACGAAGTGCCAGGGGCTTTCGCGCTTTCCCTGGCTGGGACACACGGCTGCCAGGCATCACGACTATACCCACGCGGACGGCAAAGCTCCGGGATCTAAAGGAAGCGACGGACAGAGAATCATGCGTGACATTTGCAAATGGCACGTTGAGGAGTTTGCCTATCTGCTCGGACGGCTGAAGTCCACGCCCGAGGGCGATGGTAACGTGTTGGATCGCACCTGCCTGGTGTACATCCATGAGCACGCGGAGGCGAACGATCATAAAAATAACGGCCTCTCAATGATCGTGGCAGGCCACGCAGGCAAACTGCGGACCGGCACCCATACACGCACCACCGGCACTGTTGGCGATTTGTATCTGGCAGCGGCGAACAAAGCGATGGGTGCGGGGCTCTCTTCCTTCCCCACATCGAATCGCGAGATTACAGGGATTTTCAGTTAGCTGGCGTTTCCCAGATCACGGTGCACTGTTGGTGAACGGCTTTCAGCGACTGAATGCCGGTTGCCGTGATCGCAGTTCCGGTCAGGTCTACCCACCGCAAATTCGGCAGGGCGGCCAGGATTGGCACCACGTCGTCGGCCACGCGCTTTGCTTTATAAAAACTGATCTGCTCCAGCAACGGGAAGTTCTTCAAAGACGCCAAGCCAATCGCGGATAAGTTGGTTTCACCCAGGTCCAACCGTTTTAGCTGTTTCAATCGCGTGAGCCGGTTCAATCCCGCGTCGGTGAACTTTGCTCCCTTCAGATTTAGAGCCTGAATCGACTGAAGGGAGTCAATCGTCTCAATGGACCGGTCCGTGATCGTAGCCGCCCACAGGCCGGAGTCAGTGCGCTGGCTGCCGCTCACATCCAGTTCCGTCAGACTGGTCAGCAATCGAAGTGAATTCAGTCCTGTGTCGGTGATTTTGTTCCCTCCCGCGGCCAGGTACTTCAATTTGGGCAGGTTTACCAGAGCGTCGAAGCCATTGTCTGTAAATAGTGAGTAGCCCACGTCCAGCGTCTCTATCGGGAGCCCTGCCAGATGCACGAGTCCCGCATCGGTCACCTTCGTGCCGCGCAGATTTACGCTGCGCAACTGCTTCCATCCCTTCATTGCGGCGAGCGCGCCGTCTCCGATCTGTTCACTGTAATAAAGGTTGATTCGTGAGACGTTCGTCAGGCTCTTGAGCGCCTGGAAGCCGATGTCGGTAATGCGGGTCTCACTCAGATCCAGCTCAGTCAATGATTTCAAGCCAGCTAGCTGCAGCAGATCTGAATCTTCTATCCAGGAAGAACGGAGATTCACGGCACTCACGCGGCCTCGATCGTCGGTGACCGCGGTTCCGCCCAGGAATGTATTCGTGGCCGCCGTGCACGCGAGCCCACAGAAAAGTCCAAAAAGAAGTTTCATCAGCTCTTCCTTCGCGTCGGCAGGGCCGAGTCGCGATCGTAAATGATGTTGCAGCCCGGTAGGGCTTTTCGCAGCCTCTCGAATGCAGCCTCAGTGATGAGGGTGTGGTACAGGTTCAATTCGCGCAAGGTGGTCATACCCTGAAGTGATTCCACGGCTGCATCACTGAGGTTGCCGCTATCCAGGCTCAGGCTCGTGATCTGAGGAAACCATTGCGCCAGGGTTGGCATCTGCTTGTCTGAGACTGCGGTGTAGTCGAGGTTCAGCCGTTTCAGGCTCCTGAGTGTGGAAAAGTTTGCCAGACCGGCATCCGTTAAGCGAGTTCGAGCGAGTTCCAGCCGTTCCAGCGCGGTCAATCCCGACAGGCTTTTGGCCCCTGCGTCCGTGATGCGAGTGTAGTTGAGAAAAAGTTCCTTTAGTTTCGGCGCCGACGCTAAATGCTTGAGCCCGGCGTCGCCGATGTCTGTCGCGGCTAAATCGAGTACCTCGATGTTCGGGAGTCCCGATATTGCCGCTAGTCCCGAATCGGACATCGCGGTGTAAGCGGCGTGCAGCGTCTGGAGGGAAGACACCTTCGACAGTGACTGGAAGCCGGCATCGCTCAGGGCACTTCCGGAGAGATCGATCCATTCCAATGCCGTTAGCTTTTCCAGTCCGTTGCCCTGGACCAGAGTGTTGCGTACATGCAATGTGACGAGCTTCGGGAGAACTCTGAGGGAGTCCAGGAGCTTATCCGAAACTACCGTTTGACTCAGGTCCAACTCTTCCAATCCCGTGAGCAGCGCGATTTGTGAAGCCGCCGCGTCACTGATCTCCGTGGTCCTAAGAACAAGTTTCCGTAATGCCGGAAGAGAGGAGAGATGGGCAATCTGCAGGTCCGTGACAGGTGTCCCACCCAAGTTCACTTCTGTCAGATTTGCGCTGATCCGCCCGCCCATGCGGCGAACCCATTCGGCCACGTCCGCGGGTGCTGGCGTGACGGGCTTTGCCTGACGCAGCGATAGATCGCCAGAGGTTGCCGCGGATTCCTGATAGGCAATGCGGCATTGCGGCACAGCGGCACGAAACGCCGCCACTCCGGAGCCGGTAATGCGAGTGTAGCGGACATCCAGGCTACGCAGCTTTTTGAGAGCCTGCAGTTTCGCCAGTGCGCCATTCGTAATTCCAGTTCGGTAGAGATTCAGGCTCTCCAGATTGGATAGCTCCGCCAGGGCTTCCAGCCCGGAATCCGTGATGCTGCCACCCAGAATATTCAGCCTTTGCAGCTTAGTCATCCCCCGCAAGGCGTTTAACCCTTCGTCGGAGATGCGATCCCCGTAGAGATCCAGTGTCCTCATCTCCGTCAACCCCTGCAGGTGCTTCAGCCCCGCATCCGTAACCAGCGTATTCCGCAGAGAAAGGTACTGAAGTTTGCGCAGCCCGCTTAAGGATTTCATGCCATTGTCGTCAAACGGTGTTTCGCTAAGGTCGAGAAACTCAAGGTTTAGGAATGGGGCGAGGCCGGGACCTTTCACCTTCGTTTGAGCCAGGCGCATTTCCCGCAGGCCCGTCAGGTTCTGAAATAGTCCCAATCCCTTATCTGTGACGTTGATGTTGGTAAGGAAGTGCAGGCTGAAATGCAGCTTCTCTAGCTTGTGCAAGGTGGCAAGGGCCTTCAGCGAATCGTTGGCGTCCAGGCGGCTTCCAGCCCCCGGATTGAAACTCGGACCAGGCAGCCACAGCTCGCGCATTTCCGTTAAGCCGCTGAGCCGCGTCAGTTCGGGGGGCTCAGTGGTGGTACCTGCCAGATCAACGGCCGTAACGCGGAAATCCTGACGGGGAAGTTCGGGCAGCGAAGCAATCATGCCGATCCCGCCTTCCACTGTCACGCGCCCACCCTGCCGGATGACCCAGACGGCCGTATCGTAATCAGCGCCGGCCAGCACGTTCGCCAGGACAAAAACGCAAATCGCTCTCATTGTTTTGGATGGAATGGCATAGTTAACTCTTAGAAATTAGCGCCAAAGCCGGTAGAGTCCCTGGTTGCCCAGTTCTCCCAGTCCGCGCTGTAACGCCTGTGAGAACAGTTTGAAAGTGAGTTCGGTCCCGGGTGCATCCATCTTCAATTCTTCAAGCAGTTCGGTCGCCAGGCGCAGGTCTTTCTGTTGTAGTTTGATAAAGAATCCCGGGCTAAAGTCGCCTGCGGCAATTTTTGGTCCCTGGTTGGAAACCATCCAGGACCCGGCCGCCCCTGCGCCGATTGCTTGTATTGTCGAATGCAGATCCAGGTCCGCCGCCTCGGCCAGTCGAAGTCCTTCGATTATGGCCAACAGGTTGAGTGCTCCCACCACCTGGTTGACCATTTTCGTTTTTTGCCCGCTGCCGCTCGGCCCGGTATAGACAATATTCTTTCCCATGGCCTGCAGCACCGGCAGGCAACGGTCAAATGCTGATTTTTCGCCGCCTGCCATGATAGACAGCGTGCCGGCTATGGCGCCTGATTCCCCGCCGCTTACCGGAGCGTCCAGCATGGTCACGGAATGCTGCTCCAGGCGGCGCGCAAATTCGACCGTCGCGGCGGCGGAAATCGTGCTCATGTCCACCACCATGGCGCCGGGTTGAATACCTGAATTTACCCCGCCCGAACCGAAGAGCACCTCTTCCACATCGGGTGTGTCAGACAATATCGTGAACACGATATCGCTGCGCCGTGCTACGTCGGCGGGTGAAGCACCGACGGATGCTCCCGCTTTCGCCAGCGATTCGCATTTGGATGCAGTGCGGTTATATACGGAAAGCCGGAAGCCGGCCTTCAGGATGTTGGCCGCCATGGGAGCGCCCATGATTCCTAGCCCAATAAATCCGACCCTCAACTGGGTGTCCATAGATGATGACATTCTTCCCTACATTCTCTCTCACGGTCTCGGTCGAATTAGGCTCACACCCACTTCCGTTCGACGTTGTTGTCTTCGCCCAGCCCGGCGCAAACCCAAGGCTGACAACATCAACTGCGCCAGGGTGTCCGAGACCCACAATAAATGGAACCCGCACTCTTAGTCTCGAACACTCTGGTTATCGCCGTTCCACGAGCCGACAGCGCCCCAATTTTAAGTTCCTGATTCTGAGTCCGTTTTGACTGCTGGCAACTATCTGCCGTCGGTAAACCGAGACCAAATCGGTGGCCCTACACGAAGAGCTTCCGCGCATCAGCCGGGTCGCGATGATTACAGCCTTTGGTAAAGTTGCCGAGCGCGCGGGTAGATTCCCCTATTCACAACCAAAATCACTTCTTCTCGCCCAGCAGTTCATACATTCTTAGGACAGGGACGATATTGACCCCGACACCTTTAATGTTGGGGTAATGCGAGGCGTGGGCGCGCATGTCAATGCGGCGAGCGGCCTCTTCAGCAGCCACGCCGGATTTCTGGAGATGCATAGCTTGGCGCCATAGATCGCGTAGATAGGCCTGCAGGTGATCGATCTTCTCCCGTTCCTGAAAAGGGTCTCCGTGACCGCCAAGGATTACATCGAACTCCAGGGCTTTGAGTCTCTCGAGAGTTTCGACCCATTCCTCGGGATAGCAATTGCCCATGTAGGGTACCGTCTTTAGCAGAAGATCGCCCGTCATTACAATCTTCTCCCGCGGCAGAAATACCACCACGTCCCCGCCGGTGTGTCCCCGACCTAAGAAGAGCAATCGGATCTCGCGCTTACCGCGGAACAGCGTCATACGTTCCCCCAAGGTCAAATTGGGCGGTGTCGGATTGACTGCCTTGGTCGCCGCGAGGAAGTTTTGCCGAACGCGGAGTTGGCGGGTCAGCTCCGCGCGGCCCGCACTCAGTGCGGTCGCACCGATCTGGCGCTCCAGATTGACAATCTGTTCAGGAACCGAGCCAACCACCGAATCATAAGCTCGTCCACTCCAGGACTTGCCGGTAGCGATCATCTCGCGCGTGAACTCGTGCGCGATAATCTCCACGTTGCTCGGATAAATCTGATTCCCATGGACGTGATCTACATGAAAGTGAGTATTGATCACGTATCGAACCGGTTTCGAGGTGATGCGCCTCAGTTCCCGAAGTAAAGCCCAGGCGCCCGCGGGCGTCGTATGAGAGTCAACTACGAGAACGTCCTCATCATTGATAACAATGGACGCATTCGAAACGACCGTTAGGTTGCCGGTGCCGACTGCCAGGTAGATGTCGTCGCGCACCTTGTGGAATGTAAAGGCATCCCCCTCGTAGTCGGCCCCTGGCGGCTTCGGAAGGGCTGCTGGCGCAGCCGCCGAGCGGGACGGCTCGAACGGGATCAATAGCCACCCAAGGGCGACGAAAGTAGCGATGGCTGCCAGACGCATCCAAATTTGCCGCAGGATTGTTCGCCGCTGAGATAAGTCGCCAGTTGGGCGGAAACGCGTAGCGCGAATAAGCGTCACAATTCACGATCCTCCGAAGTCGCGCGCTATTGTACCACGCCCGCCCACATCGCCGAAATGAATCTTGACTTTTCAATTCTCTATGCCATACTACTGCTTCCCGAGAGGTCACGTTGACGTTACAGGCACGTAGTATCTTTGGATCGGCGCTGAGCATTTTATTTTTGGGTAGCAACATCGCAATGTCAGCCCAACTGGCGCTCTCGACTCTTCGAGGCACGGCGACTGATGCGACGGGGGCCGTTCTGCCCGGACTTGAAATCTTGATCACAGAGGTCGCCACCAACGTCATGGCGAGGAAAATCACCACCGATCCGTACGGAAATTTTGAGGCGCCTGACTTACTCCCAGGAAATTATCGCCTGCGGGCGGAACTTCCAGGGTTCAAGGCCTTTGAAGCCGATAGCTTGGTGATTGAGGCGGGCCAGACGCGCCGAATTGATTTAGTTCTGACAGTCGGAGATGCTACCGAGAAGGTCACTGTAACCGCCGGCCGCGCAGTCATTACAACCGAAACTGGTTCGATCACTGCTGGCCTCGATGTAAAGAATTACAAAAATATTCCGCTAGTCGAGGTCTACAACTCTCCTAACTTGAGCATCCTGCCAGGCGTACAGGGCCGCGGCTTTAACCAAGCCATATCGGGGCAGCCCCGAAACCAGACTTCGATCGCCAATGACGGCGTTCTCAACGACCGGACCGGCGATCAAGCGGCGAACATCAACTTTTACGAAGAGGTAACTGTCGTGGCGGTCAATGCGACAGCCGACGTTTCGCGCGTCGCCAGCTTCAATCAGAGCAGTAAAAGAGGGCAGAATAGTCTCCATGGCGGAGGATTCTTCCGCCACGTGAACTCGGCTCTGAATGCTCGCGAGTTCTTCCAACCGCAGAAGCCCCCTTTCCACATCAATGAGTGGGGAGGTGAAATTTCAGGACCGGTGATACGCAACAAAACGTTCTTTTATGGCGGAGTCTTCGACCACGCGCGCACGGGAGGTTCGTTCGTTCAAGCGAGTGTGCCGACGGTTAAGATGAGGCAGGGTGACTTCTCGCAATTTCCGAGAACCATCACGGATCCTTTTACGGGCCAGCCTTTCCCCGGGAACTTGATCCCGGCGAACCGTATCAACCCCCTTTCCGCGAAGGTGCAGCAGATGTATATCCCGGAGCCTAGCTTGGGCGGCCAGGACCAGTTGACCAATAACCTTGGATTCTTTTTCCCCTATCCGGATCAATTTTACCGTAGGGTACAGGGGATCGCTCGTATGGATCACAACTTCAACAGTAAGCACTCCATCTTCGGTCGCTACATGCGAAATGACGTACCCTTCGTACTCACGCGAAGTTTGCCGGCTTTCACCTGGACCAGGTTTCGCAGTTATTCGGTCGGCGTAGGCTCGTACACGTACGTTCACTCGGCCAACCTCGTTAACACGTTCCGCTTCGGCTGGAACGGAAACTGGCTCATTGACGGCGACAAGCGCGGTCGTGGCGAAGGTTTCACCCCGCGCAAAGGTGACGAGGTGATTCGCGAAATAGGCTTACAGGGGGTCAACCCGGAGGGATTGAGCGCGATGGGTTTTCCCCGGATGGACATCACGGGACTGACATCGCTTCAGACTAGTGCGGGGGGAATTCGGGAGGACAACACCGATTTTAGCTACGAGGACACGCTGACCTGGGCTATCGGGCGCCACGTCTTCAAGTCCGGCTACCAGTATCTCAAATACAACGAGTTCAACGGATTAGTTCCAGAGGGCACATACGGTAGCTTCAACTTCAATGGCTCGATCACGGGGGTGGGCTACGGCGATTTTCTGTTGGGACTTCCTTACAGCAGCACGCGCCTGAGTCCGCTGACGAATCGGAAACGAGCCGCTGGGGAAGTCGGTCTATTTGTTACCGACACGTTTAAGGCTGGCCCGCGGTTGACAATCGACTATGGATTGCGGTGGGACTATTTCCAATCGCCAACATATGAAGACGGTCTGCAATACAATTGGGACCGAGCCACGGGTAACGTCGTGGTGCCGGAACAGGCCCGGCCAGCGGTTAGCCGGCTATATCCGGCGAATATCCGGTTAGTGACAGGCAGGGTGGTGCCGAGGTCGAAGCTGGATAATTTCCGGCCCCGGTTGAGCTTCGCGTATCGTTGGACGGATAGGCTGGTCGTGCGCGGCGGTTATGGCGTATTTACGGAACGCATCCAGCCGTTCGAGCGCAGTCTGGGAGGCGGACCGTTCGAAATCAGCGAAACATACTTCAACCAAGTTACCAATGGCCAGCCATTGTTTGCTTTCCCGAAGCCGTTTCCGGACGATATCACCGCCGCTGTAATTCCATCGCAGAGCGTCAGCAGTTATCCCGTGGAAACGGATAATGGGGCAATTCACCAATTCAACCTGAGCTTTGAAAGAGAAGTTGGAAATCTCGGGTTCCGGCTTTCGTACATTGGCTCTCGAAGCCGCGGGTTGAACTACTCTCTCAATATCAACAAGCCGGAGGCCAGCCTGATTCCGTTTTCCGCAAGCCGCCGGCCTTTTCCTCAGCTTGTGAATGCGTCGGAAATCCGGTCGGACGGCGCTTCCAACTACGACTCGCTTCAGTTCGAGATGAAGCGCCGGGTGGGCGCCGTTGTATTCGATGGGCACTATACGTATTCAAACAACGTCGCGAACATGCTAAATCTCGAGAACCCATACAACGTAACTTCTCAATGGGCTCGCGACAGTCTCCACCAGCGCCATCGAGCGGTCATCACCTCAGCGATAGAGCTCCCATGGGGCCACGGGCGGCGATATCTGGCAAATGCACCAGCGCCCGTGGAACAAATTGTCGGAGGCTGGAGTTTATACACGGTCAGTTACTTCGCCACCGGGGGATATTTTTCGCCAGCCTTCTCGGGCTCGGATCCATCGAGAACCAATACGTTCGGTGGATTGCCTGACCGGGTCGCAAACGGCAATTTTCCACGGGGAGAGCGCACCGTGGAGAGGTGGTTCGATCCGTCAGCCTTCGTGATCCCGCCCGCGGGTCGGTACGGAAACAGCGGCGTCAATATCTTGCAAGGCCCCGGAATTCACGTGCATCATCTGAGCCTCGCTAAGCGCTTTCAAGTCGGAGAACAGCTAGGCGTCACCTTTACGGCGGGCGCCTCGAACCTCTTTAACCACCCTCATTTCAGCAATCCGCGTAATAACATCTCGACCCCCGATACGGGAAGACTTTTTGCCGGGATCGCGGACTATGAGCAGGAAAAGCATGCTGCCAGACGTTTGCAGATGAAACTGCGGATAGAGTTCTGAGATAGGAATCCGATGTTTGTATCTGCTACGCTCCCGCTCTTGCTAGCGATTCGCCGCCCGCCTGGGTCATGTCCAGGAAGCGTGACCGGAAATCGTATGCTGGCAGTATGCGGCTGGCGGCGATTCTGGTGGCAGTTGCAAGAGTACTTGCTGCCGATAACGTCGGCTCCCCTGCCATGCCGAGGACGTAATCTCCTACGCCAACGCCACGGCCAGTATTGGGCGCTCGGTTACCAAGTTGTCAGGTGAAATCCTACCGCATCAGCAGTTCCGACCACGCGGCATCCGGAACCAGATTTGTATCGATTTCGCTCTCTGGAGAACTCGCCACCAGCTCGTGCGCAAGGACCAATTCGGCATACAAAGTAAATAGGGCAGTGGGGGCGGGCAATCACGGCAAGAGCTTCCTGATCACCCTCGGAGATGCGCTGTTTCAATCGCCCATATCGTGGCGCATCGCTAGCTCGGCAAACAACACGATCTGGCCACTATTCTGTGCCCGGTGGAGGGAACGCGTGGTCACAAACGACTACACGATCCGCCTGAACAGCAAAATCTTTCTATCAGATCGCTCGCTCGCTATTGATGCGCGCGGCGCGCCTGCGGGTCGAACTGCGCCGTAGCGGGGATGTCGGCGTGCGCCTTGAAAACCAATTATCTTCCCGTAACGCTCTGCACGCCCGTTCCCAAACCGGTCCGCCCATCAATCTCCAATCGAGCCCTCGCCATCTTTAATTCCACCAGTTGAGCCATTTGGTGCTAAGAGCCTGCGTTAGCGGGCTGAGTGCCCGTCTGGGTCGCCCGCACGATGAACCGTTTTGGGGCAGATCCGATGTAATCGAAAGGGAAACACGTCACGAGTGTGATAGCCGGATTCGGGGTAGGGTCGAGCACCTCGACATTCTCGGGCATTACGATTTTCAGCGAGTCTACTGAGTATTCATAGGTCCCACCCGGCGTCACCATCCGGATGAGATCACCTTTCTTTATGTTCCGTAGACCGCGGAAGAACGTGTCCCGATGCGCGGCGATGCCCACATTTCCTGGCCTGCCGGGCAGCGGCGTTTCCGGCACGTGGCCGACAGCCCGTCCGAGCGTCTTCGTATCCACTCCTTCACGCACGATAGCCGATACCTTCACCCGTGGGATTTCGATTCTACCGATCATTTCGCCTTCCCGGATTGGGGGCGGCGGCGGAGCAGTCTCTTCCTGTATGGCCTCCCCCGTCGCGGGGGGTACTGGTTGCTGTACCACCTGCGTTTCAGCGCGGCCAGTGATGAGCCGATGAATGTATCCGGTCGCGGTAGCCGGCTGCCCATGGAGCCTCTGTTCCAGTTCATAGCTCTGATAGCTCTGATACATGGAACTCTGGGCTATCCAGAGGCCTACACCCGTCATGCAGAGGAGTCCCAGCGCTAATAGAACATACTCACCCCACCGCAACGCCTTTTTACTGGCCGACTCGGTAGGTTTCTCCGTAAACAGCGTATTCATCTGGTCGTTACGATCATCTCCGCGGCTTGCGCCCTGCATTCCGGCCGCCAGCTATATAGTGGGTGCGCGTCCGTACTATAAGCTTGCCTCGATCGGGCGCTGATGCCAAGACGCGCAGTTTGCGTGTCGCGTTCCCGGTTACTCCCGGAGCAAATCCAATTGTGTATCGATTTCGGATGTCTTTAGCTATTTTTTCACACGTCGGAACAAGTTCTCCCAGGTTTTGTGGGAGAAATGCTTCGCCTCCGGTAACCGAGGCCAGCCGCTTTAAAAAACCCGGATTTTTGTCTTTATCATCTTCATCAAAGATGCCGATCGTGTAAATGGTGGCTGTGGATTCCTCGGCTAGCCGAAGTACGTCCGCTGCGGAAATGGCGCTGGCGTTGTCGCCGCCATCACTGACCACAACCAGCGTCTTCTTGTCACGCCGGCCTTTTTCCAACTGCTGGAGCGCCAGCTTAACGGCATCATTCAGTGCGGTCCTTCCCTGAACCGGATTTCCCAACAATGCTTGACGTAGCTGCTGGCGATCATCGCTGAAGGGCGTCCCTGGCGGTAGACCGAGCGAAACCTTATCGTTGAAGTTGACCACGAAGACTTCATCTTGCGGATTGCTCTGCTGTACGAATGTAAGAGCCGCTGTGACCACCTCCGGGCGCCGCGATCGCATGCTGGCGCTGTTGTCTATCACCAAGCCGACGGTGACAGGGATATCCTGGCTGGCGAAGATCCGGATCTCCTGCTCTTTCCCGTCTTCATAGACCTTGAACTGCTCTTTCTTCAGGCCCGAAGCGAATCCTCCGTTGGCGTCTTTGACGCTGACGTCCAGCAATACTAATTCAACCTCGCTCGAAATCTTGAACTCGTTGGGATCTTCGGGCGGGGGCGGCATCTGGATATTCCGCGCAGGCGGGCCCGTAGGCTCGACTGGGGCTGGTGCTTCCGAAGGGGTAGCGGGTGACGGCTCCAGGGGATTTACTGGCGAGGGAACAACCAAGGGGGGGGTCCCAACGGGACCCACGCGTTCACGGGTATTCCCGGGCGGAGGCTCCTGGCACTGCAATAATATACCTCCGCTGATCAAAACGGAGGCGGCAAAGTAGTTCAGTAGTAGAGATTTGCGTTCCATCGCTCAACTCCCCACAAAATAAAAAGCACCCGGCCTCGTATGGACGATGCTCCGGGTGCCAACGTTTCAATAGCAACGACACTTACGCAGAGCGTTTGGCTAGTGCGCGTAATGCAATGCTGGTGCCCAGCGCGAAGAATCCGGCAAGTCCCATCATCGGGAAAGGACTGGCGGTCTTGGGCAACCGGCGCGAACGGGTAGCGGTAGTCGCGGCTCCGTTATCGGCCACGGGTGTTTTCGCGGCCATGGTGCGTGCCGGCATTGGCTGTTCGGTGGCCTGTGGAACTGTGTTTTGGGCTACTTCGGTCTTCTTGCGAGCTGGAGTATTCGGTTGCATCCCGTCAGCACGGGTGTACGTCTGGCGGTCCAGTTCCATCTCAGTGCCGGCCCGATCCACCGTGCCTACACGAGCTGTAGAAAGCTCCGCTTCATTTTCCGCATAGGTTGTCGGTACAGTTTGTTTGGTGTACTGCGCAATCTGAACTGACATATTCTTCGGATACGCGAATTCCTGACCGAAGTTGTCGCCAGGGTAGAACCAGGCGCGAAGCGCCTTGGGCTGGCCGACGGGAGTTTCCCACCATTGGAAGGTAGTCTTGCCGGTGGGTTGCAGGCGGTAATTTGGGATCGCCAAAATGGTGGTCTGCAACTGATCTTCACGCTCGTTAAAAATCTGGACGATGTGGCGGTTGGACGGCGAATCCAGCAGGCGCATCACGTATTTGCCGGGCTGCAGGACTTTTCCAGGAACCTGGATAGGCTCACTCACCGTAAGAATCGTTTTCTTATTCCAAGTGTCGGCCAGAGCACTTGGCGCGATCGTGAAGCTGGCCAGGCTAAGGCACGCTGCGGCTGTGTACGCTTTGAAACTATTCATTTTATTTCTCCTCCACTCTCAATTGGGTTTCCTTATACTGGGCGCGCCAGGCGCGTTTTCCAAATATTGGGCCGGTTTACAACTCCAGCCCCAACACTATTTAGGCATCTGGTGTGCCAAACGCAAAACCATAGAAAATAAAGGACATTCCCCGCTCTCATACCGATAAATGAGGAAAAGTTTCTACTACGAACGATGAATTTACCGTTTTAGGGGGTCTTCTTCCCAGGGTGGAGTTGCCGACATTATACGTCCCAATTGCGGCTCGAGCTGTTGCATCTTTTCCTTCATATCCCAGGCAATCTTGCGGTAGCTGAAGTGCCCCTTAACCCCACTGCGGAGACGACTTATGTATTCCGCCTCGGCGAAATCCATCTTGAACAGGAACCTGGATCTCGTGGCGAATGGGAGGATGTAATCGCGCGATTCCTGCGGAAGTGCATCCGCGCAGGAAAACGCATCCGCAATTGTTCTGCGGAAGAAATCCGCCAACCCCGCCTCTATAACCGCAGCCGGGGTATCGTATCCCAACTGAGTTCCATACGCTTGGCGGAATTGCTGACAGCGGCGGTGCCGGTGCATATCCCTGTAGGCCCCAATATCCATTACCATGTCATACACGTAAGGCCCACTACGGAAACTGCGGAGTAGTTCGTCCCGGCGCGTTCTGGACCGCAAAGCCACGTCGATCACTTCGTTCCGTCTGGCCTCGCTCCAATCACATGCGGCTTGGTAGAGCTCGCGATAGGGCCGGCTGGTGACCGGATACAACAGAGTCGCTACGGCGTCCGCACAAGAACTATCCGGTTTCAGTAGATCGATATCTTCGCTGGCGGAAGGTGGATGCGAAGGTAAATTCTGGAACGCCCAAAGCCTCAGGTCCTCCCGCGATTCGCCGGCGTGCGTATCCGGTTCCACATGGCGCGCCAGTGTCGGGGCCACGGGTTCGCTTGGCTGGCCGTCCCAGAGGCATTCTGGCTCATTCGCACAGGCATCGGCTATTTCGCCCGCAATCTCCCGCAGCTCCGGGTATAGGGAAGCTTTCAGGCGCCTGATCTGCCGTTCCAGGGTACGGATGCTCACCACTTGCCCCACTCCCGTAGGAATCCCCAGGAAAAGGAAGTAGCGGGCTACATCGAAGGCCCGGGCTGCTATGTTCCTCTCATAGGCATCCGGCTTCATGTCGGAGGGGCGCGGCAGTTTTGCAGTCAAATGGTCGACCATATGGGCATGTACGTGCCCATAAGCACTCAGCAACCTCTGTCCCGCCTCGCAATACCGCAAAGCGTCAGCCGCGTTGAGTCCGGGGGGTGTTACAAATCCGGATTTGGAGAAATCCTGATAGCGGGAGGATCGGGCCTGCCCATCCCACAATTGCTCGTCTTCGATTTCAGTGGCCGCCAGTTCGGAGATCCCTTCAAAGCAAACCACCAAGTGTCCAAGATCCGCAATCGACGCGTGACCGTACTGAAAATAAAAGCTTTCTAGGAATTTTTGAGAGTTGTGCGTTCGAACCCATTCGATGGATTCCCGGATGGAATCGGGCGAACGGCTGTAGCGCGCGAGGGCATACGCGCACTTCTCAGGAGGCATGGGGGCGACTGTCAGAACTCGGCTCATTTGGGAAGAATTAGCATACTACGCTAGTATCAGCGCCTTTCAACACGACCCATTATGCGAGTAAAAATCAAAAAGCTGGTAGATACGGCATTCCTTCCGACCTATGCTCACGGACCTGAAGAGGACGCCGGCATGGACTTGCGGTCTCTGGTAGGAGTAGTGCTGGCGCCCGGGGTTCCGCAGGCGGTACCTACCGGGCTGACGATGGAAGTCCCTTCCGGCTACGAAGCCCAGGTGCGGCCCCGCAGTGGACTTGCGCTGAAGCATGCGATTACAGTTCCCAACTCCCCCGGAACAATAGATCCCGGCTACCGGGGCGAAGTGAAGGTGATCCTGCTGAATCTTGGAAAAACGGAGTACGTGATCCACGCGGGGGACCGCATTGCGCAGCTGGTGATCGCACGCTACGAAGAAGTGGTTTGGGATGAAGGAGATCTGAATGAATCGGCTCGGGGCGAGGGCGGCTTTGGCTCTTCCGGCCGCTAAAATTACTTTTTCAGCTCTCCCACTTCCCGGCTGAGCCTGCTTGCCAGCGGCTGAGTCTGCCCCGCGTATTTGTTGTTCGGCTTCTTCCGATACGGCACGGCTACCCGGGATGAGAGCTGCTCGAAAGTGAAGGAGCAGATGCGCATTCCGGGATACAACGCCACCGGCATGCGGCTAAGGTTACTCAGCTCCAGGGTTGCTTTGCCGCTCCAGCCTGGATCGAAGAGGCCGGCTGTCCCATGCACGATGATCCCGATTCTACCGAGGCTGGATCGACCCTCCAGGCGGCCCAGGACGTCGTCGTCCAGCTCGAGCATCTCTTCGGTGATCGCGAGAACGAATTCACGAGGCTGTAGAATGAAGGGCTCGCCCGATTCCACCACTACCGTGCGCATTAACCCTTCCATTCCGGTCTTCGACTTCAGATCGATGAAGGGATAACGGCTGTGTTCAAAGACGTTGAATTCCGCACCCAGGCGGAAATCCACCGAGCAACTGCCGAGCTGATCAGGCGGGAGCTCCGGCGAGATTTTAATCTTACCTTCAGCGATATAGCGCTGAATATCTACGTCTGACAGGACCATCTCTGTAAACAGCCTCCGGAATAGGCCATCCTAGCAGACGGCCGCTCGTTCAACCGATGAAGCGATTCGGTTGAATCCATCCGAGTGAAACCGCCGTCATCATCAGCCCGATTACCAGGATCACAAACGCTGAAAACACGGGAAGGATCCGTACCAGGGGGCTGGATGCGGCTTTATGTGACTCCGGGAGCCATTTCTTGGCATAGACGACCAAAATTCCGATGCCTGTCAGCACCACCGCCAGACCGGCGCTGAACGCGGTCAGCAGGACCAAACCCAAAGCGATGCGGCCGATCGCAATGGAACTCAGGAGAAGCACGAGGCCGGTGGGGCAGGGCACCAGCCCCCCGCTGGCCCCCAGAGCGATCAGACTGCCGAGCGAGATTTCGCCTTCCGGAACATGACTATGGCCGTGCGGCCCATGATCGTGATCATGTTCATGCACGTGGTCATGGCGATGGCCGTGGTCATGACTATGGCCGTGCGTTGTCCCGCGATCGTGGGAGTGCCCGTTCTGTTCCGCGTGCAGGTGATCGTGGGAGTGCCCGTGGCTCACGGCCGCATGGCTGTGTGTATGTTCCTGCGCATGGTCATGGGTATGCGGATGCGTGTGGTCGTGCGAGTGACCATGGCTATGATCATGGGAATTCTGGTGGTGCGAATGGCCGTGATGATGCATCAGGCGGTGGACTCGTTTGTACAGAAGCGTTGCGCCCAGCCAAACGATCGTGATGCCTGATATGGCCCCCAAAATGGGATAGAGAGTTTGGGGAAGAATGTAGCGGGAAAGGAAGAGAGTCACAAATCCGAGCGCGAAGACGCTTATGGTGTGGGTGAAGGTTACAGCGCCTCCCAGTATGAGCGCGTGCCGGAAGGTTCCCCTGGCCCCGATCAGATACGCGGCGACCATCGTTTTTCCGTGGCCTGGAGAGAGTGCATGCGTGCCACCCAAGATAAAGGCGGCTCCGATGCCCAGCAATATCAGCCCGAGTGTCATTTCCTGACGGCCCAT
>DATLBY010000340.1:0-9963 GCA_035526665.1 Bryobacteraceae bacterium
CCATTTGTAGGACCCGTCCTTGCAAAGGTAGCGATTTTCGAAAGCAATCGCCTGCCCGCCACTCCTGACGCCGCGGTTTTGCGCAAGGGTGCGCTCCCGGTCGTCGGGATGGACGAACTCGAACATGGGCCTGGACTGCAGCTCTTCACGGCTGAACCCCAGGGTCTTCTCCCAGGCCGGATTGAGCCGGATGAAGTAGCCGCTGAAGTGAGCGATACAGAGCATGTCGATCGAGAGGGTAAAAAAGCGATTCTCCGGGTCCGGTACTACTTCTTCTGGCATGGCAGTCCTCGAGTTTTGGGAGTTTCAAAATGAACGCCACCTAACATAATGACGCAAAAGCCTCGAACTTTGCGTCCACTTGCGGAAGAGGTGATTATGTCGATTAGCTTTATCCTCGCGCTGCTTGCTTTAGTGGTCGCGATCATCAATGCCGTCAACGGGAAAGCTCCGCTCTGGATTGCCGTCGCGCTGCTGGCGCTCGCGATGATTCTCCCTGGCATTGGAACCCTCGGCCTCCGGTAGCTCGCGCGCCGGGCATACCGGAACTACCCCATTGCCTCGACTTTCTTAATAGAGATAGAATTTAAGGGATAGAGTGCAATGAAGGAGTGTGGCCATGTTTCGCCTAGACGCAGATCGTCCGGTTGAATTTTGTGATGGATTGCGGCGGCGCGACTTCCTGCATGCCGGTGCGCTCCCCATGCTTGGCCTGGGATTGACTCAGATGTTTGGCCTGAAGGCCCTGGGCGCCACCGATCCTAAAAAAGACGTCAATTGCATCATGCTCATGCTGGTGGGAGCTCCCTCGCAGCTCGACACCTGGGACATGAAGCCGAACGCGCCCGCGGAGATTCGCGGTCCGTTCAAGCCCATCAAGACGAACGTTCCCGGCATCGAGATCTCCGAGAATTTCCCCCGGATGGCCAAGCACGCCGACAAATACTCGATCGTGCGCAGCATGTACCACACGGCCGCCGCCGTCCACGACACCGGACATCAGATGATGCAGACGGGGCGCCTCTTCCAGGGCGGCATCGAACATCCCCACATGGGTTGTGTGCTCAGCAAGCTGAAGGGGCCCAACGGGGATGTGCCGGCGCACGTGCTGCTGCCACGGCCTATCGGGAACACCGGCGGCAATATGCCGCACGGCCAGAACGCCGGGTATCTCGGCAAGAGCTTCGATCCCTTTGTGCTGAACGCTGATCCATCCGACCCCAACTTCCGGGTGCCGGACATGCTGCCGCCCGATTACCTCACCGCGCTGCGTGTGGATCGACGGAAGAACTGGCGGGGCATGGTGGACAAATCGGTCAGCATGTTCGAGACGTCACAGGATGCGCGGCTGCTGGATTCTACTTTTCAGCAGGCCTACACCCTGATGTCCTCGCAGAAGGCGCGCGAGGCCTTCGAGCTGCACAAGGAGCCGGAAAAAATTCGCGAAAAGTATGGCATGAACCGTTTCGGTCAGAGCTGCCTGCTCGCTCGCCGTATGATTGAGGCGGGCGTGCGCTTTGTGACCGTCAACATGTTCGAGACGGTCTTCGACGAAATCACCTGGGACATCCACGGCTCCAAGCCGTTCAGCCCGATCAGTTGCTACAAGGACCTGGTGGGCCCCATGTTCGACAACGCCTATGCTTCGCTGTTGGAAGATCTCACCGAACGCGGACTTTTGAGCAACACCATGGTACTCGCGATGGGCGAGTTCGGCCGCACGCCGAAGGTGAACCCCGCCGGCGGGCGCGACCACTGGCCGCAGTGCTGGAGCATCCTGATGGGCGGCGGACCGCTGAAGGGTGGGACCATTGTCGGCGCTTCCGACGAGATCGGCGGCACGCCGAAGGACCGGCCCACAAACCCCATGGAAGTGGCGGCCACCGTTTACAAGGGTCTTGGCATCGACATTCATACCGAACTCCCGGGTGCGGGCGGCCGTCCGATTCCACTGGTGGATCGCGGGACCGAGCCGATCTCCGAGCTGTTTACTTAATCGTTTTCCCGAGTGTTACTTATGAAGAATTTCTGGCTTCCTCTGGCGTTTGCGGGTGGTCTTGCGGCCGCGCCCCAATCGCTCAGCATTTCTCCCTCTTCCGTTCAGCTGATTGGTCCCGAAGCCCGGCAGCAACTGATTGCCGAGGCAGTAGTAGACAGTTATCACGAAGATTGGACCCGCGGCGCCACCTGGACCTCGTCCAACCCCGGCGTAGTTACCGTGGATGCCACGGGCCTGATGCGGCCGGCCGGAGATGGCGAAGCGGTGATTACGGCGGCCGCCAAGGGTCAAAGCGCCAGCGTCAAGGTACAGGTAAAGGACTCCAAGGCGCCCTTTCAGTGGAGCTTTAAGAACCACGTAATGCCGGTGCTGACCAAGAGCGGCTGCAATCAGGGCGCGTGTCATGGCGCACTGGCCGGCAAGAACGGCTTTAAGCTGACGCTCCGAGGCTACGATCCGGACGCCGACTACGACACCCTCACGCGGCAATCCATCGGCCGCCGGATATCTTTGGCCGACCCGGCCGCCAGCCTGATCCTGTTGAAGCCGAGTTTCGGCACACCTCATGGCGGCGGGAAACGCTTCGCAGCCGGCTCGCTGGAGTATCGCGTGATTGCCGAGTGGATCGCGAACGGAACTCCACCCCCCAGCGCTAAGGACAAGGAAGTAGTATCGCTCGAAGTGTTTCCCAAGCGGGCGACCCTCAAGCCCGGCAGCGAACAACAGCTTGTAGTGCGCGCGAAGTACTCCGACGGCACGATCGATGACGTGACGCGCTGGGTGAAGTACAACTCCAACAACGAAGGCGTCGCCACCGTGGATGACAACGGACGCGTGAAGATGAACGGCAACGGGGAGGCGGCAGTTACGCTGTGGTACTCCAGCCGGGTGCTATATGCAACCCTGACATCGCCCTATCCGAACCAGATCGCCGCCGACGCTTACGACAAATTTCCGAAATCAAATTACATCGACGAATTTGTGCTGGCGAAGTTGAAGAGCTTGCACATTACTCCATCGCCCATCGCCTCTGACACGACGTTCATCCGGCGGGCGTACCTGGATGCCGCCGGCATTCTCCCCAGCCCGGAAGAGGTGGAGCAGTTCCTGGCGGATAAGTCGCCCGACAAGCGCGCCAAGATGATCGACCGGCTGCTGGAGCGCGACGAGTTTGTGGACTATTGGGCCTACAAATGGTCGGATTTGTTGCTGGTTTCGAGCAAAAAGCTGCGTCCCAATGCTATGTGGGCGTTTTATAACTGGATCCGGGATAGTGTGAAGGTGAACAAGCCGTGGGACCAGTTTGCCCGCGATATTTTCACCGGCAGCGGAAGCACGCGGCAAAATGGTGCTCTGAATTACTTCGTTCTGCACAAAGACACCATCGACCTGACCGAGAACGTGACCCAGGCGTTCCTGGGACAGCGGCTCACTTGCGCCCGCTGCCACAACCACCCGCTGGAGAAGTGGACCCAGAAGCAGTATTACCAGATGGCCAACCTGTTCTCCCGCGTAGGCGTGAAAAACGCCGACGAAGTGGGCGACTCGGTGATCTTTGCGAAGACCTCCGGCGAGATCAATCACCCGCGGCTGCTCAGGCCGCTGGCTCCGACGCCGCTGGACGGTCAGCCGATGGCGCTCGAGGCGCTGACGGACCGCCGGATCCATTTCTCGAACTGGCTCACCAGCCCGAAGAACGAGTACTTCGCCAAAGCGCTGGTAAATCGCGTATGGGGCAACTTTCTTGGTCGCGGTATCGTGAATCCGATCGATGATGTGCGCGCCACCAATCCGCCCTCCAACGAGGAGTTGTTCGCCGCCGTCACCAAAGATTTCATCGACCACAAGTTCGACGTCAAGCAGTTGATTCGCACGATCATGAATTCAACGACGTACCAACTTTCGTCGGAGACGAACGCCACCAACCAGGACGACAAGATTTTCTATTCCAAGTACATTGTGAAGCGGCTGCCGGCCGAGTCGCTGTTGGATGCGATGTCGCAGGTAACCGGAGTTCCCACCGGCTTCGGCGGCTATCCCGCCGGCACGCGTGCGATGCAACTGCCTGATACCCAGGTAGTCTCGCAGTTTCTGAATGTATTCGGACGTCCGGCGCGCAACATCTGCGACTCCTCGGAGCGCTCAGTGGATCCGACCATTGCACAGGCGCTCCACGTGATCAATGGCGACACCCTCAACAAGAAGTTGAGCAACCCGGAGGGGTATATCTCGCTGCTGCTGAAGCTCGGGCTATCCGACAGCCGGGTGCTGGAACACATGACGCTATCGGCCTTCGGCCGTTATCCCAACGAGGGCGAGAAGCAGGATATGGCGGCCAACCTGGCCAAGGCTCGTGCGGCGAAGGGTACTCCCGAGATGCAGAAGGATGCCCGGCGCCAGGCGTTGGAAGACATGGTTTGGGCAATGCTAACGAGCAAGGAATTTATCTTTAACCATTAATGAGAGCAGCTCACATTTTTGTTTACGCGGCGATTCCCATCGCGATGCTGGCACAGGACGCTCCCACGTTCTCCAAAGATGTAGCGCCCGTCTTCGCCAAGTACTGTAGCGGCTGTCATGCCAAGGCCGTGAAGATGGGCAGTCTGGATCTGGAGACCTGGGATGGAGTCAAGACCGGCGGGAATCACGGGACGGTGCTGGTCGCCGGTAAAGCCGACGAAAGCCGTCTCTACCGCATGATCACCGGGAAAGAGAAGCCTTTCATGCCCATGGATGGCACGAACATGGCGGCCGGAGAGATCGACATTGTGAAGCGTTGGATCGACGCCGGCGCCAAACCTCCCGCCCCCGGCGAGGTCTCCGCCGTGGCGCCGGTAAAGGTTGCCTCCATTGCGCCGAAGGGGCCGGTAAAGCAGCAGATTTTCGTGCTTGCCTATAGTCCGGATGGCTCCACCATCGCGCTGGGAGGCTACAAGGAAGTGCGCCTGGTGGAGGCGGCGACCGGCAAGGCAAAAGGTTCGCTGACCGGCCACGCCGAAGTAGTGCGTTCGCTGGCGTTCTCGAAAGACGGGAAGCTGCTGGCGGCTGCGGGGGGGTTACCCGGACGCAAGGGAGAAGTAAAGGTCTGGGACGTGGCGCGCCAGGCGGTGCTGAAGACCATGGAAGGGCATGCCGACTGCATCTACAGCGTGGCTTTTTCCCCCGACGCACAACAGATCGCAACCTCCAGTTATGACAAGCTCGTCAAGCTGTGGAATGTCGAGACCGGCAAAGAAGTAAAGACATTAAAGGATCATATCGATGCGGTGTACGCGCTCACCTACACGCCCGACGGCAAGCGCCTGGTATCCGGGGCGGCCGACCGCACCGTGAAAATTTGGGACGTCGCCACCGGCCAGCGCCTGTACACGCTAGGCGAACCGGCTGACGGCATCAATACCGTCGCCATTTCGCCTGACGGCAAGCTGGTGGCGGCCGCCGGACTGGATAAAACAATTCGTGTGTGGTCGCTGGGAGAGAAGAGCGGCAAGCTGGAAAACTCGGCCATCGCGCACGAAGACGCGATCCTGAAGATCGCCTGGTCGCCCGACGGTAAGACGTTGGTCTCCTCGTCCTCGGACAAGACCATCAAAGTGTTCCGCGCGGATGATCTGACCGAGTTGAAGACCATCGCGGCCCAGCCGGACTGGCCTTATGCAATTGAATTTGCGCCCGATGGCAAAACCTTCGCCGCCGGACGCTACGACGGGTCACTGAGTATTTACGACAGCCAGACGTATAAAGAACTGACGGAGCTCCGCAGAGCATCGAGGTAGAACTATGAAACGCGCATTGCTGTTTACCGCCCTGGCGGCCGCTGCTTTCGGCGAGATTGAACACCCCACGGGGCCGCGTATCACCCCGGCCACGATCAACAGCGTGACGCCGCGCGGCATCGCCCGCGGAACCACGGTGGAGCTGACGGTGGAGGGCCTCAATCTAGGGAAGACAACGGCCATCTACTTCAATGAGCCGGGCGTGAAGGGTCGCATCCTGCGTGTCAAGGAGCTTCCCGATCTGCCGGATATCCGCCTGGGCTCCAACGGGACGCCCTCCACCATCGACGTGGGTCCGCTTCCGCCGCGCAATCAGGTGACCGTCGAAGTTGACGTGAGTCCTGAGGCCCAGATTGGGCCGGTGAGCTTCCGCCTGCAAAACGTGCTCGGCACCAGTCCCGAAGGAAAGTTCCTGGTGGAGCCGTACTATGGCGAAAGTCCCGACCGCGAACCAAACAACACGCCGGAGGAGGCTTTTGAAACCTATCTTCCAAGCATCCTGGTGGGCGATATTGGTAAGCCGGGAGATGTCGATTACTACAAGATCAAGGTGAGGGCAGGGGAACAACTCGTTTTTGAAAATGGCGCCGCCTTGACGGGCTCGACTTTGCAGCCGGTAGTGGCGATCGTCGCCGAGGATCAGTCGGTGGTGAAAGAGTTCGGGACCGACGGAGGTACCAGCGTCTCCTATTTCGCCCATAAGTTCGACAAGGCCGGCACCTATTACGTGCGGGTCACCGACTATCAGCAGAGCGGGCGCGGCAGCCACACCTACCGCATCAAAGTGGGCAACTTTCCGCTGGCCATCTCGGCCTTCCCGCTGGGAGTGCAGCGCGGCCAAGCGACGCAAGTAGGGTTTCGGGGCTACCGTTTAGGTGACCTGAAGGTCGCGGTGAAGGGCGAAACGAAGCTGGACGAAGAAGAGGACACCATCAAGATCCGGCCCGAGGCCGCTGGTGGAAAATCTTTCTACCAGGTGAAGCTCGCGGTCGGCAAGGATCCGGAAGTGTTCGCCGGCGAAAAGAATCTCAGTGCGGCTACGGCGCAGCCCGTGAATGTTCCAGTGACCGTCAACGGCAAGGTGGCCAGGGAGCATTATTTCCGCTTTCATGCGCAGAAAAACCAGAAGCTCATTTTGGATGTGATCGCGCGCCGCCTGGGGTCAGAGCTGGATTCCCTGCTGGAAGTTTTGGATGCAAAGGGAAACCCGATTGAACGCGCCACCGTGCGGCCCATCCTGGAGACCTCGACCGTGCTGCGCGATCATGATTCGGCTACCCGCGGAATCCGTATCCAATCGTGGACCGGTCTGAACGTAGGCGATTACCTGATGATGGGAAATGAGATCGTCCGCATGGAAGCGCTGCCGCGCGGGCCCGACGACGACGCCGTGATGGAGTCTTTCGGCGGGCAGAGGATCGCCTTTTTCGGCACCAGTCCGGAGACACAGGCGCTGGACCGTTCCGTCTACAAGGTACAGATTCATCCTCCGGGCAAACAGTTCAGCCCCAATGGCCTGCCGCTGGTGCGCCTCTACTACCGGAATGACGATGGCGGACCCGGCTACGGCAAGGACTCCGTGCTGGAGTTCACGGCGCCGGCCGACGGTGACTACCTGGTGAAGCTGCGCGATGTGCGAGGCCTGGGTGGCGACGATTTCGCCTACCGGTTGAACATACGCGAGCCGAGGCCGGACTTCCGCTTGGCAGTGAATCCCCGCAATCCGAATGTGCCGGCGGGTGGGACGATTCCATTGACCGTAACGGCCATGCGGACGGACGGATTCAACGGCAAAATCGACGTGTCGCTGCAGGACCTCCCCGCCGGATTGAAGGCCGCCAACGGCGTCATCATGCCGGGGCAGGTCACCACGACGCTACTGTTGAGCGCCGATCCGGATGCCAAGCTGACTGCCGCGGTCCCGCTCAAGGTCGTGGGCAAGGCTCAGACTCCCGGCGCGGTGCTGACCCACTATGCCAATCCGGACGACAAACTGATGATGATCGCGCTGATGCCCAAGCCGGACATCGTTCTGACGGCGGAGACGAAAGAAGTGACCTTGGAAGCCGGCGGCACCAGTGAAGTTCTGGTGAGCCTGCTGCGCCAAAACGGCTTCGGCGGCCGCGTTCCGGTGGAGGTCCGCAACCTTCCGCCGCGCGTGCGCGTGCTCGATGTGGGCTTGAACGGCGTCTTGATCACCGAGGACGAGAAGAAGCGCAGCTTCACCCTGGAGGCGCTGCCTTCCGTGGAGCCGATCGAGCAGATGATTTATGTCTCGGGCGCAATCGAGACGCGATCGAACCAGCAAAACTCCTACGCGGCGATCCAGCCGATTCTGCTGAAGGTGCGGCCCAAGCACGCCCAGGTGTCGGACGCGAAGACTCCGGCATCCGCCGTCTCCGCGGTGAAGTAGGCTTTAATAGATGGCAAATACAGAATTCCTGAAGCGCGCCCTCGGCGCGGGCGACGGTATCGTCCGGCTTGCCCCTTGCTGGGTACCTCGTTCGTTCCTGATGCCGGGAGGCCGCCTGAAGCTCGACCCCCGCGACCTTTACGCTCTGGGAGCGCACCGCGGCGGCATCGACGAGCGCTGGTTCTCTTCCACCACAAAAGCAGATAACGGTCCCACCACGGCGCAAGACGAAGGTCTCAGCTACATCGAGGCGGACGGCCACAATGTGCTGCTCAAAGAGGCGATCGACACCCTGGGTGATGACTTTCTCGGCGCCGATGTGATGCGCGAGCGCGGCGGCTGGAACCTGCTCTGCAAATTCTTCGATAACCTCGGCCCCATCCCTCACCACATGCACCAGAGCGATGAGTTCGCCAAGCTGGTGGGCCGCAACGGGAAGCCGGAGGCGTACTATTTCCCGCCCCAGTACAACTTCAAGGACAACAACTTTCCCTACACCTTCATGGGTCTCGAGCCCGGGACCACAAAGGACGACATCCGGCGCTGCCTGGAGCGTTGGAACGAGGGCGATAACGGGATTCTCTATCTATCGAAGGCTTACCGTTTGCAGCCGGGAACCGGCTGGCAGATCAACGCCGGTATTCTGCATGCCCCTGGATCGCTGGTCACCTATGAGCCGCAGGTAAACTCCGACGTTTTTGGAATGTTTCAGTCCCTGGTGGAAGGCCGCGCCGTACCATGGGAGCTACTGGTGAAAGACGTTCCCGCCGAGCATCACCACGATCTGGACTTCATCATCAGCATGCTGGATTGGGACGCCAACGTGGACCCGGAATTTGGCAAGCACAACCTGTTTCATCCCACACCCGTGCGCGACGAGGCGGAGATGAAGGATCAGGGCTATTCGGAGAAATGGGTAGTCTACTCCACCTGTCACTACTCCGCCAAGGAGCTGACGGTACTTCCCGGCCGGTCGGTGACGGTCAACGACGCAGCGGCCTACGGGCTGATTGTGGTGCAGGGCTGGGGATCGGTCGGCAAGCAGGATGTGGAAACACCGTCGTTAATCCGCTATGGCCAGATGACGAAGGATGAGCTCTTTGTGACCGCGAATACGGCCCAAGCCGGAGTCGTCGTACACAACCGGAGCGACCGTGAGAATCTGGTGATGTTGAAACACTTCGGTCCGGGAAATCCGGACGCCGCCAGACTGGTCCGCTAGCAGGCGGTTTACTCCAGGCCGAGTATTTTCGCCATCCCGGCACGCTGCATTTTGCCCGTGGGGCCTTTCGGAATCTCCAGCACAATGAGGACTTTCGAGGGCGTCTTGAAGGCGGCCAGCCTTTCCCGGGCAAAATGTTTCAAGCCGGATTCCGTGGCGTCGCCCTGCAGCACGACCGCCGAGTAAACCCGCTCGCCCCGTATTTCGCACTTCACGCCAAATGTGACTGCCTGGGTGACTGCGGGATGCTGCATCAGCGCCGCATCTACTTCCGCCGGGGAGATTTTTTCGCCGCCCGAATTGATCAACTCTTTCAGTCGTCCGGTGAGAGTGAGATATCCGCCGGCGTCCATGACCCCTTCGTCCCCGGTTCGAAACCAACCGTTCGTAAAGGCGGTGTGATTCGCCTCGGCGGGCACAACGTAGCCGGTGGCTACATTTCTGCCCCGGATGCCGACCTCCCCGGCGGTCCCTGCAGGCTGCGGTTCTCCCAACTCGTTCAAGATGGCAATCTCCGGGCCTCCCGCGGGTCCGGTCGAACCATACTTACGCT
>DATLBY010000341.1:0-6962 GCA_035526665.1 Bryobacteraceae bacterium
GGATCAGGAAATCGGCAGTTCAGGCTGGGGAAGAGCGGGCATCGCAACGTCGCTCTTGTTCCGCTGGTTCAGCTGCCGTTTGAGACGGTAGTGCAAGGGTTCTTCCACGGCTTTGTAGACAAACGAGGAGATGACCACGACCGCAATCAGGTAAACAGCCAGCCACAAGCCGCCGCTGGTTTCCGCCAGTAGAACACGTTTCCAATAGATGCTCAGCCAGCTGAAGATGGGGACATGCAGAATGTACATCGAATAGCTGGCGTTGCCCAGAAACACTAGGGCGCTTCCTGAGAGCCAGCGCGCCAGCAAGCCGCCGGAGAAGGCAAGTCCCAGAACGATGCAGCCATACACCGGCAACAGCAGCCCATTGTGGATGAGCGGATAGGGCAGGCGGTGCGCCTGGGTCAGAAATAGAATGGCGGCGGCAAAACCGGGCAGGTAGAGCCAGTAACCCCGTCCCTCCAGCCGTGTACCGCGAGCCCGCATCCAGGAGAAAATACGACCAACCAGAATCCCTACGCAAAATTCCGGAAGCCGCACCAGCGGATTGTACCGGACGATGTTGGTCCAAGGTGAAATTGCCGACATCGGCACCGTTGCCGGAACATCGCCGAACCCCGGCACGGGCAGCCATACTGACCACAAAGGCGCCAGGAGCGACAGCCCCCATAGAGCGGCCATCCAGGCGGCGAAGGCACGTGGAGTGGAGAGACGCCAAAGGAGTACACCTGCAAAAGGGAAACAGGCGTAAAAGAAGACTTCGTTCGACAAAGACCACCCAGGGTCATTCCAGGTAAGAGCCGTTTGTGGAAGCCACGACTGCAACAATGTGAAGTTCAAAATTCCAGTGGCGGCTTCCGTGACGGCTCCTTCGGCTGAAGGGCGCAGGGCCAGGCGGTATGTGACCAGCGGAAGCAAACACAGCAGGCCAAGGAAATATGCCGGGTAGATACGCGAAAACCGGGCGGCGGCGAATTTCCACGTTTCGCGCCTGGACCATTTTGCACCCAGGTTGTAGTTATAGGCGAGGACAAAGCCGGAAAGCACAAAGAAGATACTTACGGCTGCATAACCAGTCAGCAGAAGAGAGGTGATGGACGACGGCAGCCCCAGCGCCGCAAACCAGATCTGGTCAGCGCTGCACTGATGGTAGATGACGACCCAAATCGCCAGGAAGAAGCGAATGCCGGTAAGTGGTGGCAGCTGGCGTTTGATGACGGCGCGTCCTTTCTAAATCACCGGGCGCCAATAAGTGACCGCGCGGCGGGAAATGGCGCTACCAACGGCGCAGGCTGAGCGCGCCGAAGCTCAACTTGCACCAGCCGTTCCGCGGCGATGGCCAGTCCGGCCAGAATGAACATATACGGATGCCCTTCCACTGTCATGAAGAGAGCGGTTACGGCGAAGAATACCAGTGCCAGTTCCAGACAGGACGCCAACTGAAAGGCCATACGTAAATTGGGTGAAGTCTGTGCGGCGGTGGCATTCCGCACCCGGCGAATCGCTTTATAAGTGACCCAGATAAACACCAGATATATCAAAACGCCTGGAATGCCGTTATCCGCCGACAGCTCCAAATACGTATTGTGCGTTTTGAACCATGTTTTGGGTTTGTCGGGTTTACTGAGAGTGCTCCAGCGATACTGTCCGAACTGCCCCGGACCCACTCCCCAGATGGGATGAGTCAACGTAGTCCAAAGTCCATCTTTCATTAACTCGCGCCGTTCGGCCGCCGATTGGGAGGCTTCGTCGGATGGCCGGTCACTGCCCGAGAAGGCGGAAAGTGTGGTGGCTAATCGATCGATGACGACCGTCGATGTGGTCGCCACGATACCCATGATCGCGAGCGCCAAAACGATGACTCCCACGAAGCGGTTCAAGGTCGTGGTCCGGAAGAACCAAACCAGAAACATACAGACCATGGAAATGATTACAGAACGGGTTCCGGTCTGGACCAGGACTCGAAGCAGGAAGATGGCGCCGGCGGCGCCGACGATCAGCCGGACAAACACATTTAACCGGCTCGTCATAAAAAGCCAAAATGGGATGGCAAAGCCCGCCAAAATTGCCGCATCGTCGGAGTTGCCGAAGGTGCCTTCCATCTCAAAGCGGTTTTCATTGTTGAACCGGCCCGCAATAATGATGTTGACGACCGTAGCCAACGCGGTCACACTGGCCAGCCACTTCAGCTGGTTCAATGTTTTTGGAGCGCAGGCCAAAATCATGAACAGAATCAGCCAGAACTGGAAAAACGAGAGGATGTAGGTTACGCTGCCCCCTTTCCAGGTACTGAGCGGAGTGATCAGCAGCATCCAACCTATGAGAGCGGCAAACACCAAGCCGACATTGGTTTTGAATGCGGGCAGGCCACCGGCAATCGCTACCAATATCCCCAAAGTACAGATCACAGCTGGAATGCGCAGGCCGACAAGTACGTGTTCGAAAGGACGGCCCAGGTGGTTGATAAGAAGAAGTACGGCGAACACCATTAAGACAACATGCCCGGAGGCGAATGGCCGAAACGGGTAGGCGACCGGGCGCGGCGGCATTGTCTGTGCCATCGGGCTGTACGCCAAACCTGCATTTACAGCCAGTGCGCCGCGGCCGGTTAATGGTGGAGCATTTCTGTTGAGAGGCACGTTCACTTATCGTCCGTTTAACATTTTACGGTGGCGAGAGCGCCCGCAGACTCGCCGCAGCTGCTCCGATTCCAGCAACCAACAAGGTCCACGACGGGCTTGCGGCTTTGCTCAATCATCCCGGCAACAGCCGGGGACGGATTTTGCGCCACCACAATGTGGTCGGCCCAAGTGAGGAGTCCTTCCAGGCTCGGCTCCATCAGGCGAGCAATATGCGGGATCGCGTTGAGGATGAAATGCCGGTTACTGCCGAAAATAGTATCCATGCGGATGTGGGGGTCGAAAACCCGCACATTCCGCCCTTTTCCGATCATTCGCTCCAGCAGAGAAACCACGGGGCTTTCGCGCAGATCATCCGTATTCTCTTTGAACGCCAACCCGAAAATCCCAATGCGTTCGCCCGGCAGAGAGAGAACCTGCTCGATGCCGCGCTGCAGGTGGCGCTCATTGCTGATCAGTACCGACTCGAGAAACGGCAACTGCAGGTCTAACCGGGAGGACCTATAGGTGAGGGCGCGCAGATCCTTCGGCAGACACGACCCGCCAAAAGCAAAACCGGGCTTCAGGTAGGCAGTGGAGATATTCAAGCGAGAATCCTGACACAGCGTCCGCATGACTTCCTGGCCATCGACTCCGAGCTGTCCCGCGAGAGTTCCAATCTCATTGGCGAAGGAGATCTTCACGGCGTGGAACGCGTTGCAGGCGTACTTGATTAACTCAGCCGTGCGCAGCGATACCCGGCAGCATTCCACGCCCAAGGGCGCGTAAAGCGAAGCCACCGTCTCGGCCGCCGCGGGGTCCGAGCTACCGACAACGATGAGCGAAGGGTCTTCGAAGTCCCGAACAGCAGTACCTTCCCGCAGGAACTCGGGATTGGATACGACTGCCATGTTATGTGCTTCCCCGAGGGCCGGCATGACCACGTCTTCGCAGGTGCCGGGGAAGACGGTACTTCGAATCGCGATGACGAGCCGCTTGGAGGATTTCGAAGAGCATCGGGCGATGTCTTCGATTACCCTCCGCAACTGGTCGAGGCTCAGGTTGCCGTTCCGCTCCGATGGAGTGCCGACGCAGATCAGTGCTACGTCGGCGTCTGCAATTGCTTCAGCGGTCGATGTAGTGCTGCGCAGACGCCCGGCGGCGACTTCGGTCCGGACAATCTCATCCAGTCCAGGCTCGTAAAATGGGGCGGTACCGGATTGTATATTGCTGACTTTGATTTCATCCCGGTCGACACCGAACACTGTATGTCCCAACCGGGCCAGGCATGCTGCCGTTACGCACCCTACGTATCCGAGCCCTAGAACGGCTACCATCTGAGGCTGCGCATGCATCTTCTCTCTAGTATTAACCAACGCTACCATCCTTGTATGCCAGCTTACACGATTATTGCAGGGCGTCAGCTGGAGCGCAGTGCGATAGGATGACTCTACCCTCTACGTTCCATTATCCTCTATCGTCTCAGGATACAACGAAGAGTAGGGGCTCCCCCTCTACCCTGAACCAATCAAAGGTGATTAGAGATGGAATACGGTCTGGCATCTTAGGGGCAACTCTGCCTCTATTTGCGCGTGGACCACGGGCGCCGGCAGGCGAACTCCCAAGGCCGGCGAGCGCCAGCCGTACAGCCCACCTTCCTCCCAGGAGACGGTCAAGCGTGGATCCATCTGGATGATTTTTCGGGCTTCCACGGCGGGAATTCCGAAATGCCAAAACCAGGAGATCATGTGCTTTCCGGGAGGGCCTGAAATTTCGTCCGAGACGACGACCCGCTCGCCGCTCTCGAAATTCACCGTGCGCTGGTGGCGGTATTGTGCATAGCTACAGTCCGCCTGGACTTCCGTGGGTTTAAAAGAAATCAAGGAGACTGCCGGCCGGCCCTGCCAGGAGAATGGGTGCGCCGGTATTGCCTGGTCGAGGCCGTTCACGCTCACTGTATTGTGAAAGGCGGATCCACGAAAGCGATTTCTCCAGGTGAGGTCGCCGACATAAGTATAGGTGCCGGGATCGAGGAGGATTTCCTCGCCGCCTCGCCGGATCATCAGGCTGAGGGTGTCCGAGTGGCTGTGGCCGGCGGTTCCGGCCCCGAATTCACCCGCGTCGAGCAGGACCTGATGGTCTCCGTGGAACAGAACGGCAACGCCCGTTTGCGGGAACAACTTCGAGAGGAGCGGCTCGCGGGGCGCCGGGGGGATGTCGAAGACCCCGGCGCCAAACCACCAGGCCGAAATGGGGAAAGAATCCTCGCGCTCCGCAATGTATCCGGGACGCCCCAGGAAATAGCCGCAGGCAGCCAGCGTCCCGCGTCCGAACTCCGAGCGCGCGCCGTACGGGTGATACAGACGGCCACCGTCATCATCGCCCAGCAGGGGAAGGATACGGCTGGGACCCATCAGGTGATGAAGGTATCCCGCCATGCGCTCTAGTCGCTGCAAATAGTCCTGATCCGGATTGGCGAGCATGGCAAAAAAGAGGAACATGTCGGTCGCATACACGTGGTAATAAGCCGACTGTTCGAAATGGCCGCCGTCCTGGAACACCTGCCGGTGCATTTCGTGCCCGACCCAACGTGCTCCAGTCTGCTCCCAGCGGCGTGACCTCGGCAGTTGCGGCATCAGGCGCCCCAACGTGTATAAGGCGAGCGCCTCCCCCAGCAGGTGGGTGTTGGGTGAAAAGTAGACGGAGAGATTGTACTCGAGATGCAATCCGTGCTGGTTCAGGGCGGACAGAAAACGCCGGCGGAACTCCACGGTCCAATGGCGGCCGGTGAAGTGATAGAGCCAGACCCAGGACAAGGCACGGAAGGCGACTTCCAGCGCGCTGGTCCAGTTGATGCCGCGCTGAAATGGGTTGGCGTCCATCCAGCTCTCCAGCTGCTCTTGAATTTCAACGGGATATTCCGGCCGCGGGTCGAGGAGATGCGCCTGGGCGAGCAGCACCAGGTGCTGATGGCGATTCAACTCCCAAATCACCTTGTGATCTCCGGCCCTGGCCGGATCCAGATAGGGGATGCGCCGGAAATACGAGAGCGGGGTTTCTATCCCGATGACATGATCCCTGCGCCAATGGATCTCATCGCCAATGGACAGTGTGAGTCCGAGCGCCGGCACCTGGCGCCGAAGAATCTGTTGGGCTATCTCTGCAACCTGCTTAGCGTACGCGGTACCACGCAGCCGCGACGCCACGGCATGCGGATCCGGAAGTCCAGGCAAAGGAGAGGGAATGTTGAGCTCGCCGGTCCGCGGCCTCGCCACGGCCAGAGCGGCATTCGCTAGTTCCTGGCGGAGCCGGAATGCGATCTCCGCCGGACTACGCATGTTTTCCGGCCATCAGTGCATGATAGAGAGCCGTCCACTGCTCCCGCACCGGGCCTTCGGCGTAGCGGCCGCAGGATTCATACGCTTGGCGCGTCAACCGCTCCACCAGTGACGGATCCTCCAGCAGCCGGAATGCGGCGGCGGCCATGGCCTGGTGGTCTCCGCGCGGCACGAGCAAGGCGGTCTGCCCATTGCCGGCGATATACGGAATTCCGCCGGTATTGGTAGCCACCACAGGCAGGCCGGAACTGAAGCTTTCCAGAATGGATCCGGGCATGCAATCAAAGTCGGGACTGGTGAAGTAAACATCCGCCTGATCATAGAGCGTGGGGATTTCCGCGTGGGGCACGCGTCCGACAAAGATTGTATTGCGCAGACCGAGATCGCGCACTAGCTGCTCCAGCTCGGTGCGGGATGGCCCGTCGTGCGCGATCGTGAGCGATGCCTCCGGATACTTCTGCTGCACGATCTGGAAGGCGCGCAGACTACAGGGAATGTTATAGAGCGGCTCGAGAATGCGGTTGTGGAGGAACACCGGACGCAAGCGCGAGCGCTTCCGGTAAATAAACGGCTCCATGTCGAGGATGTTCGAGATGGTGCTGATCCTGAGCCCGAATTTCGCGAACACATCCACCAGGAAACCGGAAGGGGCGACCACTTCATCCATCATGCGGACGGTAGGAAGCGCGATCCGCCAGTTCTGGAGATGGTCCTCCGCCTGGCCATCGCGATAGTTCAGAATTATTTTCTTACGAAACAGCTTGGAGACGAGTAGAGCCGGGACAGTCCAGAAAAGGTACGACGTGTAGCCGGCTGAGAAAACGTGGACGACATCGTACTTCCCGACCCGGGCAAGGAGCTGGCCGGCGTATAGGAGAATACCGGCGAGCGTGCGTACGAATTTGATTGACCGGAGAAAGGCGAGCGGCGCCGGAAATCTGGGGCTTATCGGCTGAAAATCGATCCGGATGGAGCTCTCTTTTCGCAGGGCACGCAACAGCCGCAT
>DATLBY010000342.1:0-9878 GCA_035526665.1 Bryobacteraceae bacterium
GACGCCTATAACAAGACGTTCACGCAGCACGGGACCATCATGATCTTCTTCTTCCTGATCCCGTCCATTCCAGCCACGCTTGGCAATTTCCTCGTTCCTCTGATGATCGGGGCGCGCGATGTCGCTTTTCCCCGCCTTAACCTGCTCAGCTGGTATGTCTACATTGTCGGAGGCCTGTTTACTTTGTGGGCGCTGATGGCCGGCGGCGTCGATACTGGCTGGACCTTTTACACTCCCTACAGCAGCACCTACTCCAACAGTTATGTCGCATTGGCAGTCATCGGAATTTTCATCACCGGGTTCTCCTCCATCCTCACCGGACTGAACTTTATTGTCACGGTGCATACCATGCGCGCCCCCGGAATGCACTGGTCCAGGCTGCCGCTGTTTATCTGGGGCATCTACGCCACCAGCCTGATTCAGGTACTGGGTACTCCGGTGCTCGCCATCACTCTGCTGCTGGTGGCCGCCGAACGCATCGGCCGCTTCGGCATCTTCGACCCGGCGCTGGGCGGCGACCCCATTCTCTTCCAGCATCTCTTCTGGTTTTATTCCCATCCTGCGGTCTACATCATGATCCTGCCCGGCCAGGCGGTCATGAGCGAACTCATTACCGCCTTCTCGCGACGCCGCATCTTCGGTTACCACTACGTAGCTCTATCGAGCATCGCTATTGCCGTCTTTGGATTCCTGGTATGGGGCCACCATATGTTCATCACGGGCATGGCGGGATACGCGGCCATGGTCTTCTCGGTAATCAGCTTCGCGGTTGCGGTGCCTTCCGCCATCAAGGTATTCAACTGGACGCTAACTCTCTACAATGGGTCGGTATCCTATGCAACTCCGATGCTCTACGGACTCGGCTTCATGGGCCTATTCACCATCGGCGGCTTGACAGGTCTTCCGTTGGCCGCGCTGGGGTCGGACATTCATCTGTCCGACACCTATTTTGTGATCGCTCACTTTCACTACATCATGGTGGGTGGAATGGTGATGGCGTACCTGGGCGGGATTCATTTCTGGTGGCCAAAGATTACCGGCAGGCTCTACTCGGAGGGTTGGGGCAAGTTTGCCGCCCTGGTGGTGTTCGTCGGTTTTAACCTGACATTCTTCCCCCAATTCCTGCTGGGCTATCTCGGAATGCCCCGCCGCTATCATGCGTATCCCGAGGAGTTTCAAGTCCTCCATGTCCTGTCTTCGGCGGGCGCCAGCATCCTGGCAGTCGGGTTCATAATTCCCGGCATCTACCTGTTGTGGTCGCTGAAACATGGCGAGATTGCCGGGCAGAATCCCTGGGGAGCATCTGGCCTCGAATGGGAAGCCACGGCTTCCCCGCCCCCGACACACAACTTCCTGGCGACTCCCATTGTCGACTTCGAGGCCTACCACTACGGGGATGAAAAGGAGGTGAGACTTGGCTGAAGTCCAAACACCCATCTCGCCGCACGGCATTCCGCCGGAGGGCCAGCCGGAGCACCCGGAAAGCACGACTCACCCGAGCTTTCATCACCACTTCGACGACATGGAGCAGCAGTTCGAAGCGAGTCACATGGGAATGTGGCTCTTTCTGGTGACGGAAATCATGTTCTTCGGCGGACTCTTCGCCGCCTATACTATCTACCGGTCCACATACCCGGAAGCCTTCGCTGATACCAGCCGGTTCATGAACCTGGGTCTGGGAGCCTTCAACACCGCTGTCCTCATCGGAAGCAGCCTAACTATGGCGCTGGCGGTCAGGTCGGCACAAATCAATCAGCAAAAAGCCACTGTGTGGTTTCTGATCGGCACCATCATCCTGGGCTCCATATTTTTAGGCGTCAAGGCAGTGGAGTATCACCATAAGTGGGTAGAGCATCTGGTGCCCGGGGCTAACTTCCAATACGAGGGTCCCTATGCCCACCAGGCCCAAATCCTGTTCGTGTTCTACTTTCTGATGACGGGCGTGCACGCAGCCCACATGATCATCGGCGTCGGGCTGCTGAGCACGCTCATCTGGATGGCGCACCGCGGCCGCTTCTCCTCGGAATATTTCACCTGGATGGAGATGACGGGCCTGTACTGGCACTTCGTCGATATCGTTTGGATCTTTTTATTCCCGTTGCTCTACCTCATCGGCTCGCGCGCACCGGGGGGAGGATAGGCCGTGGCGCATAAAGTGGTCCCGCTGAAAGTATATGTCTCGATATTCGCGGCCTTGCTGGTTGGAACCGCGCTCACCGTCGGCGCCAACTTCGTTCACTTTGGCCGCTTCAATCTCATCATCGCGCTGCTGATAGCGTTTACGAAGGCGTCGCTGGTGGTCCTCTTTTTCATGCACGTGAAGCAGAGCAGCCCATTGACGAAGGTGTTCGTCGTTTCCGGAATGTTCTGGTTTTGCCTGCTGATCGCCGGAACCTTCGCCGACTATGCCAGCCGCGACTGGCTGCCCGCTCTCGGAGCCTGGGAAAACAAGCCGGTGTTAGAGCAGCACGGACGATAGCGGCCGAGCGCTGCTAAGCGTTGCCTGCTTCCGTCGCGGCGCGGCGTACATCCACCCGGGAAAGAATGGCGAGCCCCACAAGAAAGAACAGGATCAGCGAGAGAATCGCCAGCCGGTAGCTATGTGTGAACTGGAGGGCGAGGGCGAAGGCCAGCGGTCCCAACCAACTGGTGCCTTTGTCACTGATCTCGTACAAGCTGAAGTATTCCCCTTCCCTGCCCTTCGGGATCATCAGCGAATACAGCGATCGGCTAAGCGCTTGGCTACCACCCAGCACCACCGCGACCACCGCCGCCATCAGGAAGAACTGCGCCGTCGTACGAACAGTGAAGTAGATGGCGACCAGAACACCAGACCAGACGATAAGACTCCACATGACCGCGTTTTTAGCCCCTATCCACTTCGCCAGATAGTTGAACCCAATGGCGCCGAGAAATGCAACGAACTGCACCATCAGAATGGCCAGCGTCAAGCTCGACATCGGAATCTTCAACTCATCGTTGCCGAACTGGGAGGAGATGGTGATCACCGTCTGAATGGCATCGTTGTAGACAAGATAGGCGATTAGAAACGTCAGCGTCTGCGGGTACTTCCGGATGTCCTTGATCGTGCTGGCAAGCTGGCCCATCGCGGCAGTGATGTAGTGTTGCCCAGCAGGCGGTAGCCGGCGCATGCCCCGGTTTCGCAGCGTCATCAGCGGAATAATGGTGAAGATTGCCCACCAGAGTCCCGCCGAGCACAGACTGATGCGAATGGCCATGGCCTCGGATATCCCGAACGCGGCTGCCTTCGTATAGAGAAGCAGGTTCAAGGCCAGCAGCAGACCTCCACCAAGGTAACCGATGCCCCACCCTTTTGAGGAGATGGCATCGCGATCCTCGGGAGCGGCGATATCCGGTAGGAACGAATTATAGATGACGATCGATGCGCCGAACGTAAGGTTCGCAAACAAAAATAGACCGCCGCCGAGTAGCCAGGAGTTCCCGTGAATCAGAAACATAGCACTGGTCGCAAACGCGCCGGCATAAGCGAACAGGGCGAGAAGCTGCTTCTTGCGATGGCTGTAATCCGCCATGGCTCCAAGCACCGGCAGACAGATCACCTGGAGGACAACCGAGATTGCCACCAGGTAGCCCCAATACGCGCGGGGCTCTACCGCAATACCGAAGGGACGGATAAACCCGGAGGCGTCCGCGCTCGCCTTGGCTATCGCGGTGAGATACGGGCCAAGAAACAGGGTGACAACCGTAGTGGAAAAGCCCGAGTTGGCAAAGTCGTAAAAGTACCAGCCCTTTTGCTCGCGGCTGCTATATGCCTCGTCCGCCGCGGCCGCTGGCGAAGCGCTCACGCAGAGCGACCCTCGGTAAGCTGGTTAGCCATCTTGCTGAGCGCGACATAATCCTTCTTGCCGTTGCCGAGTAACGGCATCTTCTCGATATAAATGATCCTGCGGGGGACCGCGATCTCCGGCGCACCTATCGCGCGGGCGGAAGCCTGTAACCGCTCGCGCTGGAGCGTCGCGTCCAAAGTAAGCAGGATGATCGCTTCACCGCGGGATGCATCCTTGATGCTTGCCGACGCATGGAGAAACCGTGGTTCAGCGGCAGCGGCGATCCTCTCCACCAGTTCCAGCGAGACCATTTCTCCGGCGACTTTAGCGAAGCGGCGGATGCGGCCCTGCAGAGTGACGAACCCTCCATCCATCGACACAATATCGCCCGTGTTGTACCAGCCATCCCCAAATTCAGACCGAGGCGGCTGTATTTCGCCCGGCTTGTCCTCTTTGAAGTAACCGAGCATCACGTTAGGTCCCCGAACGTGCAGGGCTCCACCGTTTTCAATGCCTGGGACAGGCTGAAGACGGTGCTCGATTCCCGGAAGGAGTTCTCCCACTGTCCCGGGACGGTATGCCATGGGAGTATTGACCGATAGCACCGGCGAACACTCCGTCGCTCCGTAGCCTTCCAGCGGACGCACGCCGAACTTTTCAAAACAGAGCTTCTGCACGTCTTCAGTGAGCTTCTCGGCGCCTACCACCAGGTGGCGGATGCGGTAAAAGTCATACGGATGCGCGACCTTGGCGTAGTTGCCCAGGAAAGTATTGGTAGCAAACAGCACCGTACAGTCGCGGTCGTAAATAAGCTCAGGGATCACCCGGTAATGCAGCGGCGAGGGGTAGAGAAAGATACGGGTTCCACTCAACAGCGGAAGAATGGCGCCGGCCGTCAGCCCGAAGGCGTGAAACAGCGGCAGCGCGCTCATGAACTTGTCCTTCGAGGAGAACTCGATGACTGCCTGGATCTGCGCGACGTTGGCCAGAATAGAGGCATGGCTGAGCACGACGCCTTTCGGCTTGCCTTCAGAGCCCGAAGTGAATAGGACCACAGCGGGATCTTCCGGCCGGGACGCCTTCATTGCAAGGCGCGGAAAGCGGAGAGCGTAGCCCAGCAGCCACAGCTTGTCGCCTGCACTGAAGTGGGACTTCAGGTCTTCCAGGTACAGGATGCGGACGTTTTTCAAGCCCTCAATCGCCGCACCAAGCTTCGCTTTTTCAATGAACGCCCGCGACGTGAATACGACACGAACCTTTGAGATGTCGCACGCGCTTTGCATGCCGTCGGGTCCTGCAGTGTAGTTCAACATCGCTGGGATGCGGCGCATTCCCATGAGTCCGAAAATAAGCGACACGGTCGCGCTGACGTTCGGGAGCAGAATGCCTACGGTCTCCCGCTCCTGCGTGAACTTGGCGGCGAGCCGCCCCAGCGCCAGCGCGCCCTTCAAAATCTGCGAGTAGGATTGGGGAACCTGCTTGATATCCTCCAGCACCAGGCGGCCTTTGCCGTGCAAGTCCACCGCGTCCAGCAGGGACTCGACGATAGTACTGGGACGGCGCGCTTCGAAAGCAGCGCGCTGCATGATCTTGCGCATCTCGTCACTGGCGGCGCGGCGGCGGATTTTGGCGGTCCTTCCTTCCGGCATCGGTATGGTGGAGGGCGAAAGAATGGAGAGGCGAATCTTCGGAAAGAGCTTGCGCGGGAAGTCGCCTGACATGCGGCTGGCCAGTGAATGAACGGCTCCCTCAATGTAAACCGGAACAACGGTAGCCCCGGTTTTCGCGGCGACAAACGCCGGACCGTCGTAGATCTTCATTAGCGCCGCGGTCTGCGTGATGCGGCCCTCGGGGAAAATGACCACAGGCGTACCCGAATCAATAAGATTGATGATCGCCTTCATGGCGAGCGGGTTTGCCGTATCCACCACCAGGTGGGGAAGGAAGCTGAGTCCAAGCTTGAAATACCAGATGCGGGCAATAGTAGTGTGCACCAGGTAGGTGGGCCAAAGCGGTAGAAACGCGCCGATGAGAATCCCATCCAGGAAAGACCCGTGGTTGGCGATAATCAGAAGCCGTTCATGAGGACGCAGTTCGCCATGCACCTCCACCCGGAAGAACAGGCGCAACAGGATGCGGGCAACGAACGCTACCATTTTTCTCCTTTTAGGAGGTTACAGGATCCGCCGCGGCGGAAACAGGGGACAACCGGACTCGATCAGCCTTCGCCTCCCTGTGTATCTCCTGGAGACTCCATACCCGGATCGGATCACGCCGGCGTGAGGCGACCGCTTCGGCAGCGGCCTTGGCTCCGCTCAATGTAGTGATGCAGGGAACGCGATAGGCCACTGCGGCCCGCCGGATGGCTTTCTCATCGCTGAACGAATGGGCGCCCGTCGCGGTATAGATGACCAGCTGAATCGATCCGGCTTTGAGCAGATCGACGGCGTTCGGCCTGCCCTCGTTCACCTTGAGGACAGTCTTGCATTTAAGACCAACGGCCTGGATGGCAGCCGCCGTCCCGCGCGTCGCGGCGAGCTCAAAGCCCAGCTCCGCGAACTTTCTGGCGAGCTCCACTGTCTCCACCTTGTGACGGTCGTTGACAGTAAGGAAGACGCTTCCCTTCTCCGGCAAAGGCGTACCGGCACTGAGCTGCGCCTTTGCGAACGCCTCGCCGAAGTTCTCACCAACGCCCATCACTTCGCCGGTCGACCGCATCTCCGGACCCAGCGCCGGATCCACGCCGGGGAACTTGCTGAAGGGGAATACGGGAGATTTCACGAAGAACTTGGGCACTTCCAGGACGCCATCGTTGGTTTCACCGATGATGTCCGCGAAGTCGGACAGTTTCTTGCCGAGCATGAGCCCGACGGCGATTTTGGGCAACGGGACGCCTGTCGCTTTCCCGACATAGGGAACCGTCCGCGAGGCACGCGGGTTCACTTCCAGGACAAAGACTTTGCCGTCTTTGATGGCGTACTGGACGTTCATGAACCCAACCACCTGCAGCGCGAGAGCAAGCTTCCGCGTGTAGCGCTTAATCGTTTCAAGCTCCTGTTGGCCCAGGGAAAAGGCCGGCAGGACACACGAGCTGTCGCCGGAGTGGACGCCCGCCTCCTCAATATGCTCCATGATGCCGGAGATGAGAACCGACTCGCCATCACATAGCGCATCCACGTCCACTTCGGTGGCATCCTCCAGGAAGCGGTCAATCAGAACGGGACGATCCTGCGAGAACGTGACGGCCTCGCGCATGTACCGCCGCACCGTCTCCTCGTCATAGGCAATCACCATGGCGCGGCCGCCCAACACGTAGCTGGGACGCACCAAAACGGGGAAGCCAAGCCGGCGCGCTACATCCAGGGCCTCCTTCTCACTGGTGGCGTGGCCGTTCGGCGGCGAAGGAATGTCGAGGTCGTCCAGCAGCTTGCCGAAGAGCTTGCGGTCCTCCGCCAGATCGATATTCTCAGGATCGGTCCCAAGGATCGGCACGCCAAGGCGCTTCAGCGGCAGTGCCAGGTTCAGTGGCGTCTGACCGCCAAGCTGGACGATAACTCCGTCAGGCTTCTCGGTATCGAAGATATTCAGCACTTCTTCCAGGGTCAGAGGCTCGAAGTAAAGACGATCGCTGGTGTCGTAGTCGGTCGAGACGGTCTCGGGGTTGCAGTTGACCATGATCGACTCGACGCCGAAATCCTGCAGCGCAAAGGAGGCATGGCAGCAGCAGTAGTCAAATTCGATGCCCTGGCCGATGCGGTTCGGACCGCTGCCGAGAATCATGACCTTTTTACGATCGGTGGGATTGGATTCGCACTCCGATTCGTAGCTCGAATACATGTACGGGGTGAAGCTTTCGAATTCCGCCGCGCAGGTATCCACGCGGTTGAACACGGCTTTTACCCCGAGTTCTTTGCGGCGCTCACGCACGGCCAGACCGGTGACGCCGGTATAGCGCCCGATCCGTTCGTCGGAGATACCGTCACGTTTGGCGCGGGAGAACTCCTGCGCGGTCAGGGAATCGAGTTTCCTGCCGTCGAGCGTGGCCTCCAGCTCGACGATCTCTTTCATCTGTTTCAGGAACCAGGGATCGATTCCGGTCATTTCGTGGATCCGCTCGGGCGTGTAGCCCTTCTCCATGGCGAAGCGGATATAACCCAGGCGATCGGGGTTCGGCGTAATGAGGCGCTTCGGGATAAGATGCTCCTCGAAGACTTCGGCGGCAGCCGCCTTGCCGGTCTCCAGGCTGCGAATGCCTTTTCCTAGAGCCTGCTTGAAGGTGCGTCCGATTGACATCACTTCGCCCACCGATTTCATCTGAGTGCCGAGCACCGGCTCCGCGCCGGGGAACTTTTCGAACTGCCAGCGTGGGATTTTGGCCACCACATAATCGATCGTGGGCTCGAAGCAGGCCGGCGTAAGACGGGTGATGTCGTTTTTGATCTCGTCCAGACGGTAACCGACGGCGAGCTTGGCGGCGATTTTGGCGATGGGGAATCCCGTAGCCTTGGAAGCCAGCGCCGAGCTGCGCGAGACGCGCGGATTCATCTCGACGATCACCATGCGGCCGTTGGCCGGATTAATGGCGAACTGCACATTGGAGCCGCCGGTATCGACGCCGATTTCCCGCAGGCAGCGCAGGGCCGCATCGCGCATCATCTGATACTCGCGGTCGCTCAGCGTCTGCGCGGGCGCGACGGTGATGGAGTCGCCCGTGTGAACGCCCATCGGATCGAAGTTTTCGATGGAGCAGATGATGATCGCGTTATCGGCGAGGTCGCGCATCACCTCCAGTTCGTACTCTTTCCAACCGATGACACTTTCCTCGATCAGGGTCTCGTGGACAGGCGAGAGGTCGAGCCCGCGCTCCAGGATATCTTCCAGCTCTTCCAGGTTATAGGCGATGCCGCCGCCGGTGCCCCCGAGGGTAAAGCTCGGACGCAGAATGACTGGATAGCCGTTCTTCTGCGCGAATTCGACGCCCGCTTCGACGCTGTTGACGAGCTGCGAGTGCGGCATATCGAGACCGATCTTGCGCATCGCATCTTTGAACAGCAGGCGGTCTTCGGCCTTTTTGATCGAATCGATTTTCGCGCCGATCAGTTCGACGCCGTATTTGTCCAGAACGCCGGCTTCGGCCAGATCCACCGCCAGATTGAGGCCGGTTTGACCGCCCACGGTGGAGAGGAGAGCGTCGGGGCGTTCCTTGCGGATGACCTCTTCGGCGAAGGCGACGCTGAGGGGCTCGACGTAGGTGCGGTCGGCCAGCTCCGGGTCGGTCATAATGGTCGCCGGGTTGGAATTAATCAGAACTACTTCATAGCCGTCGGCTTTCAGAGCCTTGCAAGCCTGCGCGCCGGAGTAGTCGAATTCGCAGCCCTGGCCGATGACGATTGGGCCGGAGCCGACGATGAGTATGCGGTGGATGTCGTTGCGTCTGGGCATCCGCGGTTACCGGTTCTCCTGATCCATCAATTTTACAAAGTCGTCGAACAAGTAATACGAGTCATGCGGCCCCGGCGCGGCCTCGGGGTGGTACTGAACACAGAAGACAGGGTGATTTCGGTGCCGGAAGCCTTCCAAGGTCTGGTCGTTGAGATTGATGTGTGTGAGCTCCACTTCGCTCTGCTTCATGGAGTCCGGGTCGACGGCGAATCCGTGGTTATGAGACGTGATCTCCACCTTATTCGTGATCTGGTTGAGCACCGGATGGTTGGCGCCGCGGTGTCCGAATTTCAGTTTATAGGTTTTGGCGCCGAGTGAGCGGGCCAGAATCTGATGGCCGAGGCAGATCCCGAAGATAGGAGTTTTTCCGATCAGCTTCCGGACCTGCTCGGTCTGGTGCTCGAGGGGCTCGGGATCGCCGGGTCCGTTGGAGAGGAAGACGCCATTCGGCTTGAGCGCGAGCACGTCCTCGGCGGAGGTGAGAGCCGGAACCACGGTGACGCGGGCGCCGGACTGGCAGAGTTTTCGCAGGATGTTGCGTTTGATGCCGAAGTCGTAGGCGACCACGTGATGACGCGGCTCGGTAGGATCGGCGATGCGGTCGGAGGGAGAGCAGGCGTCCACGCC
>DATLBY010000343.1:0-7120 GCA_035526665.1 Bryobacteraceae bacterium
CCGGCAGCGGCTGGATGCCGCGACCGTGCTCAGTGAGCAGAGCATGGCGTTGCGGCTGAGCCGGGCGGATGGCCGCCTGGGACCCCTGGGTGCCCACCTGGCGCAGTTGAGTCCCGTAAAGATTCTGGAGCGCGGCTACGCAATTGTGCAGGATGAGGGCGGCCGTATTTTGACGGAGGCCGAAAAAGTGGCCGAGGGCGCCGCTATTCACATACGGCTGGCGCGCGGAAAGCTTGCGGCTACGGTGGCCCGGAGTGAGAGTTGATGGCTACTGATGGTGGAAATTGAGGGATACATTCACTACATTCCCAGGCTGTTCCTCGAGTGATTGACCAACTCGCTGGATCTCGGGACCAAGATTCGCATTCTTTAAAACATCGTCGATAAAATCGCCCACATAGCCTTCGCTCATCGGCTCACCGGGTTTGAGTTTCCAGCGCGCGGCTGCCCGGTCACGCGCGCCCGGCGTGAGCCCGCTAATCACCAGCTTGCCGAACTTATACTGCGGGCCCCGGTTTACCTGCACCTTCAGCCGAGCCGACTGCGAACCCTCATCGAGCTCGCGATCGACACGGGTATTCACCGACAGATAGCCCAGGTTGCGAAAGCGGCTCTCTATCTCTGCCAGCGACTTCTGGATCAAATTCCAGTTGGCTACCTGGCCGGTGGGAAAGTTTGCCGCCGGTAGCAGCTCCGCTTCGTTCGCGCCCGTGCCCTGCACTCTAACGGCGGAGAGGGAGTAGACGATTCCCTCATCGATGGCGGTGTTGACAGCGACTCCAGGGCCGGAAGGGGTTGCCGTTACCTTGACGAACTTCAGGTTCAGGCGGCCGAGGGATTCGTATAGGGGGCGTACATTCAGGTCGAGCAACCGCAGGAAGTCGTATTCGGTAAACGGAGAATCGACCGCGACTTTGCGCAGAGCATTTCGCAAGACATCCGCCGAAATGGCCTTGTTCCCACTGAAGGCGACATCCGTGATTTTGGGGAGATTAGCCGGCCGGAATATCAGGGTAGTTTGACGTTTGGAAAGGTCTGTATCGATGCTGGAGACGATTTTGCCGCCATTGCCCAACGCCCGTATGGCGCGCTCGACCGCCGCGACATAAAATGCAGTGGCGGCGTCGTTGGCGGGCATGGTCCGGCGCACCAGCGGCTCGTTGCGGTCCAGCCATGCCCACAGCTTGTCGTCCGGGATTCCAGGGACGGTGAAGCGAAGCTGTTGATCGGCCTTTTGCGGCTCGATCTGAAAGGTGAGGCTGTAGCCCGAGACGCCATCGCGCGTGCTGGGAGCGTACTTGTACCGGCAGGACATCACCAGCCCGGTGTCCAGCAAGCGAGTGCAGGCGGCGTCAAAATCCGCCGTACCGGCAGGCTTGGCTAATTCCAATCCGGCGGCCTTTTCCAGACCGGCAGGAGAGATCTCACCATTGCCTTCGAATCCGATGCGATGCAGCGGTAAGCTACCCTGCAGAAAGAGAGCGCCGGCGGCTACCAAATGACCGATCATGCCGGCTACTCCAGACGATAGTTTGGCGCTTCCTTAGTGATGATGACGTCGTGCACGTGGCTCTCACGAAGGCCGGCGGAAGTGACGCGCAGAAATTGGGCACGCTCCTGAAGCTCCGGGATGGTGGCGCAGCCGCAGTAGCCCATGCCGGAACGCAGGCCGCCAACGAGTTGAAACACGAGGTCGGAGAGCAGGCCTTTATAGGGCACACGGCCTTCGATGCCCTCAGGAACCATTTTGCCGCTGGCATCCTGGGCGTAGCGATCTGAACTGCCCTGCGCCATGGCGCCAAGAGAGCCCATTCCCCGGTAGCTCTTGAAGGTCCGCCCCTGATAGAGGATGGTTTCTCCGGGACTCTCTTCGGTGCCGGCCAGAAGGCTTCCGATCATGACGGCATCGGCGCCGGCGGCGATTGCCTTGGTGACGTCACCCGAGTACTTGATGCCGCCGTCGGATATCAGCGGAACACCGCTGCCGCGAGTGGCTTTGGCGCACTGAGAAATGGCCGTGATCTGGGGAACGCCGGCTCCGCTTACCACGCGGGTTGTACAGATGGAGCCCGGCCCGATGCCGACTTTGACGCCGTCCACTCCGAGATCCATCAGGTCGCGCGCTCCCTCGTAGGTGGCGACGTTGCCGGCGATGAGCTGCACCTCGGGCAGTACATTCTTCATGTGCCGGACGGCGGCCAGTACACGCTCGCTGTGTCCATGGGCGGTGTCGATCACCAACACGTCTACCTTGCGGGCCACCAGTTCCTTGGCACGCTCCAGGTAATCGCCGGTTGCGCCTAATGCGGCGCCAACGCGCAGGCGGCCCTGCTCGTCCTTGGCGGCATTCGGATACTTCAGCTTCTTCTGGATGTCCTTGACGGTGATGAGGCCCTTCAGGTAATAGTTCTCATCCACCACCAGCAGTTTTTCAACGCGGTGTTTGTGGAGGATGCTTTCGGCCTCTTCGAGCGTAGTTCCAACGGCAACCGTGATGAGGTTATCTTTCGTCATCACCTTGGAGATAGGCAGGTCGTAGCGGGTTTCAAAGCGCAGGTCGCGATTGGTGAGGATGCCGACCAGCCGTCCATTCTTAGTAACGGGCACGCCGGAAATCCGGTAGTGCTTCATCACCTCGAGCGCGTCGGATATTTTCTTTTCAGGGTCGATGGTAACGGGATCGACAATCATCCCGCTCTCACTTCGTTTGACGCGATCGACCTCTTCGGCCTGGCGATCGATTGTCATGTTGCGGTGAATGATGCCGATGCCTCCCTGCTGCGCCAAGGCGATAGCCAGGTGAGACTCCGTGACGGTATCCATGGCAGAGCTAAGAATCGGGATGTTCAGCGCGATTTTACGGGTGACGAACGTGCGGGTGTCGGCCTGATTCGGCAACACGCCACTTTTGGACGGCTGGAGAAGTACGTCGTCGAACGTGAGACCTTCTTGAATTGTGTCCGGGACCATGCGTGGATATTCAATCATAGCAGCGGCTCCCCAGGAGTGCGCAGGGGCGCTTCATGCGGCCGCGGGGCGATGGCGGAGGGCTTTCGGCTTGATTCCGGCCAGGACGAGCGCCTCAGCCTCCACGTAATTCATGATGATGTCCGGGTCGGAGGTGAGCAGCTCCAGGGAATGCTTCTGCGAATGGGTCCGTTCTGTATTTCCGCTGAGCCGGTGCAGCAGCTCCTGTTTCTCGGTTTGGTCGCGGGCGGCGCGGCGGCGGTCCTGCGCGGTGCGGAGCTCTTTCAGGCCTTGCAGAAGTTGGCGATTCAGCGCGGACTGATAGCGGGCGAGCAGGCTGAGCGCATTTCCGCTGCGGCTATTGCTGGTGAGCTCGAGGGCCATCTGGTTGTAGGGGGAGGAACCCTCAGTGGGCGGCGCGGCCGAGAGCAGGAGACCGAAGACGCTTTCCTCGATGCAGCCGAGGCGGCGGAGCTTCCAGACGGCGGCAACGATCTGTGCGACGAGGGCCTGCTCGGTGGGAGTCCCGGGGGAGTGCTCCTGGACGAAGGAGGCGAGCAGTTCGTCGAACTGGGATTGATCCTCGCAGGGGAGGACGGTGAGGGTGGAAGCGAGTCCATGGCTAAGGCGGTTGTGCTTGCAGGCTTCGATGCCGGCGGCGGTGCGGGGTCCGGTGCTGAGCTGCGCGTTTTTCTCATTCGCGGTCTGTTGACGGACCGAGATGGGACTGTTGGGGACGGGGTGGCTCATTTTTATCCTTCCTGCCATCACGGTAGCAAGCGATGTCCAGAAAACGGCTCGCGAGGGAGCTGTGATTTGGCTGGATCTGAATGAGGAGACAGGGAGATAATTTTATTTTGGGCGTCTGTGACCGGCGCGAGTACGGCATCCGGCAAATGGCCGTCGATAAACGCCGCTGAACGCCGATAAGACGATGATGACTACACCGCATACGATGGCGTGGTCGCTGTGGGATCTGCGCGCACGAGTCGAGCGAGCTAATACAATATTGACGAGCGGACGGTTTCGCGCAGAATACCCCGGAGCAGCATGCCAGGGCCCGCTATCGCACGGGCCTAGGAGTCTATCGATTTATGTGGTTAGTCAGAATGGCCATGCTGCGACCCGTCACCATCCTGGTGGTCGTGTTGGGCATTGCCCTTTGCTCAATTCTTGCAGTGCAAAGGATGCCGGTCGACATTTTTCCGAACTTAGGAGCACCGGCCATCTATGTGGCTCAGCCCTACGGCGGTATGGATCCATCGCAGATGGAGGGCTTCCTTACTTACTATTACGAGTACCACTTCCTCTATATCACCGGCATTGAGCACGTAGAGTCGAAGAATATTCAGGGCGTCGCCTTGATGAAACTGGTATTTCAGCCTGCTACGGACATGAACCAGGCGATGGCACAAACCGTCGGCTACGTGAACCGGGCTCGCGCGTTCATGCCACCGGGAGCCGTGCCTCCGTTCATCGTGCGCTACGACGCTGGAAGCGTACCCGTGGGGCAGCTGGTGTTCAGCAGTCCCGATCGCACCCAGGGTGAAATGCAGGACATCGCATTGAATCTGGTGCGCCCGATTTTTGCTACGTTGCCCGGGGTCTCCGCGCCACCACCCTTTGGCGGAAATCAACGGACGATCGTGGTCCGAGTGGACCCTGAGCGGATGCGAGCGTATCGTGTCTCCCCGGAGGAGGCCATTGCGGCCGTCAACCGCGCCAGCACGGTGCTTCCTTCGGGCAGCGTACGCACAGGGGATTTGACCCGGATTGCCGCGACCAACGCGTCGTTAGGCGCAAAGCTGGATGAGTTACTGGACGCGCCGGTCCGCACGGGCGCCGGCCCGGCCGTCTACCTGCGCGACATCGGCACTATTTCCGACAGCACAGACGTCCCCACCGGGTATGCCCATGTGAACGGTAAAAGAACCGTCTACATACCAGTCACCAAACGTGCCGACGCATCCACCCTAGCCGTGATCGAGCGGGTGAAGAATGCCCTGCCCGCGATGAAGGCGGTTGTACCCCAGGACGTTGACATACGGATCGAGTTCGATCAATCACCGTATGTAACCAACTCGATCCGCGGGCTGATCACCGAGGGGCTGATTGGAGCAGGTCTGACCGGCTTAATGGTGTTGCTTTTTCTGCGCGACTGGCGCAGCGCACTGATCGTGCTGATTACCATACCGTTCGCGCTGCTTGGGGCGGTAGTTGGACTGTGGGCCGCCGGGCAAACCATTAACATCATGACGCTGGGCGGCCTGGCGCTCGCTGTTGGCGTTCTGGTCGACGAAGCAACGGTATCGATTGAAAGTGTCCATACGCACTTGGCCGCGGGCGTTCCGCTGGCCCGTGCCGTATGGGAGGCCGCGAAGAAGACCGCTGTGGCCCGTATGCTGGCGATGCTCTCGATTCTTGCAGTTTTCGTGCCGTCCTTCTTCATGGTGGGCGTGGGCCGGCAATTGTTTATTCCCCTCTCTTTGTCGGTTGGCTTTGCGATGGTCTCGTCGTACCTTCTGTCCAGTACGCTGGTGCCCGTGCTTTCGACCTGGCTTCTAAAGTCCAAGCATGGGGAGGCGGAGCGAAAAGGCATTTTTGAAAGAATACGAAGCGGCTACGGATCGTACCTGCAAGCGGTTCTGCGGTTTCGGTGGCTCCTGCTGGGCGTTTATGTGATCGCTTCCGCGGCGATCATTTACATCATTCTGCCCCGCCTGGGAACGGAGATTTTTCCGAGAGTGAATGCCGGCCAATTCCAGATCCGTCTCCGGGCGCCCACCGGTACCAGGATTGAGCGCACGGAACTGGTCGCACTGAAGGCATTGGACGTCATCCGGCGGGAGGCCGGCCCGGAAAATGTCCAGATCACAATGGGCTTTATCGGCGTGCAGCCGCCCAGCTATCCGATCAATACGATTTACCTTTTTACAAGCGGCCCACAGGAGGCGGTCCTACTAGTCTCGTTGAGCCGTTCGGCCCCTATGAAGGGCGAGGCTCTTAAAGAGAAGCTGCGGGCGGAATTACATAGGGAGATGCCGGACACTTCGATATCATTCGAGGCCGGCGACATCGTGAGCCAGGTGATGAGCTTCGGATCTCCGACACCGATAGAAGTGGCGGTCCAAGGCCCAAACCTGGCAGCAAATCGAGCTTACGCAGAAAAGGTCCGCGCGGCCCTGGCCGGCCTTTCCTCTCTGCGCGATGTGCAGTATGCGCAGCCGCTGGATTATCCGACACTCCAGATTACGGTGGATCGCAGCCGTGCTGGTCAACTGGGGCTGACAACGGCGAGTGTAGCGCGTTCCTTACTGGCGGCAACGTCATCCAGCCGGTTTACCGATCCGAACTTCTGGCGTGATCCAAAAAGTGGAAACGGCTTTCAGATTCAGGTTGAGATTCCACAAAATCAGGTGCGTTCCCTGGAGGACGTGGCCAATCTTCCGGTGATGAACGACGGTTCTCCACGGCCGTTATTGGGAGATCTGGCCAAAGTGGAGTACGGCACAACCATGGGACAGATCGATCGCTACAACATGCAACGTGTCGTAAGCGTGACGGCGAATACGCATGATAAGTCGCTCGGTAATGTGGGCGAGGATATTCGCGGCGCCCTCAAGCGTTTGGAAGAGCCCCCTCGAGGAGTAAAGGTGAACGTGCGGGGTCAGCTTCCGGCTTTGATCGAGACGCAAGCCGGGCTTCAGATTGGGCTGCTGCTGGCCATCGTAGTCATTCTTCTGCTGCTGGCGGCGAACTTCCAGTCATTCCGGCTGGCGCTGGCCGTTATCTCGGCAGTTCCCGCCGTTATTTGCGGAGTACTCATTATGCTCGCGCTTACCGGGACAACGCTCAACGTTCAGTCCTTCATGGGCGCCATCATGGCGATTGGAATCTCTGTCGCCAACGCCATCCTGCTGGTAACATTCGCGGAAATCGCCCGTACGGAGGGTGCGACCAATGAGAAGGCAGCGGTTGAAGGAGGGGTTGGCCGGTTTCGAGCGATTCTAATGACGGCCGCCGCCATGATCGCCGGCATGACACCCATGGCGCTGGGTTGGGGAGACGGCGGGGAACAGTCGGCGCCGCTTGGCAGAGCGGTCATCGGCGGCCTGGCGTTAGCTACCGCGGCAACTCTTACGGTGCTGCCTTC
>DATLBY010000344.1:0-6399 GCA_035526665.1 Bryobacteraceae bacterium
GGAAGATCGTTATTCCGCATGTAATCTTCCAGGCGCGCACGCAAACTTTGGGCCGACGCCCCTTTGCCGCAGATACCGACCGAGACGTGCCCGTTGCGGGGGAAAACCCAGATGTAGCCTTCAAATTGCGGGAAGAACTGAATATCGATCTGATTTCGGTGCGTAGGGACGTAGTAGCCGAGGGTGGTCATGGTGTCGGCGCCCGACCACCGGGTGCCTACCTCGCGCAAAGAATTGCGCGCACCCGTAGCCACGACACAGAAATCGGCATCTACTTTCCCTGCCCTGGTGTTCAGGAGCCATCCGCTGCCGCGGCGCGAAATTTCCGTGACACGCGTCTTCTCCAGCTGCACTCCAGCGGTGCTCGCCCGATCGAGCAACATTTTATTCAGCTCATAGCGCGAGTATATGACGATCGGCTTGGAGAGATTAAGCCGGACAGAGCCGGCGGTCGAGGACGACAGCCACGATTCGGTGATCAACCTCTTGGGTGTGCCGTTTTCAATCAGAAAAGGATACTGGCTGTAGGCCTTGTAGGTGAGACCGCCGCCGCAGGGCTTCTCCCACGCCAGCTTCTCGTCGATCAGAATCGTTTCGAAACCGGCGGTGGCAAGGCGCTCCGCTGTAAATGCGCCGGCCGGTCCACCGCCCAGCACTGCGATCCTTTTCATTTGGGTGTACCGGAGGAATCCGGAAGGGGCGGGTGGCCGGGCGGCAGCGATCCCGATGCCGGTGCGCCAGCTCCATGGGGGTCTGGGACAGCAGCCTCACTATGACCGCTGTTTCCAGCCTTCTTCTTCACAATCCACTTCTTGCCTTCGCTCTCCAGCGTATACTTCATGCTCATCAATTGCTCGGGAGAGTTTTTGGCGCGAAAAGCAACGCTGGCATCCGCCTGCTTATCCCGGAACGTGACCGAGGTCACCTCCACGTCCATCGAGCTCATGTTCAGTCCGGAGTTCTTCGTCAAATGCTGAACGATAGCCTCTCGAACTGCATCCTTATTTTGAGGCGCTTGGGCACAGGCAGCCAGGAACATACTCAGCGCGACGAGAAGATAGAGGCCGAATTTCACATCCAGATTATACCCTTCCCCGAAACACCCGGGTTTTGGGGGCCGCGTCTATGAGATAAGAGTAGTTGTGCGAGTGATCTGTTCACTTTTGACGGCGGTATGCCTCGGCTTGGCCGCGGAGGTTCCAGCCGGCACGGACATTCACATTCGGATCACGAGCAAGGTAGCGACCTCCTCTTCCCAGGAAAAAGACCCTGTGGAAGCCGTGGTGATCACGCCGGTTGTCGTGGGGGAGCGGCTGGTGGTACCCTCCGGCGCCCGCCTTAAGGGCCAGGTTTCAGCCGTTAAACCGCCCAGCAGGGCGGATGAACGAGGGATTTTGACACTGAATTTCACGCAACTTATCGGTGCATCAGGGAAGGCCGTGCGCCTGAAATCAAAACTGGTGGATGTGGACAATGCACGTGAGTCTGTCGACGAGCGTGGTCAGGTGATCGGGATTCTGGCCTCGGAGACTTTATCTTCCCGGATGGACCAGGGTATCAATAAGGTCAGCCAGCGGAACCGGTCACTCGGCGAACTCCTGGAGGTGGCAAAGGGCGCGATTCTGAAGCAGTCGGACGGGCAAATCGCGTTCGAGCCCGGCGTGGAGATGACCGTACGGCTGCAGGAACCTCTCCAATGGGATGAGCCCTTCGCGAAATCCAGCCTCGCACCAGTCAGCGATGAAGCAGGCTTGTATCGCATGGTGAATGCGCAGCCGTTTCAAACGGTGGCACAGAACCCGCCGAAGCCCTCGGATCTTACGAACGTCATGTACATCGGGACCCAGGATCAGTTGGAGGCAGCCTTCAAAGCCGCGGGATGGGATACTGCGGCCGCGCTGAACAAACAGTCGGCGCTCGAAACCTTTCGCGCGATCGCCGAGCTGCGGGGCTACAAGGAGGCACCGGTGTCCATTCTGCTGTTGGATGGGCGGCAGCCGGATCTGGTCTTTCAGAAGCAAAACAACACTTTTGCGCAGCGGCATCATTTACGCATTTGGCGGAGGCCAGCCGATTATCAGGGGAAGCCGGTTTGGGTGTGCTCGGCAACGCACGACATCGGAATTGCGTTCTCCGACGAAAATCACACGTTTATTCATAAAATCGACCCGGATATCGATAAAGAGCGCGCCAAGGTAGTGAGCGATCTCTTGTTCACGAACCTGGTGAAGTCGCTTGCCCTGGTAGACCGGCCTGAAGTTCCCCAGCACAGCCAGAATGCCACTGGCGATAACCTGGATACCGATGGCAAAATGGCTGTTCTGTTTCTGAAGTAAAGCGCCGCGTGCTAGTTTCGCCGTATCCTGAACGTTATGTCCTTACCTTCTGCTTCCCCGATGAAAATAGCTGTGTTATCAGACGAGTACCCGAAACACTTCAAGTATTACGATACGCTGGTCTCCGCGTTTGTCGCAGTGCTGCTGGTGTCGAACATCGTGGCTTCGAAGTTTATAGCGATCGGCCCGCTGCGCTTCAGTGGCGCACAACTGCTGTTTCCGATCACCTACATATTTGGCGACATTTTCACTGAGGTTTACGGCTATGCGGGATCGCGCCGCGCGATTTGGAACGGTTTCTTCGCGTCGTTTCTGCTGGCTTGCATCAGCTACCTGGTGGTGAAGCTGCCGCCTGGGCCTGGTTGGAGTAATCAGGAAGCTTTCGAGACCGTCCTGGGAGTAGTTCCGCGGGTGGTGTTCGCAAGCCTGGTCGCCTACTGGGCCGGTGAGTTCGCTAATTCCTTCACTCTAGCGCGGATGAAAGTTCTCACTCAGGGTAAATATCTATGGATGCGCACGATCGGATCGACGGTGGTGGGGCAGCTGGTGGATACCGTTCTAGTGATCTTCATTATCTTCGCGGGGAAAGCCTCCGGCGCCGACATGCTGAACATGATGGTGTCAGGTTATGTAGCCAAGGTGCTCTATGAAGCGGCGGCAACCCCATTGACCTACCTGGTGGTGAACGGTCTGAAGCGCGCCGAGCGAGTGGATGTGATGGACACCCACACGAATTTCAACCCGTTCGCCGTCACCCCGGTCAGCTAAACGCCCACCGTCCCGCTCTGCAAGAGCTGCTCAATGCGCACTAGCTTTTGCTTCTGATCTCCGAGCGCGTTTTCGAGAATAGCGAGATAGCGCGAGTGGGTGCAGGAGGCAATTTCCCGCTCCACCCGGACTATGGACAGCATCAGAACGTTTTTTTCTCGCAAAAGGCGCTGCTGCTCAGGGGATGGCTCTGGACTTACATCGCGTGGCCGCCGGTCTTCCGCGGCCGACATCTGCTCTTCGACCGACTTGCTTTCCCAGCCTCTAGCCATAAGTTGTATCTGTAACCAGTGTACCCCCCCGATACGAGGGATATGAATGTCAGCTTCCGGGAGTTCGGTCCAGGGGGACTTCGGAACGGGTACCCTTGTAATCGGCTTTTTCCTCTCCGGCGGAAGCAATATCTTCTGCCCCGGTATCCTGCAAAATCTTTTTGGCGCGGCTCACCCAATGCTCGTCATCGCAGTGTATGGAGCAAAGCACGCCGCCGGCGCGGATGCGGCCTTCATAACGTTTGGCCTCGTACTCAGGAATGCCCATGCCCACTATGGCTCCGACGAAGCCGCCCACCACGCCGCCGGCACCCAAGCCCGCTAACGCCCCCAGAATCGGCCCTGCAGCCAGAAAGGGTCCGATGCCGGGGATGGCAAGAGCTCCGGCGCCGGCCAGCCAGCCAAGTGCTCCTCCCAAAATGCCGCCCGCTGCCGCCCCCGCAGTGGTCCCCTCGGGAGCCTTCGTATTCTTTTCGTGTGCGAAGTCCTTGGTGCCTTGATTATCGGGCAGCAGAACGGAAATATCTTCATTTCGGAATCCGGCGTCCCGAATTACACCGATTGCCTCATCGGCCTGCTCGCGACTCCTGTAAATACCAAATACTGCAATGTTAGCTGCCATTAAAATGCTCCTCTCTCGCTGCTCATTGGACACCGTGGCAGAAAAAAGATTTCACCGGGTGGCGAGTCCTCCGCCCACCGCACTTCCAGCGGAAGCTGAGGTGCGCGAGGACCATCGTGCACTGCCTCCCCGCCTGGTGGGAGCGTCTAATCTCTTCTAAGCGCCGCTCCCAAGAGGAAGCCGAAAGCGGCGGCCGCAATCAGGGAAGGACCTGGATTCCGTTTTACCATTTCCTGCACGTCGCTAACCATGCCGCGCACATTATGCTCACGCATATACTGAGCAGTCTGTTCGATGGAGCCCGCTGCCCGGCTGGCAAAGTTGTTGATGCTCTGGCTGCCGATCTCCGCTCCGCTGCGCAGTGAGGACGCCGTACTTTGCAGGCTCTCGGCAGCACTCTCGCGGCTAGAATCCATCTTTTCTACCGCGGCCCGGCCCAATGCACTTGCTTTTTCCCTCGCTTGCGAGGTCATCTCATTTACTTTGTCCTTGGCCTGGGATGCGGCGTCGGAGACCGCATCCGCGATACTTTGGTCGTTATGTAGTGGGTACGGGGGATTATTCGCCATGATTTGCCTTCTCCTCGGAATCAGACTGGCCAGCTTACTGGCCTTTGTTGGACGAGATTGGCCATGATTTATTTCATGTGACATGTGACATGCATGTAACCGGTTGGAAGCGGCGAACGGCGCCGAACTCAGCCGGCCAAAGCCAGTTCGTACAAGGGTCCGCGTGTCGCAGCCGCTCCCGCCGTGGCTCCCTGAAGAAATACACGGCGATTTATCCTGCACTGGCCTCCGGTACATCGGAACTATCGAATCATTCTAGGGCGCTGTGACTTAGAATTGAGGTTTCCCCTCATGGTTCCATTGATAGATCTAAAGGCGCAGTACGACAGCATTAGGGATGAGATTCGCGACGCGGTGGATTCCGTGCTGGAGAGCCGGCAGTACATTCTCGGCCCGCAGGTAGCTGAATTCGAGCAAAATTTTGCGGTCTGTGCCGGGACGTCCCATGCCGTGGCGGTAAATTCCGGAACGAGCGCGCTTCACCTGGCCCTGCTGGCCGCCGGGGTTTCACCGGAACAGGAAGTGATCACAGTTCCTTTTACTTTTATCGCCAGTGTGGCGGCCATCGATTATTGCGGCGCACGCCCGGTGTTCGTCGATATTGATCCGCAATCCTTCACGATGGACGTGAATCAAGTGGAGCGGCTGATTACGCCCAGAACCAAGGCCATTCTACCGGTTCACCTGTACGGCCAGGCAGCCGACATGGACCCGCTGATGGATCTGGCCCGGCGCCATAACCTGATGGTGATCGAAGACGCGGCCCAGGCTCATGCGGCGGAATACAAGGGCCGCCGGGCCGGGAGTCTCGGTCATCTCGCCTGTTTCAGCTTCTACCCGACGAAGAATCTGGGAGCCTATGGAGAAGGCGGCATTGTCACCACGAATGACGCTGAGCTGGCCGCGAAAGTGCGCATGTTACGCGACTGGGGGCAGGACCGGAAATACCATCACGTGCTACGGGGCTTTAACTACCGGATGGAAGGGCTGCAGGGCGCCATCCTAAACGTGAAGTTAAAGCATTTGGAGAGATGGACGGAACTTCGGCGCTATGCGGCTCGCGAATACGATGCGCTGCTTCCTGCATCCGGGCTCTGCCTGCCGGTAGCGATGCCTTACTCGCGGCACGTGTACCATACCTATACCGTGCGCTCGTCCCAGCGCGATGAATTGCAGGAAGGACTCGCCGCCGCAGGCATTCAGACCGCGATTCATTATGCGATTCCCGCCCATCTGCAGCCGGCCTACCAGCAGTTCGGGTCCGGGCCCGGCAGCCTGCCGGAAGCCGAGCGCGCCGCGCGCGAAGTGCTGTCGCTTCCGATGTACGCGGAGCTAAGCCGGGAGTCGATCGCTGAGGTCGCGCGGACTATAACGAATCTTCGGCATCCTCTCCCAGCTTGACGCGCACTTTCATCGTCCGCCCGGCGCGGTAGATCGTCAATTCAATCTCATCGCCTGGACGTTTGTTGTTGATGGCCCTCGTAATTGCATCGTTGCGATCCGCAGCCCTGCCGTCAATTGCCAGAATCAGGTCACCGCCGACACCCAATTCGTTGTTGCCCACCACAACGATCTGTCTGGGGCCCCGGAGTCCAGCGGCCTGGGCCGCCGATCCCCTCGCAACTTCCTGGATAAGCAGTCCGCCCTGTGCCGGCAGCTCCAGCGCCTCGGCCAGATCGCCGGCTACGTAGACGACGGCGACGCCGAGCTTAGGACGAGTAAACCGCCGCCCCTGCTGATACTCACTGAGCATCGTCTTGGCGCGATTGATCGGCATGGCAAAACCGATTCCGATATTGCCGCCGGGGCCATAGATGGCGGTGTTGATGCCG
>DATLBY010000345.1:0-3714 GCA_035526665.1 Bryobacteraceae bacterium
AAGCTCCGGAACTTCACCTTCGGGTTGTGCTTGGCCAGCGTCTTGGTGATCGCCGCCGTCAGCGTCGTCTTCCCGTGGTCGATGTGGCCGATCGTCCCGATATTGACGTGCGGCTTACTGCGATCAAATTTTTCCTTCGCCATTTCGCTCTGTTCTCCTCGAAGAAGTGTTCTTTTCTACCTGGTTACTTTTCCCTGCGCCTTGCTGATAATCTCTTCCGAGATGCTCTTGGGGACCTCTTCGTACTGCCCGAAGTGCATCGTGAAAGCGCCGCGTCCCTGCGTGCGCGACCGCAACTCCGTCGCGTAGCCGAACATTTCAGATAAAGGCACCATTGCTTTGATAATCTGCGTGCCGCCCATGATCTCGGTGCCTTCCAGGCGGCCGCGCCGGGAGATCAGGTCGCCGTTCACCGGACCCATGTATTCATCCGGCACCACAACCTCTACCTTCATCACGGGCTCCAGCACCACCGGTTTAGCCTTCTTGCAGGCCTCTTTCACACAGATGGAGCTGCAGATCTTGAACGCCATTTCCGACGAGTCCACGTCGTGATAGGCGCCGTCAAAGACCGCTACCTTGATGTTGTTCAGGGGATAGCCGGCCAGGATACCGCCCTCGAGCGCTTCAATCACGCCCTTTTCAATGGCCGGAATAAACTCTCTGGGAACATTGCCGCCATGCACTTCGTTGACGAACTCGAAATCCGCACCCGGATTCGGCTCCACCCGCAGCTTGACCTTGGCGTACTGGCCGCTGCCGCCGGTCTGCTTCTTGTGCGTGTAATCGTACTCGGCCACCTGGCGAATCGTCTCGCGATATGCAACTTGCGGCTTGCCCACGTTGGCGCCGACGCCGAATTCGCGCTGCATGCGATCCACAATGATCTCGAGGTGCAGCTCTCCCATGCCGGCCAGAATCGTCTGCCCGGTCTCGGGATCGGTGGTCACCCGCAAGGTCGGATCCTCATTCACCAGCTTGGCGATGGCTACGCCCAGCTTCTCCTGGTCGGTCTTGGTCTTCGGCTCGATCGCGAGCTGAATCACCGGCGCCGGGAAATCGATGGATTCGAGGATAATAGGAGCTTTTTCGTCGCAGATCGTGTCGCCCGTCTGGGTGGTTTTTAGCCCCACCGCCGCCACGATGTCGCCAGCGAGGACTTCCTGCACTTCCTCGCGCTTGTTGGCGTGCATTTTCACCAGGCGGCCGATCCGCTCTTTCCTGCCCTTGGCCGCGTTCAACACCGTGTCGCCGGTGTTCAGCTTGCCCGAATAAACGCGCAGGAAGCAGAGCTGGCCCACAAACGGGTCGGTCATGATCTTGAAGATCAGCGCCGAGAAGGGTTCGCTATCGGAGGCTTTGCGCTCGATAACAGCTTCTTTGTTATCCGGCGAAGCGCCCTGCATGGGAGGAACATCCAGCGGCGAGGGGAGATAATTCACCACCGCGTCCAGCATGTTCTGCACGCCTTTGTTTTTAAACGAGCTGCCGCAAACCACCGGGAAAATCTTCTGCGCGAGCGTGGCGCTGCGGATACCGGCCATCAGTTCGGCCTCGGTGATCGCCTTGCCCTCTACAAACTTCTCAAATAGCGTGTCGTCCGACTCGGAGACAGCCTCGATCATCTGCTCGCGGTAGGATTGCGCCTGCTCCAGCAGATCGGCGGGAATCTCCACGTCATCGAATTTGGCGCCGAGCGTTTCGTCGTGCCAGATGCGCGCTTTCATCGTCACCAGATCCACTACGCCCAAAAACTTTTCTTCCGCGCCCACTGGAATCTGAATCGGCACCGGACGCGCCTTCAGGCGATCCACGATGGTATCCACCGAGCGATAGAAATCGGCTCCCACGCGGTCCATCTTGTTCATGAAACAGATCCGCGGCACGCGATACTTGTCAGCCTGGCGCCATACCGTCTCGGACTGCGGCTGCACACCTGCGACCGCGTCAAATACCGCCACCGCGCCATCCAGCACGCGCAGGCTGCGCTCCACTTCGGCAGTGAAATCCACGTGTCCCGGAGTGTCGATGATATTGATCTGGTAATCGTTCCACTGGCAGGTGGTCGCCGCGGAGGTGATGGTGATACCGCGCTCCTGCTCCTGCTCCATCCAGTCCATGGTGGCGGTGCCTTCGTGCACTTCACCGATCTTGTAGGTGCGTCCGGTGTAGTAAAGGATGCGCTCCGTGGTGGTGGTTTTACCGGCATCGATGTGAGCCATGATGCCGATGTTTCTCATTCTCTGAAGTGGAACTGTGCGTGGCATATATTCTTGTCGCGCTTACTTAAAAGCAACTTCCTATATCAATTACCAACGGTAGTGAGCAAACGCCTTGTTGGCCTCTGCCATACGGTGAACGTCGTCCTTCTTCTTGATCGCCCCGCCGCGCATGTTGGCGGCGTCTCCCAACTCATTCGCGAGCTTTTCAGGCATACCCTTGTCCGGACGCGAGCGGGCATTCAGCAGTAGCCAGCGAATCGCCAGGCTGGTGCGGCGATTCTGCGAGACTTCAACAGGCACCTGATAGTTGGCGCCGCCGACGCGCCGCGTTTTTACTTCGAGCAGCGGTTTTGCGTTCTCCACGGCCTTTTTGAAGACCTTGAGCGCCTCATCGCCGCTGCGCTCCTTCAGCTTCTCCATCGCACTGTAGAAGATGCCCTGTGCAACGGTCTTTTTCCCGTCCCACATCATGGAGTTCACAAACTTCTCCGCCAGGGTGGAGTTATACACGGGATCGGGCAGGATCTCGCGGGTTTCAGCTCTTCGTCTGCGTGACATTCTGTGTTTCCTTATGCCTTCGGCCGCTTGGCGCCGTATTTGGACCGGCTCTGCTTGCGATTCGCCACACCCGCCGTATCCAGCGTCCCGCGGACTACGTGGTAGCGGACACCGGGAAGATCCTTCACGCGGCCGCCGCGAATCAATACAATCGAGTGCTCCTGCAGATTGTGCCCGACGCCTGGAATATAGGTAGTGACCTCAATTCCATTAGTCAGACGGACTCTGGCCACCTTCCGCAATGCGGAGTTCGGCTTTTTGGGAGTGGTCGTGTAAACACGCGTACAGACTCCCCGCTTCTGCGGGCAGGCCTGCAGCGCCGGACTGGCGGTCTTGTACCGTGGTGGCTTGCGCCCTTTCCGGACGAGTTGGTTGAACGTCGGCACGAATTTCCTCTCTTCGACTAAACAGAAAACTGAACTTGCGATTCGTTATTCGACATACCGTTCCTCAAAAGACAAAGAGGCACATCGAAAGAAAACTACTGGATAACTACTCCGGAACTACCGCGTGAAAGCGATATATGTTAGCATCGCTCCCAAAACATGCGAGGGACGTTACTTCAAGACTGGCCCATGCTGAGTACGGAGTGTCCGCCAAAGTATCGGGGCCAACCCCTGCGCCGGGTTCCCATGACTGCCTGTCCTATTTTTAGAACAACCGAGCCGCCCGAAGGCACTGGGAAGGGTAGCGCAAGAGCAGAAGAATCAACTCGCCAAACCTTACTAGAATAGAAAACGTTTCGTCATTTGTCAATTCGGATGCCGGAAAGCAGTCCGATGGCGCGCAGTTACTTGCCTTTCGGAGCTTTCGGCTTCTTCTTTTCTTTCTTCCGATCCTGACCTTTTGCCATCCGTTCCTCCCTGGCTCGCCCGGGTTCCAGGTTTTGCCTTTTCTCTTTCTACCACATCTGGGGCCCACAGGCCTATTTTAG
>DATLBY010000346.1:0-5815 GCA_035526665.1 Bryobacteraceae bacterium
GGAATCGCGCTCCAGCGGATCGGAAATGGACTCCGGGTTGGGGATGTTCGAGGTGATCGGAATTCCCATGCCCGGATTGGTGCCGAAGGTGATCATCGGCTCGAGCACGGAGGCATCGATACGGATCTGATGATCGTAGACAGCGCCCTCGTCGGTCGGGAGCTGCTTCCAGCGCGCCACCGCCGCATCCCACTCCGCGCCTTTGGGCGCGAAAGGACGGCCCTTCAGATACTCATAGGTGGTTTCATCCGGCGCAATCAGGCCGGCGCGCGCGCCCGCCTCGATCGACATATTACAGACCGTCATGCGCTCTTCCATCGAGAGTGCGCGAATGGCCGAGCCGCAAAACTCAAAAACACAGCCGGTGCCGCCCCCGATTCCAATACGCGAAATCAGGTTGAGAATGATGTCTTTGGCCGACACGCCGGGCTTCAGCGTGCCTTCCACCAGAACCTGGTAGGTTTTGGATTTGCGTCCCAGCAGGCATTGGGTGGCAAGCACATGCTCCACCTCGCTGGTGCCGATTCCGAATGCCAGCGCACCGAATGCGCCGTGCGTGGCCGTGTGGCTGTCGCCGCAGACCACGGTCATGCCGGGCTGGGTCACTCCCTGCTCAGGCCCAATCACGTGAACAATTCCCTGTTTCTCGCTATGGAACCCGAAGCAGGGGATGCCGAACTCTTTGCAGTTGGCCTCCAACTGAGCCACCTGTGTGGCGGCGATGGTGTCCATGATCGGAAGCGAACGGTCCGTGGTGGGAACACTGTGATCCGTGGTGGCGAGATGAAGGTCAGGACGGCGGACCTTGAGTCCACGCTCCCGCAACCCTGCAAATGCCTGCGGGGACGTGACTTCGTGCACCAGGTGCAGGTCGATGTAAAGCAGGGAAGGCGCATCCGGCGCTTCACTGACCACATGCGAATCCCAGAGTTTTTCAATAATCGTACGGGGCTTACTCATGAATGCTTCCTTTATATTGCCGCGCAGACTGCTTCGCCTACCTGGGTTGTACTGGCCGGAGCGCCCTTGGGCTTCAGATCGGCGGTTACCTGACCGCTTTCCAGCACCTGCTCCACGGCGGCGTTCACTGCGGCGGCCTCTTCTTTTAAACCAAAACTGTATTCCAGCATGGCAGCAACCGACCCGATCGCTCCCAGCGGGTTTGCCTTATCCTGACCGGCAATGTCCGGCGCCGACCCGTGCACCGGCTCATATAGACCTACCCAGGCGCCGGAAGGCTTCCGATCGCCGATCGAGGCGGAAGGCAGCATGCCGATCGAGCCCGCTAGCACCGCCCCCTCGTCACTCAAAATATCGCCAAACATATTCTCGGTCACGACTACGTCGAAGCGCTTGGGATTCAGGATCAGTTGCATCGCGCAGTTGTCCACCAGGATGTGGTCGAGCTCTACATCCGGGTACTCGGCCGCGACTTCGATTACCACTTTGCGCCAGAGCTGGGAAGTTTCGAGCACGTTCGATTTATCCACGCTGGTAACCTTCTTGCGGCGGTTCCTCGCCAAATTGAATGCCACGCGGGTGACGCGCTCCACTTCCGGCCGCGTGTAGGACATGGTGTTGAATCCACGCTCTTCGGCGCCCGAGCCCGTGATGCCGCGCGGAGTGCCGTAATACAGGCCCCCGTTCAATTCCCGGACGATAATCATGTCGGTTCCGTCCACCAGGTGGTTCTTGAGCGGCGAGGAATCGATCAGGGCTTTGTAGCTCCGCACCGGCCTCAGGTTTGCGAAGACTCCCAGCGTCTTGCGGATTCCCAGCAGGCCTTTTTCCGGTCTCTTGTCCGCTGGAGCGTTGTCGAATTCCGGCAGCCCCACCGCACCCAGCAGTGTTGCGTCGGCTTCCAGGGCCAGCTTGGCGGTCTCCTCGGGAAAGGGAGTGCCGGTCTTGTGAATCGCCACCCCGCCCAGCAGGCCGTCCTTGCGGCTGAGAGTGTGTTTGAACTTCCGGCAGACGTGTTCCAGCACCCGAAGGGCTTCGCGAGTCACTTCAATCCCGATGCCGTCTCCGGGCAGGATCAATACGTTTAGGTTCATGTGTGAGTAATTGTCTTAATCGGCTGCGGAATGGGCGGCGCGGCTCAGTTCGTTGCGAACCAGCTCGGCAATCTCCTCATCCAACAACCCTTTCTTGCGGTCCGCGAGCGTGATGAAGCTCTGATACACCATGTCGAGCTCTTGCTTAGTCAGTTCAAAACCCAAATCGCTGCAGCGGCTCTTCAGCGCATGGCGTCCGCTATGTTTTCCCAGCACCAGACGGCCTTCGGGCACGCCCACCGACCGCGGATCGAAGATCTCATAGGTGGTGCGCTCTTTCAAATACCCGTCCTGGTGAATCCCCGCCTCGTGCGCAAAAGCGTTCTTTCCTACAATAGCCTTATTCGGCTGCGGGCCGAAGGTGATGATGCTGCTGAGCAGTTGGCTCGCCGGGTAAAGCTGTTCCGTGTGAATCCCCGTATTGTACGGGAGGCGATCGTTCCGTGTCTTCATCGCCATCACCACCTCTTCCAGGGAGCAGTTTCCCGCCCGCTCACCAATGCCGTTTACCGTGCATTCAATCTGCCGCGCGCCATTCTGCACCGCCGCCAGGGAGTTGGCAACTGCCAGCCCCAGGTCGTCATGGCAGTGGACGCTGACGATTGCCGTGTCGCCCAAAGCGTTCACCAGCCGGCGAATCAATGCGCCGTATTCATCGGGTACCGAAAAGCCGACCGTGTCCGGAATATTGACCGTCCGCGCGCCCGCCGCAACCACGGCCTTGCAGACTACTTCCAGATACTCCGGATCGGTGCGCGTGGCGTCTTCGGCCGAAAATTCCACGTCATCCACATGCCGGCGCGCCAGTTCCACAGCCGCGACGGCATCGTTGAGCACCTGCTCACGGGATTTTTTGAGCTTGAATTTCAGATGGACGTCACTGGTGGCTATAAACGTGTGAATCCGGGGGCGGCGTGCCTTTTCCAGCGATTTGGCGGCGCGCTCAACGTCCAGTGTGCAGGAACGGGCCAGCGCAGCTACCTGCACCCAGGGAAACTCGCGGCTGACCGCGTCTACAGCTTGAAAGTCGCCCTCGGAAGCGATCGGGAACCCGGCCTCCATGATGTCCACACCCAACGCTGCCAGTTTGGCAGCCATTTGCAGCTTTTCAGGCACGGTCATACTGCAGCCCGGCGACTGTTCGCCGTCCCGCAGCGTGGTATCGAAGATGTAGACTCGAGAACTCATTGGAGGACCTGTGGCTCCTTCCATTATCCCGGCGCCGCTCAGATTTAGCAAATTTATAATTTGCTAGGCGGGTATAATTGTTGATAATAGGCCATGGAGCTCTACCCCCTCAAAGTTTTCCTTGCTGTGGCGACCGAAAAGAGCTTCTCCCGGGCGGCGGAAAAGCTGCTTCGCACCCAGCCCGCCATTTCGCTGGCTGTCCAGCGGCTGGAATCGTCGCTGGAGGAGAAGCTGATCGACCGGTCCGGATCGCCGCTGCTTCTAACCGATGCGGGCAGGCTGGTGGCCGACTACGCCCGGCGGTTTGAAAACCTGGAAGGCGAACTGCGGAACTCGCTGGCGGAGCTGCGGGACAACTCGGCCGGCAGGCTGATTATCGGCGCCAACGAATCCACCTCGTTGTATCTGCTGCAGCACATTGAACAGTACCGGCGGCTGTATCCGAAGGTCAAGGTGCAGGTGCGCAGGAGCCTGTCCAGCAAAATTCCGGCCCAGCTCATCGATGGAGATCTGGAACTGGGAGTAATCAGCTACGATCCCGAGGATGAGCGTCTGAACAGCCGGGTCATCTACACCGATCATCTGGCGTTCGTGGTATCGCCGAGTCACCGGCTGGCGAAGAAGAAGTCGGTGCCGATCAGCGACCTGGGCCAGGAGACATTCATCGCGCACAATGTGCTGTCGCCCTATCGGGAAGCAGTGCTGCGTGAATTCCAACGTCACAAAGTCGCCCTGCGGATGGATGTGGAGATGCCGACGGTGGAAACGATCCGCAAGCTGGTACAGCGCAACGAAGGCGTCGCATTTCTGCCCAAAATGTGTGTCGAGCAGGAGCTGGAGCAGGGCACATTGCACGAGGTACAGGTTCTGGAACTGACGGTGGCGCGCGAGATCCGCCTGGTTTATCCGGAGAGGCGCGCGTTGAGTCACGCTGCCAAAGCGTTTTTGAAAATCCTGAAGTAGGCTCAAACTCCGCTACAATTTCCTGCATGCGTCTGGTTGCCCTGATTGCCTGCAGTCTCTTCCTGACATCTTGCGCGAAGGATGCGCCGCCGGAGCCGTTTTCCCAACTGGCGGAGCAGTTTGTCTATACATCGCTCTCCTTCTCACCGGTCGCTGCTACCCAGGTCGGCTATCACACGCACAACAATGTGAACCTCGATTCCGAGTTGGACGACTATTCCCCGCGATCCATAGCGGCTCAGCGCCGCTGGTATCAGGATTTCCGCCTGCGGCTGGAGCGGTCTCAGCGTGCGGCGCAGCTCTCAGCCGAGGACAAAGCGGACTACGACATTATCCAGGACCAGATTTCTTTGGCGCTGCTCGAAATCGATGGGATCCAGAACTACCGGCACAACCCGACGGCTTATGTGGAACTGGCGGGGAATGCCGTTTATACGCCTTTTCTGCTGGAGTACACGGACAAACCGAAACGCTTTAGCCAGATTATTTCGCGTCTCCGGAAGTTGCCCGCATTGCTGGAACAGGCACGCGGCAATCTGGTGAGCTCGCCCGCGATCTGGACCAAGGTGGCGCAGCAGGAGAACGAGGGCAATATTGCGCTCATCGATCAGGAATTGCGCAGTGCCGCTCCGCCGGAGCTGAGAAGCGAGTACGATGCGGCGGCAAAACCCGCCCTGGCGGCTCTCAAGAGCTTCAACGAATACTTGAAAAACGAACTTTCCCAGCGGAGCTACGATTGGCAGCTGGGCCGTAACAAATACAATCAAAAATTCCGTTACATGCTGGCGACCGACCAGAGTCCCGACCAAATCCTGGTGGGTGCTGAAGCGGAGATGAAGCGCGTGCGGGAGCGTATGTTGCAGCTCTGCCTGCCGTTCTATCAGAAGCTGCACCCCAACGCAGCGGGCACGCCCGAGCTGAATACCGTGGTTTCCGAGGTGCTCACCAGCATTGCCCAGAAGCATGCCACGCCGGAGACCTACTTCTCGGATGCGCGGCGCGACCTGGAAGAGGCGAAACAGTTCGTGCGGTCCAAGGATCTGCTGACGCTGCCGGCGCGCGACAATCTGCAGGTGATTGAGACTCCCGGCTTCATGCGCGGAATTTATGGTGTGGGAGGATTCAACGCCGCGCCCGCGCTGGAGCCGCAGCTGGGAGCGTTCTACTGGATCACTCCCATACCCAAGGAGTGGCCGGCCGCGAGAGTGGAATCGAAGCTGCGGGAATACAACTACTACGGTCTGAAGCTTCTGACCATCCATGAAGCGATGCCCGGGCATTACGTGCAGTTGGAGTATGCGAATGATATTCAGCCGCCGCTGCGCCGCATTCTTCGCGCCGTCTTCGGCAACGGCCCTTACGTGGAGGGGTGGGCGGTCTACGCCACTCAGCTCATGCTGGATGAAGGGTATCTGGACAACAGCATGGAACTGCAGCTCACGTTTCTGAAACAGCAGTTACGCATGCTTGCCAACACCATTCTGGACGTGCGTATGCAGACTCTCGGAATGACCGATCAGCAGGCGATGGACCTGATGGTGAAGCAGGGTTTCCAGGAGAATGAAGAGGCCACCGCCAAACTGCAGCGCGCCAAGCTATCCTCCACTCAG
>DATLBY010000347.1:0-7917 GCA_035526665.1 Bryobacteraceae bacterium
ACCAGCGCGTCCACGACCATGTTCCCGGGCCCGGTGTCGAACGCGGTCACGTCTTCTGGTTTTGCGCCCGCCGGGATGGCGGTAATATTTGCGATGCCTCCGATGTTCAGGGAAACGCGGCCGATCGTTTTGTGGCGATAGAGCAAATAATCCACATAAGGCACCAGCGGCGCGCCGCGTCCGCCCGCAGCGATGTCCCGGGGCCGGAAATCCGATACTACAGGGACGCCGGTCCGCTCCGCCAGCACCGAACCATCGCCGATCTGCAGCGTGTTCCCAATTTCATGAAAAATCGTCTGCCCGTGCGAGCCAATCAGTTCAATGGTGTCCAGCGGAACTCCGCAATTTCGCACCGCCTTTGCATAAAGCTCCGCCAGTTCGAAATTCAGCCTGCTGATGGCCGCAGTGTGGGTGGCTGTGTTTGAAACTGCCAGAATCGCCTGCCTCAGTTTACGGGTGTAAGGCGTGGTCCTGTGCGCCACTACGTCAAACTTCCGCCCTGCAATATCGATGACAGCGACATCAATCCCGTCCAGCGACGTGCCGCTCATCACGCCGGCCACACGCATCAGCGTTTCAGCTCCTTCTGCAGATCACTCAACAACTGCAGCGCCTCAATGGGACGCAGCTCATCGAGTTTTAGCGCCCGGATGCGATCGGCCAACGCGTAATTTACCGGCTCAAACAGCTGGATCTGTATGGGACCGGATGGCCGTGGCGACAATTCTTCCGTCACCTCCTGCTCCGTCTTCTCATGCAGCGCCAGCACCTGGCGTGCACGCTCAATCACGCTGACCGGCAGGGCCGCCAGGCGGGCAACCTCGATGCCGTAGCTGCGGTCCGCGCGGCCCGGTTCCACCTTCCGCAAAAAGATAATCTGGTCGCCGGCTTCCTTTACCGAGACGTGGAGGTTGCGTACTCCCTCCAATTGCTCGGCGAGTTCGGTCAGCTCGTGATAATGAGTAGCGAACAGCGTCTTTGCCCGAATGTTTTCGTGAATGTGCTCCACCACGGCCCAAGCCAGGGCCAGGCCATCGTACGTCGCGGTTCCCCGGCCGATCTCATCCAGCACGATCAGGCTTTGGGCGGTCGCGCTGTTGAGAATCACGGCCGTCTCGGTCATCTCTACCATGAAGGTGGACCGCCCCCGCGCCAGATTGTCGGCCGCTCCGATTCTTGTGAAAACGCGATCCACAATGGGAAGCAGCGTCTCCTCCGCCGGTACGTACGAGCCCATCTGCGCCAGGATGCATAGCAACGCCGCCTGCCGGAGGTAAGTGGACTTGCCGCCCATGTTCGGGCCGGTGATAACTGCGATGTACTCTTTCGCCGGATTCAGGTAGAGGTCGTTGGGAATGAACCGCGTCGCCTGCCTTTCCGACAGCTTCTCAATTACGGGATGCCGTCCGGCCATCACCCGCATTTCACCCGTTGTCGAGAACCGGGGCCGGGTATACCGGTTTTCCGCCGCAATCTGGGCCAGGTTCGCGGTCACGTCGAGCTCAGCCACAGCGGCGGCCGTATTCCGGATGCGGGTCGCATGCTGGGCGGCAAACGTCCGCAGCCCGGCGAAAATCTCGCGCTCCAGATCCAGGATTTTCTCCTCCGCGCTCAGTACCTTCGCTTCCAGCTCTTTTAGTTCGGGAGTGGTGAAGCGCTCGGCGTTCACCAGCGTTTGCTTGCGCTCGTAGTCCGCCGGGGCATTCTGCAGGTTCGCCTTCGAGATCTCAATGTAGTATCCGAAGACGTTGTTAAACCGGACCTTCAGGGAAGCGATACCAGTGCGCGCCCGCTCGCGCACTTCGATGGCGGCAATATACTGACGGCTGTTCCGGCTGATATCCCGCAATGCATCCAGTTCCGCGTGGAAGCCATCGCGTATCGTTCCGCCATCCGCAAGATTTAGGGGAGGCTCATCGGCTATAGCTTTCAAAACTTTTTCGCCGACCTCCGGCACCGCGTCCAGCTGACCCGCCAGGTCTTCCAATCTTGAGGAGCTTCCGTGCGGAAACCGCAGCGCCGCCACTCGATCGAGTGATCTCCCGAGCGCCAGCAGATCCCGTGGACCGGCCGTGCCGATGGTGACTTTGGCGAGCAACCGCTCCAAATCCAAAATCCCGCCGAGCACTTTCCGGACCTCGGTGCGTTCGATGGTCTGGGCCAGCATCTGCCCTAGGGCATCCAGTCGAGCCTCGATCTCCGTCTGATCCAGACACGGCCGGAGCAGGCGGCGCCGCAGAAGCCGGCCCCCCATGCCCGTGCAGGTGTCGTCCAGCACTTTAATGAGCGTCGCATCCTTACCCTCAGCCAAAAAAAGCGGCTCTACCAACTCGAGATTCCGAACCGTTACCGCGTCCAGTATCATGGAATCCGAGCGGTCGTAGAATCCGGGCCGGTCGAGGTGATCCATGGCACCGCGCTGCGTCTCGCGCAGGTAGTGTAGAACCGCCCCAGCTGCGCCGACCGCAAGCGGCCGGTCACCCAGCCCGCAGCCATCCAGACTCAGCAGTTTGAAGTGCTCGCGCAGACTCCGTTCTGCGTGATCGTAATCGAATATCCAGCTATCCAGCGGCGTTCGCAGACAGGAAATATCCAGCTTGGTCTCTTCCGGCAGCAGCACTTCGCGAGCGTTCAGATTCTCGAGCGCCGCCAGCACCTCATCCATTGCCATCTCGGTTACACGAAACTCGCCTGTCGAGATGTCCACATGCGCGAGGCCCGCTCGCCCGCCATGGGTGGCGACCGCTGCCAGGTAGTTGTTCTCATGCGAGCGAAGCAGGTTCGCTTCGGTAGCCGTCCCAGGGGTGACAATGCGGGTGATCTCGCGTCTTACCAGCTTCTTGGCAAATCGAGGGTCCTCCGTCTGTTCGCAGACAGCCACCCGATAACCCCGCTGAATCAGCCGGGCAATATAGCCTTCCGCAGCATGGTGCGGGACGCCGCACATCGGGATTGCCTGGTCCTTCTCTTTATTTCGGGATGTGAGCGTGATCTCGAGCTCGCGCGCGGCCGTCACGGCGTCTTCATAGAACAGCTCGTAGAAATCTCCCAGCCGGAACATCAGCAGCGCCTGGGGAACCTGTTGCTTGATGCTGTGATATTGCCGCATTAGCGGCGTGGACGCTTCACCGCTCATCTACGTTCGCACCACTAGGCGTAAATTCCGCGCAGCTTGATGGCGAACGCCACGCGGTCCAGAGCTACCATGTACGCGGCGGTGCGATTGTTCACGTGATGTTTGTCCGCGTAATCCAGGACCGCATCGAAGCTGTTCACCATGATCTCCTGCAGCCGCTCGTTTACTAGTTCCTCATTCCAGAAGAAGCCCTGCCGGTCCTGCACCCATTCGAAGTAGGAAACCGTCACGCCACCGGCATTGGCTAAGATATCGGGTATCACAAAGATTTCACGCTCTGCGAGAATTGCGTCCGCCACTGCGGTGGTCGGCCCGTTTGCGCCCTCGCACAGAATTTTCGCGCGAATCCGATGGGCATTTTCCGACGTGATGACGTTTTCTTTCGCGGCCGGAATCAGCACGTCGCAATCGAGGAACAGCGCCTCATTCCGGTCGATGTTTTCGCCCCCGATAAAATCGAGAATGGACCCAGTCTCGCGCCGGTGCTGCATCAGAGCCTCGATATCCAGACCTTGACGATTCATCACGGCGCCATCCCACTCGATGATCGCGACAATCTTGAAGCCGGTACCCGCCATTAGCTTTGCCGCCATTCCCCCGACATTGCCGAAGCCCTGAATCACAACCGACGCATCGGCTGGGCCCATCCCAAACTTCTTCAGAGCCTGTGCCGTTACAATCATGCAACCCCGCCCGGTCGCCTCAGGGCGTCCCAGCGATCCTCCCAGGTTGAGCGGCTTTCCTGTGACTACCGCAGTCACCGTGTGCCGCTTATGCATGGAGTAGGTGTCCATGATCCACGCCATGGTCTGCTCGTTGGTGTTCATATCCGGCGCCGGAACGTCCGTCTCGGGGCCAATGAAATCCATGATTTCGGCTGTGTAGCGCCGCGTGATGCGTTCCAGTTCCCCCTGCGACATGATGCTCGGGTCGCAAATAACGCCGCCCTTGCCGCCTCCGAACGGAATGTTCACCACCGCACACTTCCAGGTCATCCAGGAGGCTAGAGCCCTCACTTCGTCCAAAGTCACGTCAGGAGCGAACCGGATGCCTCCCTTCGCAGGGCCCCGCGCGATGGAATGCTGCACTCGATGGCCGGTAAAAACCTCAATTCTGCCGTCGTCCAGCATCACCGGAATGTGCACCGTCAACTCGCGCGAAGGCATGCTCAGCACCTTGCGCATTCCGTCGTCCAGGTTCAGGCGCGTAGCTGCTTCGTTGAAACGAGCTTCCGCTGCCAGCCAAGGGTTCAGCTCCTTCTCCATGGATGGAGAAGCTTCGATGATCATGGATTCACCTACGACTCAATCATAATAGAAGTCGAAAACGAAGGGGTCGCATGCACAACGCAGTATTCAATCGCCGTGAGTTTGTTCTCCTTGGTATCTGGCCATTCATCCATCGCCGTCACTTTGCGCGGATAGCAGATGCTCGCTTCCGGATCCAGCGGGCAGGTAAACGTAATAGGCATTACATATGGGTGCATGGAAACGAACAGACGGCTCGTAGCGTCCTCCTGATGCACATGGAAACGGCAGAAGGTCGCGCTTTCCTGATCGATAATGCGGAACGCAATGTCCGGATAGGCGATGGCCAGTTGGATCCGAACCGCATGTTCTCGCGATCGGGCGCGGAGAAGAATCTGCGCTCGCTCAATCCTTCATGGAGCGAAGCCCAGCTGCAATCGGCACTGGTCCGCCTGGACAAGGATCGGGGCAAGTTCCTAAAATTTGTACTCCCATCCAACGGCGGGCTGCTGATTGCCCTGCATAATAACGGGCCGGGTTATTCCCTATCCGATGAAGCTCCCATCAGCGACAAAGCTGCCTTGAATGATAAGGACCACCCCCACGAATTCATGCTGTGTACGATGCATGAGGACTTTGAAAAGGCTGCAAGCTCGCCTTTTAACGTGGTTCTTCAGAACACCGCCCCGAAAGAGGACGACGGATCTCTCTCGCGATTATGCGCCTCGATGGGAGTGCGATACATCAACATTGAAGCGAGCCATGGCAACTCGGGCGCTCAAAATCGTATGCTCGACTGGGTCGAAAAGGAGCTGTCATGAAGTTTCGCTGTCTCGGTGTCTTAGGCTTCACCACCCTCTCTGTCTTCGCCCAGGAGGGCACGCTGTCTCGCGCCTGGAAAATTATAGAAGACGCGCATGCACAGAATAATTCGATCCAGCGTAGCCAGCTTCTAAACGCACTCTCGGCCGCCGGAACCAATCCACGGACGATTGCCATTCTGGAGGCGGGGCTCTCGGATAAGTCCTCGGAAGTGCGTCAAGCTGCCGCCGCCGTTCTAGGCGATGTCAAATCCCGCTCCTCCATACCGAAGTTGACAGCCGCTCTTGACGATGAAGCTGCCGAGGTAAGTTTCACCGCGGCGCGGTCGCTCTGGAATATGGGGGATCTATCCGGGCGCGATATCTTTATGGAAGTACTAGCCGGAGAGCGCGGCAATTCTCCCGGCCTGGTGAAGGGCTCCATGCGCCAGGTAAAACACCGGCTGCACAATCCGGCATCGCTAGCGATGCTGGGCGTGAAAGAGGGTGCCGGCATGTTCCTGGGTCCATTCTCGATGGGGATCATGGTTTTCGAAGAGTTGCGCAAAGATGGCTCCGCTTCCGCCCGAACACTGGCGACCGTAATGCTCGCCAGCGATTCTGATCCCGCCAGCATTAGGAATCTGGAAGAGGCGCTGTCTGACAAGAACTGGATTGTGCGTGCCGCGGCCGCCAAAGCTCTGGCCGCTAGAGGTTCCCGCGACTCGGTGCCGAACATTGAGCCGCTCCTATCCGAGGACCGGCACCGTGTCCGCTATGTGGCGGCGGCGGCCATTGTCGCGCTTGCCGGCCAAGCGGTGCCCCAGGCAGAGCATCCGGCGGTACCCTCTACCACGGTACCTAGTACAACTACCCGCATTCCCTGATAGTATTTGCCCGCAAGATAACGCATAACTGTATTAACGACAATGACAATTTCACTCCCGGGCAGCAAAAAAATGCGCAGCCAGAAGCTTTATAACATGAACGAAGAAGAGTACCGGGCGCATACGCGGCAACGGCTAGCCGAGGCACGGCAGGAGTACTTTGGAAAGAAGCCCTCAGCCGTGCCGCAGGCACTCACCACTGTGGCGCTCCTGATCATGGCAACGCTCGTCTGTCTGCACTACTTTGGTTGGCTGAAAATCGGGTGAGGCTGGCGCCGTCAGGGCTTGGCTCCGGCCTCCGCGGTCTTTTTCGTCTTCTTTAGATCCAAATAACGGGCGCGGCTGTCGAGGATTGCCTTGCGGGCCTCCCTCGGCCCACCCCAACCTTCCATCTGCGTGTGCCTGCCTTCCAATTCCTTGTAAATCGTGAAAAAGTGCTCGATCTCCCGGCGGACATGCGAAAATATCTGGTCCATCGTGTGAATCTGGTCGTAGCGCGGATTGCGTGTCGGAACTGCCAGGATCTTCTGGTCGCCCTCTTCCGCATCGATCATATTCAGTATTCCGACGGGCCGGACTTCAATCAGACAGCCGGTGAAGCTCGCCTCCTGCACCAGGACGAGAACGTCCATTGGATCATTGTCTTCCGCCAAAGTTCCCGGGATAAACCCATAGTCGCCAGGGTAGTGCATCGGAGAATAGAGAGCACGGTCCAGCCGGAAGACGCCTAGCTTGCCATCGTATTCATATTTGTTTGTGGAATTCTTCGGAATCTCCACAATCATCCGCACCAGTTCAGGACACTCAGGGCCGGGATCCAGATCGTACAACAAAGACGTCACCTCTCAAGGGTAGCAAAGCCGGTGCCGCGGAACTTCCGGACTGTTCCCTCCGCGTTACACTCGGAGAAATGCTCGATTGGCTGTTTTCAACGCCGCTCGCGGCCGGTTCGGAAGCGCCCGATTTCACGCTGCCGGATCAGGACGGCCACGAGGTCACCCTGTCGAAACTCCGCGGCAGGAATGTGGTGCTGATCTTCTATCCCCGCGACGAGACGACTGTGTGCCGGAAGCAACTCTGCGAATTCCGTGACCGCTCCACGATAACTGCCTCGCAAAACGTCTTGGTTTTTGGCATCAACCCGCAGCATTCCGCCAGCCACAAGGACTTTCAAGACCGTCACAAGCTTGGATTCCCGCTGCTGGTGGATTCCGGCCAGAGGGTAGCGGCGCTCTACAAAGCGAACGGCCTCGTTGTGAAACGTACTGTTTATTTGATCGGTAAGGATGGCACGATCCGGTTCGCTAGCCGCGGCAAACCCCTGCCGGAGGACGTTTTGCAGGCAGCCGGATAGATCGTAAGGGCGCAACCTGGGATATCATGAGGCTAAGATGTAAACCCAGCCGTTTATGATGCTGCTTCTTTTGTTCTTTGCTGCCGGCGCTTTGTCGGCCCAGCCGGCGACGGGCGTGGAGTTCTTCGAATCCCGCATTCGACCGATTCTTGCCACCAGTTGTGCTCCCTGCCATACCGCAAAAAACCATATCGCCGGCCTGGATCTATCCACCCCTGAGGGCATTCTGCGCGGCAGTGACGGCGGACCGGTGCTATCCAAAGATAAGCCCGAGGAAAGTAAACTGCTGCATGTGGTGACGTACCTGGAGCGGATCAAAATGCCGCCCACGGGCAAGCTCACAGATCCGCAGATTGCCGCGATTAGCGAATGGGTCAAAATGGGCGCGCCCATGCCGGCAACCGGCGCAGCGGCTCCAGTAGCCGCCATTCCGGCAAAAAAGAAAGAGTTTACCCGCGGGCAGAAGGAATTCTGGTCATTCCGCCCGGTGAGG
>DATLBY010000348.1:0-6917 GCA_035526665.1 Bryobacteraceae bacterium
GAGCCGTGAGTAAAGGACTCCGGACTCACTGACCCGCGCGACATACGCTGCAGGCGATCATCCCCAACTGAGGCGGCCGCCCGCAGGCCTTCGGCGACGTCGGACTCGTTCACAATCTTCCGCTGCTCCGTGGAATTTCCCCAAACCCCGGCGTAACAGTCGGCCTGCAGTTCCATCCGGACCGAGAGCTGGTTGGCCGCGCCGGGCTGCCCCCGCTGTAGTTGTCTGACTTTCCGTTCCGTTCCCAGCAGTCTTTGCACATGGTGGCCAATCTCATGTGCGATGACATAGGCCTGCGCGAACTCTCCGGGCGCGCCGAACTGGCTCCTCAACTGATCGAAGAAGCCGAGGTCGATGTACACTTTTTCGTCTCCTGGACAGTAGAAAGGACCTGTCGCAGATTGAGCCGTGCCACAGGCCGATTCCGTGATATCGCGGAAGAGAACCAGTTTTGCGTGGTGATAGGGTGTGCCGGTTTTTGGCAACACGCTGTCCCAGGTGCGTTGCGTGTCATTCAGCACAAAGGCGACGAAATCCACTTCACGCTGCTCCCCAGGGCTCTCCGTGGGATTCGCCGGCGCGCTGACGCTGGTGCGAGATCCTGGGTCACCGCTGAACAAAGTGAACAGATTCGTTTTGAAAATGAAGCTCAAGACCAGGACGACCACTGTTCCGCCGATGCCAAGGTGCATTCCTCCGAATCCGAACCCGCCACCTCCTCCACCCTCTGCCCGCCGATCCTCCAAGTCCTCCCGGCTACCACCTGGCGTCCATTGCATTCACTACCTCCGGCGTGCGGCTGCACAGCTACCGTTCATGCAATTTGTCTGCCACGACTTGCTGCCGTGGACAATAGAAGAGATGCGCCCGTTGCTCCTTAGCTTGGTGATTGTTTCAGGCCTTGCCTACGCGCAGAAAATTGTGGCTCCGGAAAAGATTCCGCGCAAGATAAAGGAAATCGTCGACCAGCCGCAGGTGAAGCAGTCGCTCGCGTGTGAGGTCCACGCGATTAAGCCGGCTTTGAACTTCGGTTTTCGATTCCAATCGGGATATGTGGCGCGGGTGCCGCTGCAGCAATACCGCGGCCCCGGACATTTGTGGGCGGTTGTCGCGAAAGTGACGCCGGAGGGCGGTGATCGCCGGCCGGCGTACCTGGTCAACGTGGTCAACCTGCCGAATGTTACAGAAACAAAACAGCTGGCAGAACTTGGCGGCGGATATCTGCTGGGCGAGGGCCGCTATGCCATCGAATGGACGCTGGTGGACGACAGCAGCCGCGTGTGCCGAAAAAATTGGAGTGTTGATGTCGCATTGCAGCGAAGTGAGCGCAAGGTGAGGCCCGCGATGGCGCCATACACCGTCAGCGAAATAGCGCTCCCACGTTCCGCTGACATGAAGCCCGAAAAGGCCGGCGTCCAACCCCTTCGCGTCAGCGTCCTGCTGCATGCAGCGCCGTTGTTCCCACGCAGAACGCGTCTGCGGTCCAGTGATATTTTAATGCTGCTTGGCTCGCTTTCGGCGCTGCTCGAACGCCTCCCCGTCAAATCGGTTCGATTGGGTGTGTTCAATCTGGACCAGCAGGCGGAAATTTTCCGCAGCGATGCGTTTGCCCCCGATTCCCTGGATCAGGCTGCAGATTCCTTGAACAGACTGGAGCTTGGCCACGTTGACTATAAAGTCCTTGAGAAGCCGCGTGGGAATGTCGAGCTTCTAGTCCACCTGGTGAATCGGGAGTTGACTGCCGAGACGCCTTCGGACATCGTTCTCTTTATGGGTCCGATGTCGCGGTATGCCGACAAGGCCGCGCCCTCGGTTCTGGAGACGCAGCACGGCCGAATGCCCCATTTTTTCTATTTCGAGTTCAAACCATATTTCCGGCGTGATGCCAATTTCCCCGACAGTGTCGCCTTGATGGTTTCGCGCCTGAAGGGAAAAACAATGGTAATCCACACTCCGGGAGAGTTCGCCAAGGCCATTGCACAGGTGGAGACACGGGCGGACAGCCGGTAATAGGGGGGTAGCTACACAAGCCCGATTCCGGGATGAAACTTTAAAGGCTTATCAGGTGGCGCAGATCATACATTCCTGAAGGTCGAGCGTTTAATTTAAGCGGAGAAACACATGAGTGGTTTCATGGAATACAAGGAATATCTGGGATTGGTCCACTTCGACGAAGGGGACGAGCTTTTCCATGGGAAGGTGATGTTCATAAAGGCGCTGGTCAGCTACGAAGGGACCGACGCCCAAAGCCTCAAAGCAAATTTTCACGAAGCTGTCGACGACTATCTGGCACTATGTAACGAGACGGGCAAGAAGCCAGAACATCTTTAAAGGGATCGTTCAATGTTCGTACGAGTGCCGCACTCCATCGACGGGCTGCGCTCTTCGCCTCGAAACACGCCACGAAGCTAAATACCGTCGTGGAGGAAGCATTAAACGATACCTCGATGCACAAGAAACTAGAACGACGCCACCCGTCTCCGACTGCATTCAGGCTCGCTAGCCTGAATGCTGATCCGGGTGGACGGATCTGTTCACCGGAAAGTTTGCATCCCTAAAATAACTCTGGTAGACTCAGAGTTTCGTCTGCAGTTATGTGGCCAGTACAGCCACGTCACCTTGGGAGGCGACGGGCCTGCAGTTTCGATTCAGTCCCGCGCCGTTTGTACCAGTTGAGGATTACATGAGCCAGAAACAAGGAAAGAAGTTTGCGGCGGCAGCCCAGCAGGTGGAAGCGCGGCCGTATGCGCTCGCTGATGCGGTGCCGCTTGTCCAGAAGATCAAGTTCGCCAAATTTGATGAGACGGTCGAGGTGCATATGCGCCTCGGTGTCGATCCCAAACACGCCGACCAGATGGTCCGGGGTACAATCGTGCTCCCCAACGGTCTCGGGAAATCAAAGAAGGTCCTGGTAATCACCTCCGGCGACAAGATCCGGGAAGCTCAGGAAGCCGGCGCCGACTTCGTAGGTGGCGAGGAAATGGTCACCAAGATCCAGGCCGAGAGCTGGACGGACTACGATGCGGTGATCGCGACCCCCGATATGATGCGCTCGGTGGGCCGGCTCGGCAAGGTTCTGGGTCCGCGCGGTTTAATGCCGAACCCAAAAACCGGGACCGTCACCACGGATGTCGCCGGCGCTATCCGCGAAACCAAGGCCGGCAAAATCGAGTTCCGCGTGGACAAAACGGGAGTCATTCATGCTCCGGTCGGCAAGGTGAGCTTTGCCACCGATAAGCTGCTGGAGAATGCCAACAGCCTGATTACTGCCGTTCTACGCGCCAAGCCCGCGGCTGCTAAAGGCAAATACGTGAAGAGCGTAACTATCTGTTCCACCATGGGGCCGGGTGTTTCGCTGGATGTAGCCGGGTTCAACCTGGTCAAGGCTGCCGGTTAATCCGGAGCGACGGGATAAATCCATGAAGAATAAAGCGGATAAAAGTAAAGATCTGGAAGCTTTGCGCAAGGAGTTGGAGCAGTCGCCCAATATCTTTGTCACCGGCTTTGAAAAGATCACGGTCCAGCAGGACTACGAGTTGCGGAAGACCATCCGGGCCGCCGGTGGCAAATATCAGGTAGTAAAGAATAATCTCGCCGCCAAGGCCTCCGAAGGGCTTCCTTCCGAGCAATTGCTGGGGGACCTGAAGGGTATGACGTCGATGGCCTACACGACGTCGGACCCGGTGGCGCTCGCCAAAGCTCTCACTACCTTTGCCAAGACAACGCCGGCATTTACGTTTAAATCCGGTTTTGTCGAAGGCCGCGCGGTGGAAGTGAAGAGCATTCAGGAGCTCGCGAATCTGCCCTCGCGGGAAGAGGTTCTCTCGAAGGTGCTATTCCTGATTAACGCCTCCGCGCAGCGGCTGGTTACGGCGGTCAACGGCGTGGGACGGAATCTCGCGGTGGTTTTGGATCAGGGTGTTAAGGAAAACAAGTTTCAGGGCTAGCTGGTCCGCGTACAACGGCGGCACGTCCGAATAGTTTAAGAAAAAGTTCCAACTTAGGGAGTCAAGGACAATGGCGGATATTAACGGAATTGCAGAACAGATTCAGGGCCTGACGCTGCTGGAAGCTTCACAGCTGGTGAAGTTGTTAGAGGAAAGGCTGGGCGTGTCGGCCGCGGCGGCATCGGTAGCGGCCGCTCCCGCGGGGGCTGCCGCAGCAGCGGCTCCGGTTGAGGAGAAGACCGAATTCACGGTCGTCCTGACCGCTGCCGGCGCAAACAAGATCAACGTCATCAAGGCAGTTCGCGAAGTCACCAGCCTGGGCTTGAAGGAAGCCAAGGATCTGGTGGACGGTGCGCCCAAGCCGATCAAGGAAGGCGTGAACAAGGACGAAGCCGAGTCTATCCGGAAGAAGTTTACCGACGCGGGCGCTACTGTCGAAGTCAAGTAGTTGGACTCGGCGGTAGTCAGGGCGGTTGGATTGTGGCGGCGGGCGCCGCGGCTAGCTATGGCCGGGGTGTCCCGCCGCTTTGACGTGAGCATTCGAGTCTGCTAGACTCGTGGTTGAACCAGGTTTGGCCGGATACGTAGCCGGAACTTCGCCCGTGAACCTTGCATCCTGCGGTATTGTGCATCGTGTAAAAGCCATGCACTGTTTAACCCTGCGCAGCTTTTTAGCAGGAGAGGTGCGTCGCGGTGGTTACGGTCTGAGTTTAATCATTTCCAGCGCGGCTTCCTCCGCGCTCTCACGTCCTCTCCAGTCCCGGTCCGTTTGGCATAGTTTTTCTGTTTGGGGCATTCCCGTTTCTAACCATAGAGTATCGGTCGTTGGCGGAGACACAAATAGGGTCTCGTCTGCCGGCGGCCGGCAGTCATTTGTCGCCGGTGTGAGCCAGTCGGTCCTTTGGGACGCGATTTGAGCTTGCTGCCGGCTTTCTGTAGGAGTGGAACATGATCATTCAGCCTAAAGGCACCACCCGCGAGCGCGTCGATTTCTCGAAAATTAAGACCACTATCCCGATCCCCAATCTGATTGAGGTGCAAAAGAAGTCGTACGAGCGCTTCCTTCAGATGGACCTGCTCCCCGACGAGCGGGACGACACCGGTCTTCAGAGCGTTTTCAAATCCGTTTTCCCGATATCTGACTTCCGGGGGCTGAGTGAACTGGCTTTCGTGGACTACTCCATCGGAAACTGGGAGTGCAAATGCGGCAGCCTGAAAGGGCTGAACCATCTGCGTACCGTCTGCCGCAATCCGAATTGCGGCGCTACCATTCGCACGGACCCTTTCCATCCCGGAGACGTGCTTTGCGAAAAATGCGGAACGTTCAACAAGAACATCGTCACTTTTTGTAACCGCTGCGGCGATCCGGTCGGCCTGCAATTGAAATACGATGTGCCTGAATGCGAAGAAAGAGGCATGACGTACGCCGCTCCGCTCAAGGTCACCATTCGCCTTACCGTCTACGATAAGGATGCGGAAACCGGCGCTAAGAGTATCCGCGATATCAAGGAGCAGGAGGTCTTCTTCGGTGAAATCCCGCTGATGACCGAGAACGGCACCTTCATCATCAACGGCACCGAGCGCGTGATTGTTTCGCAGCTCCACCGCTCGCCCGGCGTGTTCTTCGAGCGCGTGCCGGCGCAGGGCTACTTCCTCGGGAAGATCATTCCCTACCGGGGGAGCTGGGTGGAATTCGAGTACGACACGAAGAATCTGCTGTACGTCCGCATCGACCGAAAGAGAAAATTCTACGGGTCGGTTTTCCTCCGCGCCCTGGGGCTCGCCACAGACCAGGAAATTCTGAAGACCTTCTACCACGTCGATAAGATCGTCATTAAGGACAAAAAACTTTTCTGGCAGGTATCCGACGGGCTGCTGGGCATGAAGCTTTCCCATGCCATCACCAAGGGTGGGGAAACCATAGTCGGCCAGGGCAAAAAGATCACGAGCAGCTTGATGAAGGAGATCGTCAAGGCCAAAATCACGCAAGTGGAAGTGGCCCCCAACGATCTCGAAAATGCCTACGTGGCCGCCGACGCCATCGACATGAGCACCGGCGAAGTGCTGGTGGACGCCAACACGGAGCTCACGCCCGTCATGATAGGCAAGCTGATCGAAGCCGGTATCGACAGCTTCGAAGTCTTCTTCCCTGAGCGCGACGAAGTGGGCACCGTTATAACCGCCACAATAAAGAAGGATGCGATCAAGAACCGCAACGACGCTCTGATCGAAATCTACCGCAAGCTGCGTCCGGGCGATCCGCCCACTCTTGATACGGCCAGCCAGTTGTTCCAGGGCATGTTCTTCGACCCGCGCAAGTACGACTTTTCGCGCGTGGGCCGCATGAAGTTCAATATCAAGCTGCACGATAAAGCCGACAAGACGGCGCTCGACAAGCGCACGCTCGACGCCGACGATTTCTACGATACGATTCGCTACCTGCTGAAGCTGCGCAAGGGAATCGGCGCGGTGGACGACATCGATCACCTGGGCAATCGCCGCGTTCGCGCGGTGGGCGAGCTGCTCGAGAACCAGTTCCGCATTGGCCTCGTCCGCATGGAGCGTGCGATCAAGGAAAAGATGTCGGTGTACCAGGAGATGTCGACAGCAATGCCGCACGACCTGGTCAACGCGAAGCCGGTGATGGCGGCGATCCGCGAATTCTTCGGATCGAGCCAGCTTTCCCAGTTCATGGATCAGACCAATCCGTTGTCGGAGATCACGCATAAGCGGCGTCTTTCGGCCCTCGGACCAGGCGGTCTGTCCCGCGAACGAGCGGGATTTGAAGTCCGCGACGTGCATCCAACGCACTACGGGCGCATCTGCCCGATCGAAACGCCGGAAGGGCCGAACATCGGCCTGATTTCCTCACTCTCGTGTTTCGCGCAGATCAACGAGTACGGCTTCATCGAGAGCCCGTACCGCAAGGTGATCAAGGGCACGGTGATCGACGAGATCAAGGTGCTGAAT
>DATLBY010000349.1:0-3454 GCA_035526665.1 Bryobacteraceae bacterium
CCACGTCAGTGTTGGATCCAGGTTCGCGCTGTAGATGCTCAATCCCGTGGGACGTGGGTTTGCCGTGGCCGCGGCGTGCGTGAAGCCCTGTAGATTGGGCCTTCCAATGCCTTCCGGCAGAGCGAAATTCGAGCGCACATCCCGGTCCCGGATTCCCCGGATGGGCGCGTCCACCGTAACGCACAATGCCGAGCAGCCTGCCTCCTCCGCGCGCCTCACAAGGCCCGCCGTGAAGGCGCGGTCCCTGGAGGTGTACAACTGGAACCACATAGGATGAGCGGCGGCGGCCGCCATCTCCTCCACGCTAGTGGAAGCGGCTGTGCTGGCCGTCAACGTGACGCCGGAGGCATTGGCTCCGCGCACGGTTTCCACCTCGCCGTCGGGATGGGCCAGCCGGAGATACGCGCAGGGAGCCAGCAGCACCGGCATCGGCATGCGAACGCCGAAAAGCTCCGTCGAAGTGTCAATCGCCGAAACATCCACCAGGGCGCGCAACCGCAGCCGGATGCGATCGAAAGCTTCGCGGTTGGCGCGAAGCGTGACCTCGTCGCCGGCGCCCCCGGCGATGTATTCGAACGCCATGTGCGAGAGACATTCGCGGGCGAGCATCTCCAGATCGGGCAGCGTCGCGGCCAGCGCCAGCAGGTCGGGGCGGTGCTTCATGCTTCCCGGACCGCGAAGTCCGCTACCAGCGGCAGATGATCCGAGGCGATCAGCGCGGCACGCGTCCGGTGTAGGGTCACATGCTCGACAAGCAGGGAATTGTCGTAGTAAATATGGTCCAGGTGCATGAACGGCATCACCCCCGGATACGTCCGAGCCTTGCGCAAGTGGGTACGGATGTCGGCGCTTTCAAACTCGGACGAAAGCATGCGCGAAGCCAGCCCGCGCGTCCATTCGTTAAAGTCGCCCAGCACCACGCGCGGCCCCTTCAGCGCGCCGTTTCGAATCACCTGCTCCTCCAGCAGCATGCGAGCCTGCTGCCGCCGCTCCAAAAAGGCCGTTCCCAGATGGACATTGAACACATGGACGATCTTACCCTGACCCACGTCCACGTCCGCGCGCAGGCAGCCGCGCGGCTCATGCCCGGTCACTGAAAGATCGTGCTGTGAGATGGCGCCGAGAGCATGGCGGGTGAGCACCACGTTCCCATAAGAGCCGCCCCGCAGCTGGCGCGTCTCTCCGGTCGCCAGCTGCATGCCCAGCTCCTCGGCGAGAAAGCGGGATTGATCCAGTTCGCGCGTACCGCCTGGAATGCTCAGCACTTCCTGTAGCGCGATAATATCGCCGCCGATCTGCTGCAGCACCTCCGCTATCCGCCCGGGCCGCACGCGTCCATCCAGCCCGCGGCATTTATGCACGTTGTAGGTGACCACGCGCAGCTTATTCACGTTATTGCTGCCGTTCCAGAATCCAGCCCAGGCTCTCGTGCATTCGTTCGAAGAGCGGGCGCTTCTTCCACGCCGAGTAGCTGACCGCGCGCGAACAGGCCATATCGCGGGCAAAGTCTTCCGCCAGGCGCGCCGCCAGTTTCGCGTCGCTGGCCGCCAGGTTCACTTCATCGTTGATGCTGAAGGAGCGATGGTCGAAATTGGTTGAGCCCACCACGCACCACAGATCGTCGATCACGAGGGTCTTGGTGTGAATCATCGCCGGCTCGTATTCGAAAATCCGGGCGCCGGCCGCCAGCAGATCGCCATACAGCCGCCGGCTGGAACGGCGCGTCAGCAGGTGATCGCTATGCCGCCCGGGAGCGATAATTTTTACATCCACTCCGCGCTCCCGGATGGCTTTCACAATCTCTTTGCGCACGCTCTGATCGGGAAGAAAGTAGGGAGTCGTGATCTGGATGCTCTTTTTTGCCGACGCCAGCAGGGTCTGAAACAACATGCGCGCCCTGGTGGACTGGCCGGTGGACGGGCTGCTGTCGACAATAATGACGTGGGATTCGACTGCCAGATTCGGATAACAGAAATACTCCGCGCCCGTGAGCAGCTCGCCGGATGCCTCCAGCCAGTTTTGTATGAAGACCGATTGCAGGCCGGAAACAGCATCGCCTTGGACGCGGAAAATGGTGTCGCGCCAGCGTGGCTTGCCCTTCGCTCCCTTCCACCAATGATCGGCAAATCCGGCGCCGCCTACGAACCCGATTTCACAGTCCACAATCAAAAGTTCCCGGTGGGTACGGTTGTTGATCCGGGGCAGTGTATGCCAGCGAAATGGGTTGTACCATTGGACATTGCCGCCGGCGTCGATCAGCTCCTGGCAATACGCTTTTGTAGTGGCGAAACTGCCGACCGCATCCGTCACCAGGCAAACCTTCACTCCCGCCCGCGCGCGCTCCGCCAGGGCTTTCAGAAAGCGGCCGGTCAACTCGCCTCTTTGGAAAATGTAGGCTTCCAGATTGATGCTGTGCCGGGCCCGGGTAATGGCTTCTAGTTCGGCTTCGTAGAATACCTCCCCGTTGGTCAGCACCTCCACTTCGGTATGCCGGAAGACCTGGGAATGAGCCAGCGCGCTCACAATCGCCCGGAATTGATCGGAATCGAGCGGCGCTGACGGCGGCCGCAGGATTTTATACTGCAGCGTGGGCTCGAACAGAGCGATAAAAATAGTAAGCGCCTGCGCCAATATAGCCAAAACCGCGATTACGATAAAAGCAGTCGAGTCCATCCTTTATGTGGACGCCGCAGACCGAGTAACTGTAACAACTGTAGCGGGGACCCAGCGTGTTCTGGAAAAGATTGTTGGTAATCCCCTTGACTCTATAGTTAGGTACGGGGTTTAGGCTGTAAATAGGAAATCGACGAAGGAAGAGAACTCTATGGCTCTAAGAATCGGCCAGGTGGCGCAACGCGGCGGAGTAAACCTGCAAACAATACGCTACTACGAACGTGAGGGGCTTCTGCCGGAACCGCCACGGCTTCAGTCCGGTTACCGGGTGTTCCCGGAGGACACAGTTCGGCGGCTGCATTTCATTAAGCGCGCGCAGGACCTCGGTTTTACGCTGGCTGAAATCAAAGAACTCCTCGCCTTGCGTATCGACCGCAAGCGGAACAGCACCGAAGTTCGCACTCTCGCCCAGGCAAAGATCGCGAATATCGAGGAGAAGATTCACACACTCAACAAAATGAAGCGAGTGCTCAGTGATTTGACCGAGCGCTGCTCCGGGTGCGCGCCCTCGGAGGAATGTCCAATTCTAAGGAGTATCGACTCTGACGAGGTGCTCCAGTGAGCATCTGTTTTTTTCCGCACTGTCCGAAGTACGCTCCTTCGGCACGTGGTCTGGTTCAACTGAGCGCAAAGGAGAAATCAACTATATGAACAAACAACGAAAGATCGAAGTATTTAGCGCCGGGTGCCCGGCGTGCGAGCCCACTGTGCAACTGGTCCAAAAGATCGCTTGCCCCTCCTGCGATGTGGAGGTCCTGGATATGAACAGGCCGGAAGTTGC
>DATLBY010000350.1:0-8117 GCA_035526665.1 Bryobacteraceae bacterium
GTACAGAGATTCCCGAGAATCATGAAGGTGGCGGCGCCCCGATGGAAACATTCGTGAATGTTGGGGCAGCGAGCCGATTCGCAGACGGTGTGCAGCTTCAGCCGGCGCAGATCCTGCTTCAGCCGGGACACGGACTCAAAATGAGTTTGCCCTTTTCGGAGCCATTCGGGCAACCGCGGCTCAGCTCTGGTTACGCCCTCAATTCTGACCAGCGAACTCATCAATATTTTTGGCGAAAGGCGTCTTTGAAACCGGCCTGCTCCAAATCCCCTTTGAGGCGGGCGTATTCCGCGGCGTCCTTCACGGGGCCCACCAGGACGCGGAAGATCTTCTCATTGGGGCTGGGCGCCACGATTGCCTTTAAGCCTTTCCTAGTCAGGACCCCGGCCAGGACCTCGGCTTCCTCACGTCCGAGGGCCCGCACCTGCACATAGGTGGATCCTGCTTCCGGAATAGTGATCCCGGAGCTGACCGCACTGACTTCCAGCGACTTGCCGGATGGTTTCACCGGCTTCTCAGCCACATCGGAGGTCTTTGCGGCGTGCTGGCTAGCGGGAGTGGGAATAGAGACGCTATGCTCTGCCGCCGAAGAGGTCGGGCTCGGGTACACTTCCAAAGGCTTGCCAGTATCCGCCGCGGGCGGCTGCTGGTTCACGCGGGGGGCCATGGCGCTCTTGCCAGCGCTGGACGCATTCAGATCGGACTGCTCGGGTTTCCGGGTGGCCGCGTCCACGGGGCTGGAATTCCGGCCCAGGATGTAGCCGATCGTGAAGAATACGCCTAACAGGACAATTACAAGGAAGAAAACGCTGAGCAACTGCTTGTTACCCAAAATCAGTTCAAATTCGCCTTCTTCATTGTTCGGCATAGGCAGGGTGGGATCTGGCATTCAGATTGTTCCTTCGCATTATAACGTTGCCTTATTGGACTGCGCCCGCAAAGCGATTTTGAGAAGAGCTACGGTAAGCCATCCGAATGGGAACGACAGGGCGAGGGCGGCGAGCGGCGCCACCCCCTGTACAATCGCCAGGACTGAGAGTACGGCCCCAGCCGCAATGCCGTGCCATCCAAGTTTTGCTTCTGCCCAAACCAGGGGTACGGCAAGAAAAAAACTCCACCATGCGGCAAATTGCACGAGGCCTGCAACTGCGGCGACTCCACCCAAGACACCCGGAATCACGCGCCCCGGCCAGTTGAGTTCCGCATAAATTCCAGCAAGGCCGATGATCATGACGAGATATGCGCCGGTTGGATTTCCGAGGGCAGCATCCAGCCCTGGCCAAGCGGCGCTACTCATAGCGGAGAGCCTCCACCGGATCGAGGCGGGCGGCTTTAAATGCCGGCCACACGCCGAAGAATACGCCCACCATGACGGATACTGTGAGTCCCGCAATGACCGCCCAGGCCGGAACTTCCGAGGGCAGGGAAGGCACTAGTGCACTCACTACGAGGGTGACGGTGATAGAAAAGATCACGCCGACAATGCCGCCGATACCAGTGAGGGTCACGGCCTCCATCAGGAACTGAAAGACGATGTCAAAGCGCCGGGCTCCCACGGCTTTCCGCACGCCGATTTCGCGCGTGCGCTCGGTGACGCTGACCAGCATGATATTCATGACGCCGATTCCACCCACCAGCAATCCGAGGGCGGAAATCGCGATGGAGATAACGCCGATCAGGCCGGTTATCTTGTCGAATTGCGCGACAATCTGATCCGGCGTGGACAGATTGAAATCGTTGGGCGCGCCGGAAGGCGTGTGGCGGAGGCGCCGCGCGATGGATTGAATCTCGTCAAACGCCTGGTCCCGCTGTCCGGGGTACGCCTTGGCTACAATCATGTAGCGATCTATCTGCGGATATCGCAGCTGGGCCGTGCGCAAGGGAATAGTGATCTGCTTGTCCAGATTGTTTTCGCCAAAAAACCCCCCCTTCGCGGGGGCGAAAACGCCAATCACCTGCAACTCGGCGCCGCTGACCGTCAGCGAATTTCCCACGGCGTCAATCCCGGGGAAAAGCGCATCCGCGACACTGGACCCGATTAAGGCCACGCGCGCGCCCCGTCCCCCCTCCTCCGTGGTAAATACGCGTCCCGATTTCAGTTCACGCGGCTGGAGCGTAAACCCATTAGCCGTGCAGCCGACAATGGAAACCGTGTCAGACTCGAAGCCGGGAACACGGGCAGTTATCGGGCGATTGTTCACGAACCCAGGAATAAAGATGTTGACGCTGGCGTCCATCACCGAGGGCGCAAGTCGCTTGATCGTCTCGGCATAATCCGGTGTGACGGGGCGGCGTTTCAACTCTTTAGCCGGCGCAAAGCCGCGCGATGGATCTCCGCTGAACTGCGTCAAGAACATATTGTCGGGTCCGAACTCCTCGAAAAATACGACGACGCCTTTCCGCACGCCGGTAAGCAGGGACGAGACGGTAACCACTGTAGTGATGCCGATGACGATGCCGAGAATCGTCAGCATGGAACGGAATTTGTGAGAACGGACGGCGTCCACCGCCATGCGGATGTTTTCCCCGGGGGAGATCTGCATCAGTCGGCTCTCATGGCTTCCACCGGATCTAAGCGGGCGGCGCGGGCTGCCGGGTACCAGCCGGCGACAATCCCCACAGTGCTCGACACGAGCAGCGAGACGATAATGTAGGGCGCTGTGATCTGCAGCCTTACTTCAAACGCACGGGACATGATGAAGGTCAGCAGCGCTCCGAAGATAATACCGAATACACCTCCCACGGACGCCATGACGGCGGCCTCAATCAGGAACTGCATTTTGATGTCGGAGCGTTTCGCGCCTAATGCTTTCCTGACGCCGATTTCCCGGGTACGCTCGGTCACGCTCACCAGCATGATGTTCATGATCACAATGCCGCCAACCACCAGCGAGATGCAGGTGACCGGAACTACTACGGCGGCAATGACGCCCAAGATGCTGTCGACAAACGATCGGATGGAATCTGGGGTGAGCGTATCGAAATTGTCGGGCTTGCCCGGAGCAGTTTTGAAGCGGGTGCGCAGGGCGGCGCGTGTCAAGTCGAGCGCGTCATCGAGTTTCAGTTTGGTTTCCGGCCGGGCCCTGCCAAAAATCGCTACTCCATTGCCTAAGCCATACATTTGCGTGTACATCGAATTCGGGATATACACCGAATTGTCCTGACTCCGGCCAAAGGCGGAGCCTAATTTCTCCTGCACTCCGATCACGGTAAATTCCACTCCGCGAACCTTGATGGACCGGCCCAGGGGAGAAACCGAGGGAAAGAGAGTGGTTCGGATTTCATCCCCAATGACGGCCACGGGCTGCCGGCGCCGCTCTTCGGATTCGGTAAAAAACCGCCCGTCCGTGAGATTGACCTCGCGGATTTCGGGTAGCGTGGACGATACGCCTAGGATGGACGCGGCCTCGTAGAGGCTGTCGTTGGCTTTCACGTCATCAGGCCGCTGCCGGTAAGGAGTGTAGAGGACGCTGTCGCCAGTGGTGGAGCGCAGATATTCCACTTCCTCCTGCCGCGGCCGCTTGTTTGTCCGCAGCTTTTCGGCAAATTCCTTGCGAGTCATACGCCCGGCGGAGGCGATCTGCGCTATGAGGTAACTGTCCGTGCCGAAAGCCTTGGCCGTACTCTCCTCGGCGTAGGTTCCCAGGCCTTCAATCGCGGAGCCGACTAGGACGACGCTGGAAACCCCGATGATGACGCCCAGGAGAGTGAGAAAACTTCGCAGCTTATGCGCACGGATCGAATCGAGTGCCAGGAAAAAAGCGGTCACCGACCGGCGGGGGATCATGTATCTTTAATGTTGCATTTTTTGGAGGATCAGCGTCAAACGTCACGATACTGAGAGACGGCTATGCGATCCGGGAAAAATGGCGATTTTGGCCCGTGGTACTGGGCCTTGCTGGTGGCAGCGATCACCGTCCTGCTGATTTACGGTCAGCCATTAGTCCGCCTCCGCCGGCATGCCCCGGCGGCACTGGCACTCCGCTCGACGGACCTGAACGGCAGAATGAGGGTAGAGTGGGATCCCAGGCAAACTGAAGTACGGGACGCCCAGGGAGCAACCCTGGAGGTAATCGATGGTACCCTTACCAACCGTTATCCGGTGGATCCCCGAGTGCTGCGAAGCGGATCCTTCGACTATTTGCGGCAATCGGACGACGTACTACTGACGATGACCGTATATAAAGATGGCCGGCCGGGTGTGGAGGGAATCATCCGGTCAGTGGGAAGCCCACCGTCTGGGGCCGCATTGGCTCCGGCCCCCGCGGAAGCGACGCGAGCCCGTGTGGAGCGGCGGCCGTCACGGCATGCTAAGAGATCGGGTTCCCGCCGCTAAAGGGGCGCACTATTAACCTTCCGCAGCCGAAGATCTTTCCCCTTCATCTCCTTGGGCTGTTCGACTCCGAGCACTCCCAGAATGGTCGGGGAAATGTCCTGCAGGGCGCCGTTCGGCTGTAACGGTGTACGATCCTCGTCGACAACGATAAACGGCACCGGATTCGTCGTGTGGTAGGTGTGGGGCCCTTTGGTTACCGGATCAATCATCAACTCTGCGTTGCCGTGATCGGCGGTGATAATCCACGCCCCCCCTTTGCGCTGAATGGCCTGATAGAGCTGCGCCAAACACGAATCCACAGTTTCGACTGCGCGCACCGTGGGCTCCATCCTGCCGGAGTGGCCCACCATATCGGCGTTGGCAAAGTTCATCACAATGACATCGAAGGAGCCCTTGTCAATGGCGGAAGTGACCACATCCGCCACGCCCGCGGCACTCATCTCAGGTTTCAGATCGTAGGTGGCGACCTTGGGAGACTGTACCATCTCACGCTCTTCGCCGGCATAAGGCTTCTCATTTCCGCCGTTGAAGAAATACGTCACGTGAGCATATTTCTCGGTTTCCGCTACACGAAGATTCTTGAAATTCACCTTCGCCATGACGTTGGCCAGAATATTATCGGGATGCTCGGGAGGAATCACGTAGGGCAAGCTGAATGACTTGTCGTACTGGGTCATCGTGGTGAAGTGTAGATTCTTTGGAGCCAGCGAGCGCGAGGGCTGCTCGAGACTTTTATCCGTAAGCGCCGCCGTCATCTCGCGTGCCCGGTCAGCGCGGTAGTTGTAATAGAGACAGGCATCGCCATCGCGCACCAGGCCGACCGGCTCGTTCCGCTCGTCCACGATGGTGATGGGTTCGATGAATTCGTCGGTGATGCCCTTCTCATAGGAACGCTTAGCCGCAGCCACCGGGTCAGTAGCCTTCTCGCCCGTTCCCAAAACCATGGCACGAAACGCCCGCTCCACGCGGTCCCAGCGTTTGTCGCGATCCATAGCGTAGTAGCGGCCGGAGATGGAGGCAATCTTTCCTACGCCGATCTTTGCAATCTGCCGCTCCAACTCGTCCAGGAAGCCGGCGCCGCTCTGCGGCGGGGTATCGCGTCCATCCATGAAGCAGTGAATGAATACGTTATTCACATGCTCCTGCCTGGCCAGCTTAAGCAAGGCATACAGATGCGTATTCAGCGAGTGTACGCCGCCGTTGGAGAGCAGACCCATCAGGTGCAGACGGGATTCGCGCGCGTGCTTCATGGCGTCGAGCAGCACCGGGTCACGCACGAAGTCGCCGGAGCTGATCTTCATGTCGATACGGGTGACATCCATGTACACCACACGGCCGGCGCCGATGTTCAGATGGCCCACCTCGCTGTTCCCCATTTGTCCTTCCGGCAGACCTACGTGGTGACCCGAGGTGTGCACCAGGGTGCTGGGGAAGTCGCGCAAGAGCTTGTCATAAGTTGGCTTGCGCGCCGCGGCGATGGCATTGCCTTCGGCCGAGGGCGAGAATCCCCAACCGTCCAGAATCGTTAGAACCAGCGGTTTAGGTCGTGACATGTTACTGCTTGAATGCCTTCCGTCCGGCGAACTTGGCATTGGCGCCCAACTCTTCCTCAATGCGCAGGAGTTGGTTGTATTTGGCGATGCGGTCGGTGCGGCTGGCAGAACCGGTCTTGATCTGTCCCGCGCCCGTCGCCACCGCGAGGTCGGCAATGAAAGCGTCTTCCGTTTCGCCCGAGCGATGCGAGGCGATGCAGGTATAGCCCGCCTTGAAGGCCATGGTCATCGCTTCCAGGGTTTCGGTCAAGGTTCCGATCTGATTCACCTTCACCAGGATGGAGTTGGCGATGCCTTCGTCGATGCCGCGGGAGAGTCGCTCGGTGTTGGTCACGAAGAGATCGTCCCCTACCAGCTGAATCTTCGTCCCCAGCACCTCGGTCATCTTTTTCCAGCCGCTCCAGTCGTCCTCGGCCATGCCGTCTTCAATGGATACGATCGGATACTGATCTACCCACTTGGCCCAGAACTCCACCATCTCCTCGGAGCTGCGCTCCGATTTGTCAGACTTCTTGAAGACGTACTTGTTCTTGCTTTTGTCGTAAAATTCGCTGGATGCCGGATCGAGCGTGATGCCGACCTGCTCGCCCGGCTTGTAGCCGGCCAGCGTGATGGCCTCCATCACGACTTCCAGGGCCTCTTCATTCGACTTCAGATTGGGCGCGAAACCGCCCTCGTCGCCAACGGCGGTGGAATAGCCCCGTTTTTTCAGCACGCCTTTGAGCGTGTGGAAGACTTCCGTACCCATCCGGAGCGCTTCGGAGAACTTTTCGGCTCCGTAGGGCGCGATCATAAACTCCTGCACGTCCACCGAGTTGTCGGCATGCGCGCCGCCGTTGATGATGTTCATCATGGGCACGGGAAGCAGATTCGCGGCCACGCCGCCCAGGTACCGATAGAGGGGCGTCATCTGTTCGCTGGCTGCAGCCCGCGCGGTCGCCATGGATACGGCGAGAATCGCATTGGCACCCACGCGCGCTTTGTTGGGAGTGCCGTCCACCTCAATCATTTTGCGGTCTACACTCGCCTGATCGGAGGCATCCAAGCCTTGCAGTGCCGGTCCCAGTTCCCTGGTGACAAATTCGGCCGCTTTCCGGGTGCCTTTGCCCAGATACCGCTTCTTATCGTTATCGCGAAGCTCCACTGCCTCATGCTCGCCGGTGGATGCTCCGGAAGGAACCGCGGCCCGGCCCATGCTGCCGTCGGCGAGAAAAACGTCGGCCTCTACCGTCGGATTGCCACGCGAGTCGAGGATCTCTCTTCCAATTATGTTGACGATTTCCATTACTTTTGGTTGTTGTCCTTGAAGATGCAGAGTAATTGAGGTGCGAACCCACTATTTTGGCACACTCGCTTATTTTGCTCTGTAAGCTGGGCTCAAGCGGTACTATCGAGCGGGAGGTCGATGATTCTCACGTGTCCACGCTGCGTCACACCTGGATCCGGCGCAACCTCAATAAGCTACCCGGCACCTGTCCTCGCTGCTGCTCACCGTATTAGAGCAGGCCCCGGAAATTGCACGATACCTAATCGCCGATCGATTTGCAGCGACTCCGTCAATGGGCCGAAGTACAATAAAATTGTTAGCCGTCGGCCAACGAATTCATCAATCGAATGCACTCTCACCCAGGTGAATCGGTAACATATCCATCCAGTTCGAACCAGCAGCCGGGACCGTTGATCGCCATCAGCGCTACCTTTACGGCGGACCCGGTGGCGGAGTCCTTAAGCTTTTGGTCGCGTGAGGTGGCGCTGGATTTCACCGTCAAGTTCGCGCCTTACAACCAGGTTTTTCAGCAGATTCTGGATCCGGGCAGTTCGCTGGCTCTAAATCGCGATGGAGTGAACGTAATTCTCGTGCGCCTGCAGGACTGGGCTCTGGATCATTTGGAAGCCGACGTAGAGCACTTCATCGCGGGTCTGCACTCGGTGGCGCCAGGACACGGCGCGCCCTTTATTGTTTGCATCTGCCCGTGCTCGCCGGAGTACCTGGAAGATCCGGCGCGGGCGGCGCTGGTGGCCCGCCTGCAAGACGCGCTGGCCTTCGGGCTGCACGATCTTCCGACGGTTCACCTGATCACGCCGGCTGACATCCTGCGGCTCTATCCCGTGATGGACTACTACGACGCGCAGAGCGATCAGATGGGGCATATTCCCTACACGCCGCTATTTTTCGCGGCGCTCGGCACTTCGCTGGCGCGCCGCATTCACGCAATCCGCAGTACGCC
>DATLBY010000351.1:0-11208 GCA_035526665.1 Bryobacteraceae bacterium
CCGGCCAAGCCCTCCTGGAGCAGCCCGGCTTTGCCCGTGAAACCCTCCGCAGACCACGCGGCATTTCCCAGCGTGAGCCAGTGACGATGAACGTTGTAAATCAGGAGGGGAGCGGCTCCGAGAATTGCGGCACACAGGGCGATTACCACGGTGTGCAGCTTCAAGTGACGAACCACGACCCAGGGAAAGGCGGCCACGGAGGCGGCCGAGATCCCCGCCAGCAGCCAGATGAAGGTAGCCTTATCCCACAATCCCAGGCCCAGGAATAAGAATCCGGCGGCTAGCCATGGGAGCTTAGCCGTCAAATGAAATTTCAGCAGCGCGAGTAAGGCTGCCACCAGGCAGAAATGCTGCAAGGCGACGGGGCCCCAATCCCAGCGCGTGGTGAGAAGAAAGGTACTGTCGGTCGCCAGGAGGAGAACACCGAGCAGCGCGGCCGGCTGTCCAAGGGCATGCAGCAGCAGGCGGTAAAACATCCAGATAGTGGCGGCGCCGATGAGGAGCGCCGGAAATCGGATAGTAAACGGCGACACCCCGAAGAGAGCGAAGACCGGCCGGTAGAGCCACGATTTGAGCGTCCCCACGTACGTCATCACCATTAAGGGGAAATCGTAGCCGGACGCGTGAGCGGCCATCTGGCGGTCAAAGGGGGGATAGATGCCGGCGGCGAAAAGCGCTTCGTCCGTTTGAATACCCAGCGCACTGATGCAAATGCCGCCCGATACCAGGAACAGCAGACAACAGGCTAGAGTGAAGACATTGGCCTTCATTCGGATGGGGTCCGGGGAGCCAATCAGGGTGAGGTAAGCGCCCCACCCTGATTTCACCGCCGGCTTAAGGAGCGACTGCGATTGTGGTCCTGAGCGTCTTGCCGCCAACGCCCTGGTTGCTTCTAACGCTTTCCATCAGGACAGAGACGACCGCCTGATTATCCGGCGCTACCGTCTCTGGAACCTTGACGTTGATCTGCCAGACTCCCACCAAGCCGGGCGCGAGGCCCGAGTACTGGATGTTGGCATCCGGCACGAAATCGTTTTGGATGATGACTCTTGGCCGAATGTCGGTGCTGACAGGCCCGGTAGGCGGCGTGCCGTCCGGCGGTGCGTTGCTAACTGGCCCTTGCCCTGTCCCGAAAAGTTGAATCACCTTGCCGCGGTTAATCGGTTTGGCCGGCGAGTTGACCGAATTGTCTTCGTTCAAGGCCGCGAGCTGGCCATTTTCCGCGCTGCCCACGACGAAGAGCGCCGGGGAGACGCGAGCGAGATTGAATGTGGCCGCGCCGAGAACCTGCCCGACCGACTTCTTTATGACCTGAAATTCCGCAGTGCCCGAGGTCGGGGTGTTGAGCGGCACCAGGAAATTAATCTGGCCCGGCGACACGAAGTAGAGCGGGACTTCCTTGTCGTTGACCAGGACCTGAATATCGGCCAATTCCGTGGGCAGAGGAACGGGCTTGGCCAATTCGTTGAAGCTCTTGGTCTCGGTGCCAAAGGTTACGTTGGTTCCGCGGGGATAAATGGAGGTGATCATCCCCGGCGAGATGGGCCGGTCCGATCCACTGGCGGCATTAGTTGCAGCCAAGCCGTTGAAATAGACCGAGAGCCGGTTTACGCCTTCGGCGATGTAGAGATTCCCAAAGGCATCCTCCGTCAGCGCCAGGGGAACCGGAGAGGCGATCGAGTAGTCGATGGCCGCGTTGATCGACAGCTTGTCAAAGCGCGGGAATCGAACGGCGCGGTTGCCGCGCGTATCGGTGACCCAGACTTCGCCCGTGGAGGGGCTGACGTAGATTCCCTGCGGACCGCTGACGCCGCTCAGCGTAAAGGCAGGCTGGGGATCATTGGGTGCAGCCACGATCCGGTCGAAGATCATCACGCGATCGCCCTTCGTGTCGGCGACGTAGAGGCGATCGTCAGTATCGGTGGCGATGCCGCGGGGGCCGGAGAAGCGGTTGAAGCCCGTGGTGCGCCCGCCGGTGAGGAAGTCAGGCTGCCCGATCACTTTTTCCGCCGCCATGCCGGTTGTAAAGTCTCCGCCGGACGGTTTGCGGAAAAAGAGCACACGATTCAGGGCCGTGTCGGATACCAGAAGATGTCCCTCGACGGTGAACGCGATTCCATACGGGAACGACATATTGCGGGAGGTGGCGTCGGTTATTTTGCTGGACCCGGAGGCCTGCCCCAGGATGAGATTTGGCCTGAGCCGCTCGGTAGTCTGTGGCTGATCGAACGGACGCGGGAAGCGGAGGACACGGGCGTTCCCGGAGTCGGCGACGAACAAGTTGCCATTGGCATCCACTGCCAGCCCCGAGGGATGAAACAGACCCGTCTCGGAGATGACGTTGCGATCATTCTGAGGCGCATTGATCAGCGATCGGTTCAGGTCATTTTGTCCAATGACGAGATCCGCTTTGTCGCCGGGACGAATCCGGCGCGCGTCTTTGTAGCCGAGGATGCGATTGTTGAAGGTGTCCGATACGTAGAGACGCGGGGGATTCGAGCTGTTGTCGATCACCACGCCGCTGCCATCACTGGCATCGCCGCCCACGTTGGAGGTAGCCGCGAATCCGTTGAAGAGGAAGAATTCCTTGCCCTCGATCAGGTTGGGGGAATTGAAATTGAAGCTGATCTGCCCTAACACCCGGCTGGCGCTCGCGCCCGTGGTCTGCTGTGGGAAGACCAGTACGCGGTTGTTGCCGGTGTCGGCGACAAATAGTTCGTTATTTACAAAGGCTGCCCCGATTGGGCTATTCAAGGTAGTTTCGGAAGGCTCCGCCTGGCCGCGGTTGGCACGGCTGGAAGTAAAATCCGGCTGTCCGATTACCTGGCGGGCGGGCGGCGAAAGAATCGTGGTTGTTTCGGCGGGCCACTGCTCGAAGCGATCGTAGCGGATGATCCGGTTAAATCCAGTGTCCACTACAGCGAGAGCATCGTTGATAATCACCACGCCCTCGGCTGGGGTGCCGGTAGCAGGATTTCCGATCGTGTACTCCGTGACCGGGGGCTGCCTCTCCTGGATTACGCCAATGCCGGCAATACGGCTGGCCTCTCTACCGTTAAAAAAAGGAGGTAAATAAACCAAGGCGCGGAACAGCGAATCCACGACGTAGACACGGCCGGCGCTGTCGATGCCCAAGCCTGAGGGGAAGCGTAAGCTTGCCTTATCCGACCGGCCTTCGACGCTGACGGCAGCCTGGGCGTTGGTGTTGAACGAGGTTTGCCCCAGCACCAGATCCGCAGCAGGCCCGTTGGCGCCGGATGACAAGGCCGCCGCGGGATAGCGAAGCACGCGATGATTCAAGGGATCTGAGAAAAACAGGTTGCCCTGTGGATCGAACGCGAGGCCCGTCCGGCCCAGCACGCCACCTTGAGAGGTGGCAATCGAGCTTTCCGAAGGAACAGTATTCCCGGCATTAGCCTGATTACTGTTAAATGTCGGCTGACCGATGACCATGTCCGGATTTTTGAACTCCTCCGCCGCGTTCACGAAAGGCTTCGGATAGCGGAGAATCCGGTTATTTCCAGCATCCACGACATACAAATTCCCCTGCGCGTCCACCGCCACAGAGGATGGTTGGGTTAAACCGGTTGACCGGTCTCTTCCCGGGCCCAACGATGCCGTGCTGGTTCTGTCCACTTGTCCAATCACCAGATCGGCTGGCGCTCCGTTAGTAAACTGAGCCGAGTTCCGCCACCCAAGCACCCGATTATTCCCTGTATCTGCAACATAAAGCGGGGAAGGCGTGGAGGACTTATCCACAGCGACAGACCATGGCGCGAAGAACTCACGACCTTCGGGAACATTGGGATTTGAACTTTTGATCGTGAGCTGAGGCTGTCCGAGGACGCGGGAGGGGGTTCCATTTAACGCGGATTGCGCCGACAAATGGGGAGTCAGCAATACGGCAATCGCGCACAAGTTCAGAAATGCTGTAGTTTTCATAAAGTTGTAGTGGTTACGACGCCCGCGGGAAAGCGCTCTATCTGGAAAATAGCACTTTGCAGCATTTAGTGCAAACCGGAGTTTGCCGATGTTAAACTGCTATTTGACCCCGGAAAATGCAGCCTTGCCGCACGCCACCACCTCCCCTCTGCGTGTCTGCGCGGTCAGTTATTTAAACACCCTTCCGCTCGTTTGGGGAATGTTGCGCGGCCCGCAAAAAGGGATATTTGATTTGAGCTTTTCGGTGCCGGCTGAGTGTGCCAACCGCTTAAGCGATGGCCGGGCGCAGATCGGCATTGTGCCCTGTGCGGAAATACCCCGTCTCGGTCTGGATATTCTTCCCGGCACAGGCATTGCAAGTGACGGACCCGTCCGCAGTATCCTGCTGATTTCTAAAGTCCCCTTTTCGCAGATCAGGCAACTTGCAGTGGATTCCAGTTCGCGCACCTCAGTGATACTGGCGCGGATTGTCCTGAGCCGGAAGTATGGCGCAGAGCCCGCTCTGACAAAGATGCCTCCGGACCTTCCCTCCATGCTGGAAGCAGCGGATGCCGCCCTTATCATCGGCGATCCGGCCCTGCACCTGGATCCACTCTCGATTCCTTTTTATACGCTGGACTTGGGAGCCGAGTGGACGGAAATGACGGGACTTCCCATGGTGTTTGCCGTCTGGGCGGGAAAGCGCGCGGTCCTCACGCCTGACGTCGCGGACGCCTTTTCGGCATCCTGCGATTTTGGCATGGACCGGATTGACGATATCGCCCGCGAGTGCGGTCCGGCGCGCGGCTTCCAGGAGGCGCTGGTGCGCCAGTATCTCCGCCAGAACATTGTCTTCCGGCTGCAGGAGCGGCACTATAAGGGCATGCGCCTGTTTCTGGAATATGCGGGAAGTTTGAGCACGGCTGAAACCGTAGGGAACGCAACTGTATGATCACCCGGCAAGAGGCGACGGACTTATTTGCAAGCGACGACCTGATCGGCATCGGCATGATGGCGGATTCCATCCGCCGAAAACTGCACCCCGAAGGGATCGTCTCCTACATCATCGACAGGAACATTAACTACACCAACTTCTGTACCGAGTACTGTAGCTTCTGTGCCTTCTACCGTCCGCTGGGGCATAAAGAGGGCTATGTGCTCCCGAACGAGGAGATTTACGCCAAAATCCAGGAGACGATCGACCTGGGCGGAACCGGCATCCTGATGCAGGGCGGCCTTCATCCCGATCTGAAAATCGAATGGTATGAAGAGCTTCTCCGTGGAATCAAACAGCGTTTCAACATTCACACCCACTGTTTTTCCGCGCCTGAGATCACCAACATCGCCGATGTGAGCGGTCTCTCCCTGAGAGACACAATTGCACGGTTGATGGATGCGGGCCTGGATTCCATCCCGGGCGGCGGCGCGGAGATTCTAGACGATGCGGTGCGGCACAGGATCAGCCGGCTGAAATGCACGACACAAGATTGGATTGACGTGCACCGGACGGCGCATTCGCTGGGCATGCGGACCACGGCCACGATGATGTTCGGCTGTGGCGAGACGATTGAGCAGCGGATGAATCACTTCGAAATTGTCCGCCGGATCCAGGAAGAGACCGGCGGATTTACCGCGTTTATCCCCTGGTCGTTCCAGCGCGAGAACACTTCGCTGGGGAGGTTCGTCAAGGAAGAAGCGACCGCGGTGGAATATCTAAAGACGCTGGCCATCTCGCGGATTTATCTCGACAATATCCTGAATGTGCAATCCTCCTGGGTTACGCCGGGGCTGAAGACGTGCCAGGTGGGTCTGCGCTTTGGCGGCAACGATGTGGGCAGCATCATGATTGAGGAGAACGTGGTTTCGCAGGCGGGCGCCAGAAACCATGCCACCGAAGAGGATCTCCGCAGAATGATTCGCGACGCCGGGTTCGTACCCAAGCAGCGCGACACGCTGTACCGAACTTACTTCCTGAATTAAGGACAGCTACCCGCCGCCGAGCGAATCGATAAACGCCCGCTGCACCGGCCAGCGTCCGAGCACATGCCGGTCCACTCGCTGAAAATTTCCCGACGTCAGAACTCCGCTGAGGTCGTTGAGATTAGGGGTCTGTTTTTCCCTGGCGATCAAGCTCTGCAACACTTTGGTGAGGTCTTCCAGTTGTGTCTTCAAGACCGCCGCCTGCTCCGCCGTCTTGCAGGTGACGTCCGCCACGATTTCAAAGCCGTTTTCGCGGGCTCCCATGGTAAAAAGCAGACGTTCCGCGCCTTCGACTACTTTGGCAAACTGGCGGGTTCCGGGCGGTAATTTGTTGGCTGTTTGGAGCGTGGCGGCGGGGAGGCTGAGCCACACAGGCTGCTTCGGAACTTCGAACGGGATGCCTTCGTTATGGATCCGGATCTCACTCGCACCCCATTCGTTGGAACCGGTGGATAATGCCATGGTCTGCTTGTTTACGGCATAAAGCGATACGTTCCGGTTCCCCTTTGGATCCGTAATGCGGCAGAATCCATTCAGGCAGGCGCCACCTTGGCTGGTGACATACGAAATGACATTCTTCCAATCGAAGTGGCCGCGAAGGATGAAGTAATGGGTGTCCTTCAGTGAGGTGGCCACTACGGTGTCGAGATCCGTTTTGTAATCAAATCCCGTCTGCTGAACGAAGAGCTTATATTCGGGCTCTTCGTTCACGGCAGAACCCACGAGTTTGTCCAGGACACCGGAATCGCGCAACGCCTTGAGATCCAGATACATGACCGGGGCGTCTTTTTGGGGCAGATAGGCAATCAGTTGAGCCGGGGATACCGGCGTCCCCCAGTGGAGATAAAAAGTAATCCCGACAATGAAGAGGCAGATTGCCACCAGACCGGCAGCCAGCTGCCAAGGACGAAAGCTAGATCGCACTTAAGAAGATTACACTGCCGCTACGGCTTCTGTCATGCGGGAGCGCTTCCAGAGCTCGATGTAGGGGTGCAGGTCGCGCATCAGATTCTGGAACTGCGGGATGTCCAGCGATTGCGCCCCGTCGCTGATGGCCTTGCTTGGATTCGGGTGCACTTCCATCAACAATCCGTCGGCTCCGATCGCGACGGCGGCGCGAGCCAGCGGAGGAACCAGGCTGCGTTTGCCGGTGGCATGGCTGGGATCAAGGATTACAGGCAGATGCGTCAGCTCATTCAGAGCCGCTACGGCCACAATGTCACAGGTGTTGCGGGTCACCGTCTCGAAAGTCCGGATGCCTCGCTCGCACAACATGACGTTCGAATTGCCATGCGCCACTATATACTCGGCCGACATCAGCAGTTCCTTCACCGTAGAGCTTAAGCCTCGCTTCAATAGAATGGCGCGGCCGCATTTTCCGAGGGTCTTCAGGAGCGCAAAGTTCTGCATGTTGCGAGCTCCGATCTGGAGGATATCGGCGTAGTCGGCAACCATATCGACATCCCGGTCGCTCATCACTTCAGTGATGATACCCAGGCCAGTGGCCTCTTTGGCCTTTCGCAACAGCTTCAACCCTTCCAGTTCCATGCCCTGAAAATCGTAGGGCGAGGTGCGGGGCTTGAAGGCGCCACCGCGCAGCAGATGGGCGCCGGCCGCGCGGACTGCTTCGGCCGTTTCCATGATCTGCTTTTCACTTTCCACCGAACAGGGCCCGGCCATAATGGTGAATTCGTCGCCGCCGATATCGTGCCCATTTACTCGTATCACGGTGCGGCCGGGGCGGAACTCCTTGCTGACGAACTTATAGGGCGCCGAGATGCGGACGGCTTTCTCTACACCGGGCATGGCCTCGATCGATTCCAGGCAGGCCGTGACGTCGCCAACGCCGACGATACCGATCACGACGCGCTCTTCGCCTTCAATCGAATGCACCTTGTAGCCGAAATCCCGAACCCGCTCACAAACGTTGTCCACTTCTTCTTTGGTGACATGGAGTCTCATGGAGATAATCATTGTAGTTCCCTTAAACTGAATTCCGTTCCGTCACGGATGAAAAACAAAAACCCACTCTTTCGAGTGGGCTGCTTTTGATCCGAAAAAGTCTAACGCGAGCGCCACTCAGTTTGATTTAGGCGAAAGGCCAAAATCGAAAACTAAACGCACTGGCGTAGGAGTAACGCATGAAACTCCAGTATACAGAGCCCGCAAGGTGGATGCAAGCCTTATTAAAGACAGCAACCAGTATCGGTCTCCGCAGTGCCCCGCTCGCACTATACACTTCCCTTAGGTGGTTAATCGCAGAGCGGCTGGCGCACTGCCCGGCGGTCCCCCGATTGACTTTCGAGTGCGCGCCGCAATAGCCTAGTGGGCATGAATTGTAACCGGCGGCGATTCTTCTCCAAAATGGGTTCAGGCCTGGCGGCAGCTCAGCTGGCCCTATCCGCGCAAACCTCTTCCAAAACGGACAAGAGTAAACTTGCGATGCCCGGTCCGTTCCGCGGCCGCGTGGTCGCCGTGGAGCACCCGGGCTCCATCATTGAAGGTAAGTACCAGGAGGCCCCGGTCCAGCAAATGATTGAGCGCGGGATGAAGGATCTAACCGGCGCACCCGACCTGACAGCCGCCTGGAAGGTGTTCTTTGAACCGGGAGATGTGGTAGGCATCAAACTGAACCCGGTGGGAGCCCCGCACGTGATGTCCTCCGGCGAGGTAGTCCGCGCCATTATCGGCGGTCTGCGCTCAGTCGGGCTGAAAAATCAGGACATCGTGGTCTACGACCGCTATCGGGCGCAGTTCTTCAAAGCCGGCTTCGACAAATGGCTTCCGGCCGGCGTCCGCACCTCTTCCGCCGCGGAGGACTACGAAGGGATCCAACAGGCCATCGAGGGCTACGATCCCGATCACTACATGGATATGGCTTTAACGCTGAAAGGCTACGACCTGAATAATCTGACGGCCCGCAGATCCTATGCCGCAAAGTTCATCACGAAAGAGGTGAACAAAATGATCAATGTTCCTGTTCTAAAGGACCACCAGTCGGCCGGCATCACCCTGGCTTTGAAGAATATGTCGCACGGGCTGGTGAACAACGTTTGCCGGAGCCATTCGACCTACACACTGAACGCCTGCGGCTCCTTCATACCGGCCGTGGTCTCCATGCCGGTGATCCGGAATAAGGTGGTGCTGCACATCCTGGACGGAGTCAAAGGCTTGTACCATGGCGGCCCGGGCGCCAAACCCCAGTTCGTCTGGGAGCACAAGACCATGTACTTCGCGTCCGACCCGGTTGCGATGGATCATGTCGGCTGGAAAGTGATTGATGCCAAGCGCGTGGCGATGGGCAAGCATCCAATTGCCGAGGATCGGCCCGACCAGTTCAGTAAGTTCCTCAGCCGTCAACCCGAACACGTCGAGATCGCTGGAGCGCTGGGGTTGGGCGAATGGGACGAAAAAAAGATTGACGTCCGCAGAGTGAAGCTCGCCTAGCGAATCGCAATCGTCACGCCTGCCGGACTGCTGGCTGAACCCACGGTAAATGTCAGCGGGACGGCTGGCCCCGCCGGGGCGTCCTCGGGCACCTTAGCATTCACCTGAATAATTCCCGCTATCAACCCGGGAGCTGCACCGGCGTACTGAATTTCGGCCACGGCGCCGCCTATCCGCACGGACACGGGGAGCAGCGGCTTGGGAAGGACGCTTCCAGCAACCTGTCCGGACGTGACCAGCGGCACACCCACTCCCTCACCCGTCCCGTAGAAGACGACAACCGATCCCCTGGGCGCAGGGTTGGCGGGCGAATTGAGAGTCCCGTCCTGATTCAGCACGGCCGCCTGTCCTCGACCTGACGAATTGCTGGTGAACAGCCCGGGAGAGGCAGGTACAACCGCCAGACCCACCGGAATGGACCGCTGCCCCCTATACTCAATTTCGATAGCCGTACTGGTTTTTCCGGCCATACTGTACGGCACCACGGCCGTCACCTGTCCGGCCTGCACGTAGACCAACGGCGCTGCCACACCATCGAAGAGCACCCGCGTCTCGGCAAGGATAGAGGGGAAAACATCGGAGCTTCCGACGCCGGCCTGCGCCAATTGGGCGGGCCCCAGAAGGCTCCCGAAGATGGTGATCAGCTCGCCTGGCGAAACGGGTCCGCCGGCGAAGGTCGCCGCATTCACAATGGATGCCGCGGAAAATGTGGGGCCTGTCCCTGCGACGGGAAGCGAAAAAATATTCGAGGAGACGCCAGCGTTCACCACCGAAACCTGCAGACTCCCGGCAGACGCGAACTGATTCAGAGGCACCACCGCCTGGAGCGTGTTCGCGTTGAGGAACGAGGTGCTGATGGCAACTCCGTTTATGGCAACAGTGGAGTCATTCCTGAAACCGCTGCCCAGAATGGTAATTCTGGCGTCGGCTGCGTTGACGGTCAGCGAGGCGGGTGAGATGGACGTAATCACCGGCGGGGCAATGACATTGAGTGTGACCGGAATATTCACGGGCGCGCTGACGGCGCCGGAGACATTCACCGTCACCGTTCCCTGATAGATGCCCTCGGCCAGGCCGGCCGGATTCACCCGGACCGTCAATATCGCGGGTGTCAGCGAGGTTGGACTAGTGGTAGCGCTAAGCCAGCCGCCACCCGATTGCACGGCTGTGCTGATGGAAAATGTGGCGGGACTTCCGCTGCTGCTCAGCGCTACCGTCAGCGCCGAGGGGCTGGATCCGCTGGCATTGAAGATCAGTGCCGGCGGCGAGGCAATCACCAGGCTTACCGAAGAATCAGGCGCAAGGCGCGCCAGGAACATGTCAAATCGTCCCGTGTCCACGCGGAGTGCATTGGTGGCGGCAGGCAGGTCCGGAGAGCTACTTCGCCCGGTAATATATACGGCATTGTGGCTGTCGAGCGCCAGTCCGTAAGCGCGATCCTCCTCTCGGCCTCCAATGAACGTGGAGTACAGAAGGGCGTTGCCCGCCGGAGCCAAGCGCACCACAAATGCGTCAGAGGCACCGCCGCCGTAAGTGGGTTGCGCGGCGTTTCGTGTCGGGAAGTTCGGCGAGGCAGTTCCTCCGCTCACGTAGGCCGATCCGGCGGCGTCTACTGCAATGCTTCCCTGCCCTAAATCGTCGGCGCTCCCGCCTAAATACGTGGAGTACAGAAGAGAATCACCCGCCGGCGACAGTTTGAAGACAAAAGCATCAGTAGCTCCGCCCAGTGCCGGCTGGAATGCATTCCGGACCGGAAAGTTGGCGGACAGAGTGTAGCCGGTGACATAGGCACTATTGGCCGCGTCCACGGCTATCCGGTAGCCCAGGTCCTCTTTGTCGCCGCCCGCGAGCGTTGAATAC
>DATLBY010000352.1:0-4551 GCA_035526665.1 Bryobacteraceae bacterium
CTTTTAATACTAAAGTAAGTCCCGTATTGGCCGATCTGTCCTTAGGTGCTTCTATGCGTATCTTTTTCTCTATCGATGCGCTAGGAAAAAACTGAGGAATACGCTCGACTGCATGCGCTGCTTACAGTGCTCCAAACCGATCACGCTTTTGCAGAAGCTCAAAGACAGTGACTTTTGCGGGGCGGAGCACCGGACACTTTTCCTGGAAGAGCAGCAGCGCTTGATGCTGGAACGTCTGGCGGCAAATCGCGTTTACATTCTGCGCCAGTCCGGCTGGCTAAATAACCCTCTGGTCGACGACGAGGACTTGGTCCCGGAGCTTTCGCCGGTACAGGAGCCACTGCCTGATATCCGCCTCTGCCCATTTATTTCGGAGTGGAGCGATCCACCTTCCCGCCTGGCGGCGCCACGGTATGCGGGTGAGCCGGCTCTTTCCGGCGTAGCTCCCATGCCGCCTTTGCTGGCGGTGTCGCTCGCCCGCGGTCCGGCGGCTCATTGGGCGCTAATTCCTCTGGTTGTTGAAGCCTGCAAAGGTCCATCGGGACCGGCTGGCGCCCCGGTTCCGTGCGTCCAGGACGAAGCCACCCTCCCTGGCAGGGCAGCTGTACGCTTACAAGGGCGCGTGGCTGAAAACGGATGTCCCCGCGTTGCCGGGATGTTGCGGCTCCAGGCGGGTGGTCCAGCCAGCATCGCAGTGCTTGCCGGAGCTTCCGCCGGCCTTGCGGCACAAACCGGTGCGATGGCGCTCAAGCCCCGGCTAACAGCAGGCAGTCCATCTGAGCTTTCTCTTCAATTTTTAGGACGTTTTTTCCGCTCCCGTCCTGGCGGTCCGCGGCAGGGCTCATCCCCTTGGCGGTCTCTTCCTTTGGAGCTTCGGGCCGAGGATTTCGACGGAATCGCGCGAAGATTGCCCTCGGCACCGGTGGCGGAGCGGACAGCCGCCGGTCTTGCAAAACCAATCCCTCTGCCGCTACCGCTGCCGGGGCCGATCGCCCATGGCCGGGCCGCCATCATGGAAGGGGCACTTTTGGCGGAATCTGCCAGCACGGCGGCGCCTGGCATTCCAGCGCTCGGCAGCATCGGGCCCGTGCCTTGCGGTTTGTTGGTCTCCCAGGCGGTAGGGCCTACGCATCCCGGATTGGCGGCAGTGCATTATGCCCGGATCGGCACGGCATTTCTGGAAGCAAAAGCCGCCTCCCCCATTTTCGCTTCACTGGGGGCTCAGGGGCCAAACGCCGGCCGTCCGGCTACTATGGGGACCCTCTTCCGATTGCCGCCCTACGGCCCGGTGACGGGCCAGACCGACCGCCAAGCCATCCCAGGAGTTCCGCGGCACGGTCAGACCCCTCCCCACGGTTTTCCGGAGTTGCCGCTGAGAGCATTGGCCGAGCGCGTGCCAGCGATGGTGAAGCGAGCCTACAAATGGCATCCAAAAAGCCCCGTCCAGGACGAAAAAATTCCGGCGTCGGAAACGACCCTCACCGGCACCCCTGAAACTTTGGCCCCACTTCCCCATCTGCCCACTTGCTCCGCCGAGCCGGGGATGGAAATGCGGCTCCGGAGCTGCCAAGTAGCGCCCGGGCCGCTACCGGCTCGCGATGCTGCGCGCACCGGCGACTTGCACGCGGTAGCTGGTTTGGGTACTTGCCCGCCAGAGGCTTTCCGGGTAGCCGAAATTATTCCCGCTGCCGTGCTTGTGCCCGGCACCAGCCTGGCTCCCGGAACGAGCGCCAGGTTCTACCGCGCGCGGCCGGACGGTGTCGCCAGTGCGCCCACGGGGCGGTCGCAAGGGCGGGCGGAGTTTGCCGGCCTCAGGCCGGATAGCGCGCTTCTCCCGTTACTTCTCCAGCCGGCAGCGAGCCCTTCACTGCACCTGGCCGGCGGGTTACCGCAGATAAGCTGCGAGAGTCCGATGGCCAAGCCCGCTGCCGCAGGATATGAGGAGACAGGCCCGCATTTCTCCCAGTTGCCCGCGGAGTATGCCCTGGCGCCCGCGGGACTGAGCCTCAAGACTTCTCTCGCGCCGGCATTTCTGGGTAGGGCGTACCGCATGCGCCCGCGCGGCGCCGTTGCCGATCCGGGCCTGCCTGCCTGGACCGCCATTCTGCCCGCGGCGGCTGCCGATCCGGTTGCCCGGCCCTTTGTATTTGCCGCTGGCCTGAGACCGGCTACGAACCTGGTGCCGGCGTTCCTGAATCGTGCCTTCCGGATGCGGCCGCGGGGCCCGATGCAAGGCCAGATTTCCAGGAACTTGGCGGCAATCAATACGGGATCCATCCTGTCCTCCATTCCATCCCTGCCCGCCCTGCCGTCTTCGACGATTAAGGCCTGCACGCCTCTACTGCTGGAGCGTGTGTATCGCATGCGGCCTCGCGGTCCTGTCGGGGGACGGAACCTGTCGTCTTATGAGGCGATTCAGCCCGGCGCCGTTCAGATTTCGATGGCGGCCCGCCTGCCGGAGCTGGTGGGACCGAAGCGCCCGCTCGCAACCAGTTGGAAAATCGAGCGCAGAGGCATGGGAGCTGCCATGGAGACCCGGAAACGTGAAGAGAAACACAAACTTTCCCCCTATCGCTAGAAGCTGAAGTTGTCGATTTCTGGAGTGATGATCGCCTTCATCCCAGCGGCGCCGGCTCTTTCACGTCAAAAGGTCCACCGGTCCGACATAAGAAAAAATCGGTCTGGAAGCAGCGCCGGAAACCCTGGGTGCGGTAGCGGCATGTTTCATCAAAACCTTACAAGTGGGAGCCCGAAGAAATGAATCCAAAAAACCGCAAAGCCGAGGACGCGCATCCGAAAGGAGGACCGATGGCAACCGCAGGAGCGAACGGAACCGTAAATAGCAGCGTGACCGCTTTGGCAAGAGCAGTTTCCTTACACATGGAAGGCAGTCGCAAAGAGGCCTTGGAAGAACTGAAGGGCGCAGTGAGCGCGGGCGGTGACTCGGCGGAATTTTACTCCGCGATGGGGCACATCGAATTCGAGTTGGAACAGTATGAAGACGCAGTCAAGAGCTACACGAAGCTCCTGACCATGGACGGCAAGAACACCCCCGGACAATTTAACCTGGCCGTGTGTCTGGAAAAGCTCGGCCGCTGGGACGAAGCGGCCGAACACTTCACCAAGTCCTTGGAGGCTACTCCGAACCGCGGCGAGGCGCGCCTGGGATTGGCAATCTGCCTGCTGCATCAGGAGAAATCAGAGGCTGCGCTGGAGAATTTCGAGAACTGTCTGGCGCAGAATCCGGAAAATGAGACGGCGCTCTTCGGTAAGGCGGTAGCACTGCAGCTGTTATGGCGCTTCGATGATGCTACGGAAATCTACCGCAGGCTGCTGGCAAGCAATCCGAAGTCCGAAGAAGCGCTCGTCAATCTGATTACCATCGGCATCGCGCGTAAGGACGTCGCGACCATACGGCAACACGCCGAAACGCTGCTGCAGTTGCGGCCCAACTCTCAGGCCGCCCTGGAAGGCATGGCGACTTGCGCCTTCAGCGATGAGAACTTCGAAGCGGCGGCCCGCTATTGCGAGAAATTGGTAGAGTCCACGCCCGATCACTTTGAGCGTTGGTTCAACGCCGGTGTTGCGAACCAGAAGTTAGGAAAAAGCGAGACCGCGGCCAAGGCATATGCCGAGGCCATCCGGATTCGTCCTGACGGCAAGCAGGCGCATGTCAACCTGGGAATGGTCCGGCAGGAACTGGGCGACCTGAAGGGAGCCCGGGAGTCCTACGAACGTGCCTTGCAGATTACCCCCGATCTTCCGGAAGTCTTCTACAATCTGGCCTCGATTCTGGAGCAGCAAGGCGCCAAGGACGAGGCCGAAAAACTGTATGCGAAACTCACGGCGCAACGGGCGGATTTCGAGGACGCCTGGTTCCGGCTGGGTTATCTGCGCCTGCAGAAAGGCGATTTCCGAGGCAGTCTGGAGGCATTTCAAGCCTGCGTGAAGAAACGCCAGCAGTGGCCCGAGGCTCATGTGAACATTGGAATCGCTCACTGGCGGCTGGGTGAGCGCGAGCATGCGGTAAAGGCATTCGAGCAGGTGCTTGCCATGGAACCCAATTCGCTGGATGCGTTGCGCGGACTGGCAGCGCTGGCCGTCGAACGCGAAGATTTCGACCGGGCGCTCGACCTGCAGGCCCGGCTGATCGCCCAAGGGGAGAAGACGCCGGAGCTTTTCTACAATACCGGCCTTCTGCTGCAGAAGACCGGCAAGATCGAGGATGCGATCAAGCTGTACCGCGATGCCATTTCACAGCGGCCGAACTTCGCCGAGGCTCTGCTGAATCTCGGGCATGCGTTAAAGGCGAAAGGCGAGCAGGAGGAAGCCCGTTCGTGCTGGAAACAGGCGCTCGATGTGAAACCCGAGCTGGCGCAAGGCTACTTCGAAGCATCGGTCAATTAGACGACGAAGCTGCACTCGCGGGAAGTAGCAACGCGAGGCGGCGCGCGATATACTCAATATAGTTCGCGGCGCTATCGTCTAACGGTTAGGACGGAGCCCTCTCAAGGCTTAAATACGAGTTCGATTCTCGTTAGCGCTACCAAC
>DATLBY010000353.1:0-10932 GCA_035526665.1 Bryobacteraceae bacterium
TTAAGTGAACATGTAGAGCGGTGTTCCCGCTCCCGCGCCGACCGGTTCTTCCTCAGCCTCTTCCTTGCTGGCGTCCTTAATGGGCCTGCAGTAAATGCCCGTATCGCCCAAATACACTTCCAGCTCGGAAGGGCGGGGAAGAGTTCCTTGAATCAGCGCCTCCGAAAGTGGATCCTCGATGTATTTCTGGAGGGCACGGCGCAGCGGCCGCGCTCCGTAGCTGCGGTCTGCGTTCTTCTCCAGAACGTAGCGCGCCGCCTCTTCCGAAAGCTTGATCTTGATCTGCTTGGCCACCAGATTCAGATTGATCTGTTCCACCAGCAGGTTGATGATCTTCAACATGTCGTCATCGGTGAGAGAGGTGAACAAAATCACCTCGTCCAGACGGTTGAGGAACTCCGGATTGAAGGCGCGCTTCACCTCGCTCATCACCATGTCCTCCACCTTCGTGGGAATCCCCTCGGGGTTCGGGGCGGAGAATCCGAGCTGTCCCTTTTTCTCCAGGAAGCGGGCGCCCAGATTCGACGTCATGATGATGATCGTATTCTTGAAATCCACGGTGTTGCCGAGCCCATCGGTGAGCTGCCCGTCTTCAAAGACCTGCAGCAGGATGTTGTAGATGTCCGGATGAGCCTTTTCGATTTCGTCCAGCAAAATGATGGAGTACGGGGCGCGCTTCACCCGCTCGGTCAGTTGGCCGCCCTCCTCGTAACCCACGTAGCCGGGAGGCGAGCCGATCAGCTTGGAAACCGAGTGCTTCTCCATGAACTCCGACATGTCGAAGCGGATCAGCGCCTTTTCGCTGCCGAACAGGAACTCGGCCAGCGCGCGCGCCACCTCAGTCTTGCCCACGCCGGTGGGACCAAGAAACAGGAACGAACCTGCCGGGCGTTTGGGAGATTTCAAGCCGGCCCGCGATCTCCGGATCGCGCGGGAGAGCGCGCTAATCGCCTTGTCCTGGCTGATGATGCGCTTGTGAAGCTCCTCTTCAATCCGTATGAGCTTGGCCACCTCCTCTTCGCGGATGGCCGTCATTGGAACGCCGGTCCAGCGGGCAACCACGTCCTCGATGTCGTCTTTGGTGACGATTCCCGTCGAAGCGTCGTCCAGATTGTACTTATCACGAAGGAGACGCAGGTTTTCGCGTTCTTTGCGCTCCTCGTCCGAGTAGAAGCGGGCCTTCTCAAACTCGTGGTTTGCGATGGCGTTCTCCATCCTGTGAACAATGAATTTGATTCTCTTTTGGATGTCCGCCACCTCGCCGGGAAGGGTAGTCTGCCGCAGCTTGACCCTCGCGCCCGCCTCATCAATCAAATCGATGGCCTTATCCGGAAGGAAGCGGTCGGGAATGAACCGGGTGGAGGTGAACACCGCACTTTCTACCGCTTCATCGGTGTAGGCGACAGCGTGAAACTTCTCGTAGCGTTCCTTGATTCCGAACAGAATGCGGACCGCGTCCGACTCGGTCGGCGGCGGCACTTTGACGGCCTGAAACCGGCGCTCCAGCGAGCGGTCCTTTTCGATCGATTTCCGGTACTCGCCCGGTGTGGTGGCGCCGATGCACTGAATCTCGCCGCGGGATAGCGCCGGCTTCAGGATGTTTGCCGCATCCAGCGAGCCCTCGGCGGAGCCTGCGCCTACCAGCGTGTGTAATTCATCGATGAAGATGATCGCGTTCTGATTCTCCATCAGCTCTTTCATGATCGTCTTCAAGCGCTCTTCGAACTGTCCGCGGTACTTGGTTCCCGCGACAATCAGCGATAGATCCAGTGCCAGGATCCGCTTGTCGGCCAGGAAGGACGGCACGTCCCCATCGGAGATTCGCTGCGCGAGACCTTCCACAATGGCCGTTTTGCCCACTCCAGGCTCGCCGATCAACACCGGGTTGTTCTTGGTACGGCGGCACAGGATCTGAATCACGCGTTCCAGTTCAAAATCGCGGCCGATCAGGGGATCCATGGAGCCGTCCATGGCCACTTGCGTCAGGTCGCGGCTGAACTCGGAGAGCAGGGAGCTCTCCTTGGGACGGTTGGACGACATCTTTTCAGACGACGATCGCGCAATCTCTTCACGAACCTGTGAGAGTCGCAAACCGCGTTCATGCAGGATCTCCGCCGCGAAGGATTTGTCTTCGCGCAGAAGGCCCAGCAGCAGGTGCTCGGTCCCGATATGCTTGTGGTTCAGACGCTCGGCTTCCTCGGCGCCGTAAGCCAGCACGCGCTTGCACTCATGACTGAGTGGAAGATCGACGGAAGTGGAGACCTTCTCCCGGATGGTAGTATGCGCTTCGATCTGTTTCCGGATCGATTCGATGGCAGCATGCGAACGAAGGAAACGATTCGCCAGCGCCTTGTCTTCCCGCAGCAGTCCCAGCAGCAGGTGCTCAGTCTCAATGTAAGGACTGCCGAACTGGCTGGCCTCGTAGCGGGCGAAAAAGATAACCCGGCGAGCCTTTTCCGTGTAACGTTCAAACATAGTTTGTTCCGTTTTCTGTACTTGCAGTATTCTCTAGCGGCGCCTCGCCCTGCAAGGAGACAAGAGCACCACAGTCTAACTTTAAGATGCGATCGCACCGCTTGGCGAATGCAAGATTGTGCGTGACGAAAACCGACGTGAGCCGGTGGGAACGGTGAAGCTCATCGAAGAGGTCCGCGATCTTCTCCCCAGTGGCGTGATCCAGATTTCCCGTCGGCTCATCTGCCAGCAGGACCCGGGGTCCGCCCACCAGCGCTCTGGCGAGCACCACCCGCTGTTGTTCACCCCCGGAAAGCTCGCCAGCCCGGTGCATGGCGCGCTTCGCCAGTCCAACCTCCGCCAGCCGTTCGGAAGCAGCCTTCGCGGCATCGCCCGGGGGAACTCCGCGGATAAGAAGCGGCATCATGACGTTTTCCAGCGCCGTAAACTCCGGCAGTAAATAGTGCGTCTGCCAAACGAAGCCAATCTCCCGGTTGCGAAAGTCGGCCAGCTCCGTATCGCGGAGGTCTGCGATATTTTGCGTTCCAAAGAGTATTCTACCTCCAGTTGGACGGTCCAGACCGCCCAAAAGGTGCAGAAGGGAAGACTTGCCGGCGCCGGACTCGCCCACCAGTGCGACCCGTTCACCCGCATGGATTTCGAGGTTTAAGTCTTCAAAGACAACGACTTCATTGTCTCCGGAGCCGTAGCGTTTCGTTAGACCGCTGGTGCGTATCGTGCTCTCGCCATCCGTTGGCAACGTCAAGACTGACCTCTGGTATCAGTTTACCGTGAGCGGACCTCCGGTGTATTAGGCTACCGGGGCTCGGAGGTTTCGATGTCGCGATTGTAGATCTTTACCCGGAAGAGCGGCTTTGCCTTTTCCAGCGGCTCCATCTGATACTTCTGCTCGCTCTTGGCAGGATCGTAATCGCGCCACAGCCAGATCAGCTCCTCGGGCAATTCGGAATTTCCATGCGCGCCATTGTGGCTGCCATTGCCATAGCTAAGATGGAAATCGTAATCCATCATTTTCAATGAGTTCGCCATTTGGATGTTCTGTAGCGGCCAGCTCCCGTGGTTGTTTTCCAGATCTTCCGATCCGTCCTGCAGCCAGACACGGATATTGCGCGTGGGCTCTTTCCTGACCTTATTGGGATACACGTTGCCGCCGTCCAGAACCCCCGGCTGCCATTGAATGCTGGTGTAGGTACCGACTCTGGAGATTACCCGGCTGAATTGATCGGGCTGGAACCAGGCGGCGTTGAACGCGGCAATCGCTCCCGAAGAGGCGCCTGCGATACCACGGCTGTAGCCGTCCTTGCGAATGTTGTACTTGGCGTACACTTCCGGGAGTAGTTCGTCCCGCAAAAAGCGGGCGTAGCGGTCTGTCACGGTGTCGTACTCGGTGCTGCGCATCGAGTCTGTCAGAGTCCGCCCGCTGCTCTTTGAGAATGCCTGCACATATTCCGATGTTTTGTTCCCCCCGATCGTTCCGATTGTCCCCGGCTGGATCAACACGTGAATCATCACCGGAATCTTGCGATCATGTATCAGGTTATCGGTGACAATCTGCAGCCGGCTGGCGCCGCCCCGGTCCACGCTGCCCTGGCCATCCTGCCACACCATCAAAGCCGGGGGCTTCTTAGGGTCGTATTGCGCCGGGACGTAGATCCAGTAATTACTCTGCATGCCATCGTATATCTTGCTGGTGTGCACCAGCTTCTCTGAGAGTTTTCCCTTGGGAACGCCTGGCTTCTCGTAGGAGTCCGGGCCATAGGCGGGAACGTTTTCGTTGCCGCCCACCTTTTTGGCATCGACGATGTAGTGGAACGTGTGCGAGGTTCCCGTGCGCATCTTGCCGGTGGTGAACCAGAGATTCGTTCCTTGAATCTGCGTCATTGCTGGCCCTGCCACATCATCGAGGAAGAGCTTCGGGGCTTTGGCGGCCTCGGTGACCCAAATGAACTCCCCGTTCTCGCCGGCCACTGCGGTGCCCTTCTGGATCGCCTCCCGGCCGAGAGCGTCGGTGACCGCCGTCCGGAATGCTGGTGAGTTGGGCTCCTTCTGTGCCATCTGGATCAATTTCGGAGTGGGTATCTTTTGAGCGGCCGCGAGGAATGCCGTGGCGGTAACGGCAATTATTAGGGTTCTGATCATACTGGTCTTTTAGGAATACTACAGCATAGAGAGGGCCGCCGCACTCGCGGGCTCAAGATGTGATAAGTTTTCTCTAGTTGGAGGAGGCCGAATGAATCGTCGGAACTTTCTTTGTAAAGGCGCCGCGGCCAGCGGAATGGTGGCGCTGCACTCGTTCCCTTATCACCTTTTTGCAGGCACGAAGAAAACTGCTACTGATCGTGTACTGCTCGGTCCACGGAAGATAGAGCTGAGCCGGCTGGCGATGGGCACCGGAACAAACGGTTCGGGCGGAAGCTCCAACCAGACGAAAAAGCTTGGCGTAAAAGGCCTGGGAGAACTGTTCAAGGCCGCCTACGACCAGGGCGTCACCTTCTTCGATTCCGCCGACCAGTACGGTACCCACCCGCACGTCCGCGAGGCGCTGAAGAGCGTGCCTCGGGACAAGGTCACGATTCTTACCAAGACGCACGCCTCCACCGAGCAGGAGATGAAAGACGATCTCGATCGCTTCCGCCGCGAGCTGAATACCGATTACATCGACATTCTTCTGCTGCACAACATGATGGATGGCAACTGGCCGGAAAAGAAAAAAGGGGCCATGGCCGTGATCTCCGAGGCGCGCGAAAAGGGCATTGTGCGCACCCACGGCACCTCGTGCCACACGCTGCAGGCCCTCAAAACGGCCGCGGCCACGCCATGGGTGGAAGTGGATCTGGCTCGCATCAACCCGGCACAAGTAGCCATGGATGCCGATCCTGCCACGGTGCTTGCGGTGCTGAAACAGATGAAAGCCGCCGGCAAGGGCGTCATCGGCATGAAGATTTTAGGTGCGGGCCGGCTGCGCGACAAAGCGGATGAAGCGCTGCAGTTCGCGCTCGCCCAGGATTGCGTGGATTGTTTCACCATCGGCAGTGAAAGCCGCGCGGAGATGGAAGATCTTTTACGAAAAATCCCGGCTGCCAGCGTCCGCGGATAAAATTTAGGAGACATGATGAAAAAACTCAATAGAATGATCTTCGGCTCAATCGCCGCGCTCGCCCTGATAACCGCCGGCGTTGCGGACGACAAAAAACCGGAGGCGAAAAAGAGCTCATCCAAAAAAGGGCCGGGTATTCTGCAGCCCCAGATGACGGTCGAGGGCGGCAGCTACAACGCTCCCATGGGCAAACTGGGACAGAGCGCCTCCGAGCCATGGAGCGCCACCACCGTCGGCGCCGCGGTCGACGGAAAGGCAAATCCAGCCAAGCCGGCGACTATGGTCGGCGAGATCGTGGATTTTTCCTGCTATCTGCAAATTGGAAAGCACGGAGAAAAGCATCGCTCCTGTGCGCAGAAATGCTTTACGGCGGGTCAGCCGGTCGGGCTGTTGACCTCTGACGGCTCGCTGTACATGCTGATGGAAGAGGAGCACGATCCGCGCCGTGACGGCCTCACCGACTTCCGCAAAGCGGCAGTGGATCATGCCGGCCACATCATGGAAGTGACCGGTACGGAGTCCTCGCACGCCGGCTACAAGGCCCTCTACGTCCACGGTTTTTTGAAGAAATAAAACTCCAATGAAACAGCATGGCAAATGGCTGGCGGCTATCGCCCCGGCCATTTTTTTTCTCAATACGGCAGCGGCTCAGAAGACGAAAAAGCCGGCTCCTCCAGCACCTACGGATGTGACCGTCCCACTGGGGCTGCTGCCCATCCAGTGGCCGCCGGACAACCCGTACTCGAAGCAGAAGGTGGATCTCGGCAAGCTGCTCTATTTTGACAAGCGCCTGTCCGCGGATGGAACGGTCGCCTGCGCCAGCTGCCATCACCCTAAGTTCGCTTTCGCCGATGGCGCCGCCGTATCCACCGGAATTAAAGGCGCAAAAGGCGGCCGCAGCGCGCCTACCGTTTTCAACCGCGCCTATAGTCTGGCTCAGTTCTGGGATGGCCGCGCGGCCACCCTGGAGGATCAGGTGAAGGGGCCGATGGAAAACCCGATCGAAATGGGAGACACCCACGCCAATATCGTCGCCCGGCTGCGCGGCATCGCCGGGTACCGAACCCTTTTTAAAAACGCCTTTGGAAGTGACGAATTGAGCATCGATCATGTCGCAAAAGCTGTGGCGAACTTCGAGCGTACCGTGCTGTCGGGAAACTCACCCTACGATCGCTATAAGGCCGGAAAGAAAAATGCAATGACAGCCGAGCAGGTCCGCGGCATGGATGTGTACTTCAACAAGGCCAAGTGCGATCAGTGTCACGAGGGAATCAACTTCACCACGAACGCGTATCATAATCTCGGAATTGGCGCCGATAAACCCAAACCCGATGAGGGCCGCTACGTGGTGACAAAGGATCCCAGAGATTGGGGAGCGTTCAAGGCGCCCACCCTTCGCGAAATCGCAAACACTGCCCCTTACATGCACGACGGAAGTCTGAAGACTCTGGAGGAGGTAGTGGACTTCTATGACAAGGGCGGCATTCCGAACAAAAATCTGGACGAGCGCATGAAGCCCTTAAAGCTCAGCGCGCAGGATAAAAAGGACCTGGTAGCATTTCTGAAAGCGCTCAGCGGCGAAGGCTGGCAGAGCATACAGGAACCCACGACATTCCCACAGTGAACATAAAAACTGGCAGTTTCCGGATCGCCTCGGCGATTCTTCTGGCGATGGTATTTTTCAGCGCCTCGTGTAACCGCGCAACCAAAAAAGTAATCGGTGTGGTGCCGAAGGGACGGGCTCATCTGTTCTGGCAGTCCGTGCACGCCGGCGCGGAGAAGGCCGCGCAGGAGAACGGTATCGAAATCATGTGGAACGGGCCCGCTACCGAAACGGATTTCAACGGCCAGCTCCAGATTGTGGATGCCATGATCAACCGCCGCGTGGATGCAATCGCGCTTGCTCCCATCGATAAAAAAGCGATGGTTAGCATCGTGGAACGCGCCTTTCGGGAACAGATTCCGGTGATTATTTTCGATTCTGGCGTCGATACCGACCACTTTGTGTCACAAATTGCGACCGATAATTACGCGGCTGGCAAAATGGCGGCGGCGCGGATGGGCAAAATCCTGAACGGGAAAGGCAAAATCGCCATTGTCGCCGTGCAGGTCGGCGCCGCCTCCACCATGCTTCGCGAGCAAGGGTTCGAAGACGCCATCAAGAGCGATTTTCCGGGTATCCGTATCGTGGACAAGCGCTTTGGAGAAGCCGACTTTGCCAAATCCATGCGCGCCGCCGAAAACATTCTGACAGCGTATTCTGACCTCGACGCCATGTTCGCGTCCAACGAATCAAGCACCGTGGGCGCGGCCCAGGCGCTGAAAGCACGCCAGAGCAAAGTGAAGCTGGTCGGTTTCGACGCGGGGCCTACTCTCGAAGCGGACTTGCGAAGCGGCGTCATCGATTCGCTGGTGGTCCAGCATCCGTTCAAAATGGGCTATGAATCCATCGTGGCGGCTGTTCAGAAGTTGAAGGGCGAAACTCCGCGGAAGATCCACGATCTTGCGCCTCGCCTGGTGGTGAAAGAGGATTTGGATAAGCCCGATGTGCAGGAACAGCTCAATCCGGATTTGAAAAAATATTTGAAATAAGGAAATTAGCCTCCCGCGTTGACCATGCAGGAGCTGACCCGGGAGAAAATCGAGCTGATCGCCGGCATGACAGTGTTTGGCATCATCACGCCCGTGCCGGTCGCCACAAGTGCCGCCATGAGCGCGTACTCGACCAGATCTTGACCGTTTTCGTCCCGAAGGAAGTCAGAAAGAGCCATCAACATATCGTTCAGGTACTATACTGTGGCATCTCTAGGCCCAGTACAATTCACTAATAGTCCTAGTACCCCATTGGGGTTATACCTTAGATTTAGCGGCTCGCTGGGCCTGGAAAACTTAATATCGATACCAGACCTGCAACAGATCGCCGGGCTGTGGAATCGAGAGCGCAGCAAAAATCAGCGTTGCGCCGTTGACCGAAAAATCGATGGAGTTCCGCTGCAGGACGCCGTTGCGAAACACCTGCACACTGGACGCGGGATTCGGGGTGGCCGCCAGCGTAAAGGTTGCATTGGAGCCGTTTAGGACGCCCGAAGGAGTCTCCGCGTCGGCAAATGCCGTTGCCGCAGCAGCCGTCCCGGATTTGCGATACCAGGCTTGCAAGACGTCGCCAGGCCGGGGCATTGAAATTCCCGTGAGCGTGAGAGCCGCCCCTGCCAGCACATAGTCGCTCCCGTTTGTCTGGAGGACCCCGTTCCGGTACAACATCAGGCTACTCCCCGGATTGGGCGCCCCGCTCAAGGTGAATGCGGTATTCACGGCGTCGACGATACCGCCGGGAGTTTCACTGTCGACAAAAACGAACTGGCTGGCGGACCCGCAAGGAGACGAGGTCCCGTCCACATGGACGCAATCGGAGGCGCCGCCGGACACCGATGTGAGCGCTCCGGAGGAATTGGCCATGAGGGTTCTGGAGGCGACGTAGCCGACGCCTTTCACGGGACGCGCATCCAACTCCTCGCGAAGTCCAACCACATCCCCAATAAGCACCGCGACATTGACCGGGGGCGCAATACTAGTTCCGCTGACCGGCGCCGGTATCCGTATGTCACGCAGGCGCAAGGAAGACTGGGACTGGGGAACGGCCCAGTATTCGGTAAATTGCGTTCGCCCGTCGCTGTTGTAGCGAACCTCGTAGTAAGCCGCCGGCGTCGCATTTACCGTAGGCACCAACTGTACCCGCAGGCTCCCATCGGATATGCTGACCGTCAGGCTCTGGGCCGGAATATTGGATTGATCGGCCGTTTGGAAGCTCTTCCACTGGATGAAGGCGACACCCTCGAATCGGCTACCGTCGGCTTTGTATAGCAGATCCTGTATCAGTGCCAGTGCCGGCGCCCCGTAGCCTGGATCAGCCAAGGCCAAAAAAGCGAGCACGAACGCAGCTGTAGAAAATCTTTCTCTCATGCATCCTCCAGGGTAGAAACGGCGTGAAACCTACTGCTGATTTGAAACTAGGCGCAGGCGGTCCGCCAGATTCGTTCGATAAACGCGGAAGGTTTATGTAAGTAATAGAAAATAGGGTGTTTTCTGGAGATAGAAAAAAGCTCGCGGCGGTGTGACTCGCTTCCGGAGCCTAGGCGAGATCGCCCTGCCTGGTGATTACTTCCGCGTTGAGGTAGGGCCGGAGCGCATCTGGCACCAGCACACTGCCGTCGGCCTGTTGATAATTTTCAACGACCGCCACCCAGGTCCGGCCCACGGCGAGTCCACTGCCGTTCAGCGTGTGCAGAAATTCGGCTTTGCCCTTTCCGCTCTTGTGGCGAATGGAAGCGCGCCGCGCCTGGAAGGCCTCGAAGTTCGAACAGGAGGAGATTTCTTTGAAGTCGTTTTGGCCGGGCAGCCAAACCTCGATGTCGTAGGTCTTGGCCGAGGAGAAGCCCGTGTCGCCGGTGCACAGGACTACCGTCCGATAGGGAAGCCCGAGCTTTTGCAGCACCTGCTCCGCATCGCGGGTCAGCTTCTCCAGTTCGTCGTAGCTTTGATCCGGCCGGGCGAACTTCACCAGCTCCACCTTCTGGAATTGATGCTGCCGGATGATGCCCCGGACATCGCGTCCGTAGGAGCCCGCTTCACTGCGGAAACAGGGCGTGTAGGCGCACAATTTAATGGGAAGTCTGTCGCTGTCGAGCGTTTCGTCGCGGAATAGATTGGTCACCGGCACTTCGGCAGTGGGTGTCAGCCAGAAGTCCGTGTTCTCGCAATGGAACAGATCCTGGGAAAATTTGGGAAGCTGCCCGGTCCCGAAAAGACTTGCGGAATTGACCAGGAACGGAGGCAGAACCTCGGTATAGCCGTGCTCGCGGGTGTGCAGGTCAAGCATGAAATTGACCAGGGCACGCTCCAGCCTGGCGCCCAGGCCGATATAAACCGCAAACCGTGCGCCGGTGATTTTCGCGGCGCGGTCCAGATCCAGCACATTGAGCGCCGAGCCAAGATCCCAGTGCGGTTTGGGTTCAAAGGAGAATTTCCGGGGCTCGCCCTCGCGCCGCACCTCCACGTTATCCTCAGCTCCCTTGCCCGCCGGAACTGATTCATGCGGAAGGTTCGGAATACTGGCGAGCACGTCGCGAAACGATGCCTCGTAGGCCTTCAACTGCTCGTCCAGAGCGGTGATCCGGTCCCCAACTTCCCGGACTTTCTGCTGGCGGTCCGATGTGTCCTGTCCGGCTTTGCGGAGCTTACTGATTTCGATGCTTTCGGAGTTGCGCAGGGCCTTTAGCTGCTCGGCCTCGGTAACGGCCGTCCGGCGCTGCGTGTCCAGTTCGCGAAACTCATCGACGTTCAGCTGAAAATTTCTTCCGGCA
>DATLBY010000354.1:0-7068 GCA_035526665.1 Bryobacteraceae bacterium
CCGCTGATCAATGATTCCAAAGCCAATCTCGAGGCAGTCGCGCAGGCTGCGGGCGAGGCTGGTGCGGTCTACATGATGGGCGGCGTCCTTTTCCTGAAACCCTGCGCCCAGAAGGCGTTTTTTCCCTTTCTCGAGGAGCGCTTTCCCCACCTTGTCCGGCGCTACCGGGAGCGCTATGAGCGGAGTGCTTTCCTAAGGGGCCACTACCCACAGATGATCTCCCAGCGAATCTCTGACATCCGCGCGAAATACGGTCTCACTCAAAAGCCGGCAGACTACGCGCCGGAGGAGTGCCCCGAGCCGGCCCAATTGTGTCTTTTTTGAGCGTGCTACGAAATCCAAACCTGTGCTACGTTCGTATCTTGAGTTAACAGACGCCATGCACATCCCCGATGGTTATTTAAGTCCTTCGACCTGTGCGGCCCTATATGCGGGCGCGGGCCCGTTCTGGTACGTTGCTCTCAAGAAGGTCCGGCGGCTGCTACACACACGGTTTGTTCCACTGCTCTCGCTGTTTGCGGCATTTTCCTTTGTCCTGATGATGTTCAACATCCCCCTGCCGGGCGGGACCACAGGTCACGCGGCCGGAATCGGGATCGCCGCGATTGTACTGGGCCCCTGGGGCTCCATTCTGGCTCTGTCAGTGGCGCTCACCATTCAAGCGATCTTTTTCGGCGACGGGGGAATTACCGCGATCGGGGCCAATTGCTTCAATATGGCGGTAGCGGGTCCGCTGGTGGCCACGGGGGTCTATCGCGCTATCGCGGGACGCGCCGCGCTGGTTTCGCGGCGGCGGGTGATCGCCGCGGGTTTGGCTGGATATGCCGGCATCAACGCAGCCGCGGTACTTACGGCATTGGAATTCGGAATCCAGCCCCTGTTGTTCCACGATGCTTCCGGTGCCCCGCTTTACGCTCCGTACCCGCTGCACATCGCCCTGCCCGCGATGATGCTGGGGCACCTGACGGTGGCTGGCTTCGCCGAGATGTTTGTCGCCGCCGGCCTAGTGGTCTACATCCAGCGGACCGACCCGTCGTTGCTGCGGCTGACCGCTCCGAAGGCCTCCCCGGCAAGCCGCGGCGGAGTCATCGCGGCGTCTGGTCACTCCCGGCGGGCACTCTGGGCGGCTCTGGCGGTCTTGATGGTGCTCACGCCGCTAGGAACTCTGGCGGTGGGAACGGCTTGGGGGGAATGGGGAGCTGCTGCCTTTGCAGACCCCAGCGCGCGGCAGGAGATTGCCGCCGTCTCGCGCAACCAAGCGCCTCCTGAAATCGCCCCGGCCGGACTGCAGCGCTTGTCCAGCCTGTGGACAGCCCCCTTCCCCGCCTACGCGCCTCCCCTCTTGAAGAGCCAAAGCTTTGGCTACTTCATGTGCTCCATGCTGGGAGTTGGGCTAGTGATGCTCTCGTTTTGGCTCCTGGGTTGGATGACGGGCCGTCTGACGTCTTGAACGTTTCCATGCCTGGCTATCGCAGAGGCGCCTTTGTTCGCAGCACGGCACTGCGTCTTTCCTCACTGCTGGAGCGGGGAATCCAGGCCGAGGAGTTGGCGCGCCAACCCGGTTTCCTGCAGGGGCTGGATCCGAAAGCCAAAATTATCGGGCTTCTCAGCCTGACCGCGTCGGCCGCCTGGACCAGACATCTGATGGTCTTCGCCTTCCTGATGGCGCTGGCCCTCATCTTGGCAGCCGCATCCAGGATTCCGCTGAAGGTGCTGGCAGGCCGTGTCTGGGCAGGCGTTCTGCTGGTTACCGGCGTAGTGGCGCTGCCGGCCGTTTTTCTGGTCCCCGGCGATATTCTTTATCGACTGCCGGTGCTGCACTGGCCCGTCACCTCCCAGGGAATCAGCGCCGCGGTATTTCTAATCGCGCGAGTGGCGACCGCGACTACCTTTTCCGCGCTGCTGATTTTTACGACGCCCTGGACGCACGTCCTCAAGGGGCTGCGTGTCTTACGCGTGCCCGTGGTTCTGATCGTCATCCTGTCGATGACCTACCGGTATATCGTGCTCTTGCTGCAGACGGCTTATGAGATGTTTGAGGCTCGTCAAAGCAGAATGGTGGGGCGGATGGACGCGGGCCAGCGCCGCCGGATGGTCGCCGCCACAGCCGGGGCTCTCCTCAGCAAGACGCTTTTTCTCAGTGAGGAAGTGTACTTCGCGATGCGCTCGCGGGGATATCAGGGTGACGTGTACGTGATGCAGGAGTTCCGGCTGAGGCCCTACGACTGGCTGGCGATGAGCGCGCTGACTGCCACCGCGGCCGCTGTCGCCTGGGTGGGTTAACGATGGCTACACCGCTTTTCGAGCTGCTCGACGTGCGCTATGAATACGGAGCGCAAAGAGGCCTGCAGGGCGTCACCTTTAACGTACCCAAGGGAGCGCGCATCGCTCTGCTGGGCGCTAATGGATCCGGTAAGTCGACGCTGCTGCGCCTGCTGGATGGCCTGTATCTGCCGAGCGCGGGCAGCATCGTCTTTGACGGAGTGCCGCTGGAGGAAGCCCGGATGGAAGAGGAAGAGTTCGTGTTCTATTTCCGCCGCCGGGTAGCGCTGCTGTTCCAGGACCCCGACGTGCAGCTTTTCAACTCTACTGTGTTCGATGAGGTGGCCTTCGGCCCGCTGCAGCTGCGCTGGCCCAAGGACACGATCGAGGCGAAGGTACAGCAGGCTCTGCAGCGTCTGGAGATCGCAGAGCTTCGTGACCGCTCGCCCCACCGGCTTTCCGGCGGCGAGAAGAAGCGTGTGGCCCTCGCCTCGATTCTGATCCTGGAGCCGGAAGTACTGTTATTGGACGAACCGACGGGAGCACTGGATCCACGCAGCCAAAGCCAGTTCATTCATCTGCTGGAACATCTGGACAAGGACAAAACAGTGATCACGGCCACGCACGACCTCGACATCGTCGAGGATATCGCCGACTACTGCTATGTCCTGGAGTCCGGCCGCGTGATCGCGGAGGGCGAGCCGTCTGAGGTGCTGGCCAACGTGACGCTGCTGGAACGCGCCAACCTGATCCATGCGCATCACCATATCCATGGCGCCGAAGAGCCGCACTATCACCCCCATTTGCACCCTCCGCACGCATAATTTCGCGCGGGAGCCATCCGCCCGGCCTTTCGATTCGTATTCCTCAATGATGAAACTCTTTGCCGGCTTTTCCGTCCTCGTGCTGGCCGTAGCGGCCGCCGCCGGATCGGAGAGTCCCGCGCAGACCCGCCGTGTAAGCGCCGGTCTCGCCGGCAAAACCACCGACGAGCGCATCGCCTACTACTCCAAAGCCGTTACCCAGACCAGGGATACGCATCTGACGGTGCTGCTCGCAATGGAGTACCTGCAGAAGATGCGCGAGACCGGCGATGGCAGATATTTGAAGCTCGCCCAGGAGAATGTCGAGGGAGCAATAAAAGCGGACGGCGACAATTTGGAAGCGCAGCGGTTTCGCAACGAGATCGGATTGCAGCTGCACGACTTCCGGCGGGTGGCTCAGAGCGCGGAAAGCCTCGTGGCGCGGAATCCTTCCGACACCGGCAGTTGGGGCAATCTGGGGGACGCGCGAATGGAACTGGGTCGATACCAGAAAGCTGCCGAGGCGTATCACAAGATGCTCTCGCTGAGGCCTAACCTGGCGAGCTATAACCGCGCGGCCTACTTCCACTTTGTGACCGGCAACGCTCCCACGGCCATCGCACTCATGCAGGATGCCATCCGCGCCGGCAGCAGGACTCCCGAGCAGCTCGCCTGGTGCTGGGCGGAGCTGGGCGACATGTATTTCAAGACGGGTTCGCTGGAACAGGCCCGGTTCTCCTATTTGAGTGCGCTCAAACTGCAGCCGTCGCTACACCGGGCACACGCGGGAATGGGTCGCTGGTACGCGGGCCAGGGAAAGCTCGAGGGAGCTATCGAGAGCTTCCAGCGTGCCCAGGCGATCGTCCCGCTCCCGGAATATATCGCCGCGCTGGAAGACCTCTACACAGAGACAGGCCAGCCAAAAAAGGCTAAGGATCAATTGCAACTGCTGGAGGCGGCCAGTATGCTCGCCGCCGACAAGGCAAATCGAGTGTTGGCTGTGATCCATGCGGACCACGACCGCAAGCTGCCGGCGGCTCTCCAACTGGTCCAGGACGAGTACGAGAATCGCGATGACGTGTACACACACGACGCGTTGGCATGGGTTCTGTGCAAGCTGCAGCGCTACGGCGAGGCGGAGCTTGCGGCGCAAAAGGCGCTGCAATTCGGCACGCCGGAGCCGGCGTTCTATTTCCATGCGGGCATGATCGCGGCCGCCTTGCACAAGAGCGAAGAGGCCCGCAAGCACTTGACCAAAGCTCTGGCATCGAAGGGTGCGCTGGATCGAAGGCAGTCCGTCCTGGCCGCCGGCACTCTGGCCGCGCTACGCTAGTCTCCCGCCAACGGCGAACGGTTACACAATCTGGAAATATAAGGCGCGCCGCCGGAGTCTTACCGGCATGTCCAGGACAGTAGCGGAACTGCTGGTAGACCGTCTGATCGATTGGAATGTCGATACCATCTTCGGCCTGCCGGGAGACGGCATTAACGGAATTTTCGAGGCTCTGCGCACCCACCAGAAACAGATCCGGTTCATTCAGGTTCGTCACGAGGAGTCGGCGGCACTGGCCGCCTGCGGGTACGCGAAATACACCGGCAGGCGCGGCGTCTGCCTGGCGACTTCAGGGCCCGGCGGCATACACCTGCTCAACGGGCTCTACGATGCGAAGTCCGACGGCGCGCCCTTGCTCGCCATTACCGGCCATACCTTTCACGACCTCATCGGAACTCAGTACCAACAGGATGTCGATCTGGACAAACTCTTCATCGATGTCGCAGCTTACAACCAGCGCGTGATGGGCCCGGCGCACGTGGTGAATGTGGTGGATGAGGCGATCAAAACTGCGCTTTCACGGCATGCCGTGGCCCACATCACCATTCCGAAGGACATTCAGGATTGGAAGATGTCGGACGAAAAGCGTTCGCGTGCGAATATCCCGCAACACAGCGCGGACATTCATACCCGCTCTTATCTTCTGCCCCTGGAAGCCGATTTGAAAGCGGCCGCTGCGATCATTAACGCGGGATCCAGGGTGGCGATTCTGGCTGGCCGTGGTTGCCTGGGAGCCCGTGGCGAAGTGCTGGAGTTGGCGCAAAAGGTCGCCGGCCCGATCATCAAGCCTCTGCTGGGAAAGGGAGTCATAGCCGACCGGCATCCTTACACCACAGGGGGTGTCGGACTGCTGGGCACCGCGCCGTCCCAGGATGCCCTGGCCGAGTGCGACACGCTTATCATCGCCGGCAGCGGATTTCCCTACATGGAGTTTTATCCCAAGCCGGGCAAGGCGAAGTGCGTACAGATCGATGTGGATCCCGCGCGCATCGGTTTGCGCCACCCGGCGGATGTCGGGCTGGCCGGCGATTGCGCCTCGGTGCTTCGGGCACTCCTGCCTTTGCTCGACAAGAAGAAGAACCAATCGTTTCTCGAAAAGGCGCAGAAGCGCATGCGGGATTGGAACGAGCTGATGGACGAGCGGGGCACTCGGATGGATATGCCCATGAAGCCCCAGGTGGTGGTGCATGAACTGAACAAGCTGCTGGACGATGACGCAATCATTGCGGGCGACAGCGGCACCGTGACCGCCTGGGCGGCGCGCCACATCGACATGCGCGGCGACATGCAGTTCTGTCTTTCGGGTACGCTCGCCTCCATGGCCAACGGCCTGCCCTACAGCATCGCCGCCGCACTGGCTTTTCCGAAACGCCAGGTGATCTGCATTATCGGCGACGGCGGAATGTCGATGCTCATGGCCGAGATCGCGACGCTGGTGAAATACGGCCTGAACGTGAAGGTACTGGTCATCAACAACCAGGTGCTCGGAATGATCAAATGGGAGCAGATCGCACAGGAGGGCAATCCGCAATTCGGTGTGGAGCTACAGCCCATCGACTTCGCCGGCGTGGCGCGCTGTTGCGGAGCAACTGGATTTACCATCGACAATCCACGGGACGCCGCTGGCATCCTGCGTGAGGCTATGGCGCACACCGGTCCCGTGATTGTCGACGCCCTGGTCGATCCGCACGAGCCGCTTATGCCGGGTCATGTCAGTACGGAACAGGCGCTAAAGTTCGGCCAGGCGCTCGCCCGCGGCCAGAAGGACGCAGCAAAAATACTCCAGCGGGCCTTGGAAAACACGTTTCGCGAAGTGGTGTAAGTGGTTCACTGAGGCCTGCCGCCAGGAATAACGTCACGCGCCCGGTGATGCATAGACGAGCTTCTTCCTCAGCGCGATCACCACGAGAGTACAAACGCCCGACCAAAGCAGCGCCACCGGAGTAATACCCGCAATCGTAATTCTCTCGACGGCAAAGTCCGCCATGTCAGGCGCGGCCCGGTACAGCAGAACACCGCCAAGCGCCGCGGCACGAAAGGTCCATTTCATCGCGTGGGGCGGGAAACGGCGCAACAACAGGAGGTAGACTGCGCCCACAGCGGCCGCACTGGTTACGCCAAGCAGGACGGCATCCACCAGCACCATGGCGGGCGGAACCAGCAGTCTTCCCAGCCGCAGATTTACGATCACCACGCTCACCAGCAGGATGAGGAAGATCATCCGGCACGACCGTACCACTGCACTCCGCAGTTTCACCATTCCGGATTCGCCGGTATGCTCCGAGAGTAGCGGCCCCATCGGGAGAATCGCCAGACAGGCGAAAGCGGCGAAGAACTGCGGTTCCAGCAGTAAGATCCCCCGCCACCACGCCACGAAATAGCCGAGAGCAAGGATGGCGGCACTCCGCGTGAGAATTGGGAATATTCCTGCCATGAGAGGACAATCGGCTCCAATGTTCCAGCTGGATAGAGCTAAACTGGACGCGAGATGAAAAAGACTTCGCTTCTGCTCGTGCTCGCCGCCGCCCCCCTGCTGCCCGCCGTACAAAAACAGCCTTTCACCGGACGCTGGGATCTTACCATCCAGACACCTGCCGAAACCTATCCATCCTGGATGGAGTTCTCCGAGAGCGAAGGGAAGCCGCAAGTGCGCGTAGTTTCTCAGGTCTC
>DATLBY010000355.1:0-4246 GCA_035526665.1 Bryobacteraceae bacterium
TGCCGGGATGAAATCCGCGGCCTGTGATATGCTCTGAGGCAAATTCCGATACGTAGGAGTCGTAATGTCGAATCCATCTCGCCGCGCGGTGATTCAGGCTGCTGCCTTTGTTCCCTTCCAGTCGGTACGCGGCAGCGCACAGAATAGTGCGATTAAAATCGGCCTGATCGGCGCCGGCAGCCGCGGGACCTACACCGGGTCCACCATCGCCAAAGACCCGAGAGCGAAGATTGTGGCGATCTGCGATGTGGTGGATGAGCAGATTTCCAAGGCGAAAACAAAAATCGGCGCGCCGGACGCGAAGGCCTACAAAAACATTCAGGATGTGCTCGCCAGCGATGTGGACGCCGTCATGATTGCGACTCCCGTGTACCTGCATCCGGACCACTTCGAAGCCGCGGTGAAGTCGGGAAAGCACATCTACATGGAGAAGCCCGCCGGCCTCGACGTGGCCGGCTGTAAGCGGGTGATGAAAGCCGCCGACGGAGCGGACCGCAAGATCAACATCACCTTCGGCTTTCAACAACGCTATGGCGGCGTGTACGTGAAGGCCAAGCAAATGTTGGATTCCGGAGCGATTGGCAAGATCCGCGAAGTGCATGGCGAATTCCTGAAATTTGCGCTGCAGGGGGATGAACCTGTTCCTCCGACGCCAAGGAACGATAAAGAGAAGCTGGAACAGTGGAAGCTCTGGCGAGCAACCTTCGGCGAAGTCATCGTCGAAACCTACGTCCACAACCTGGACGCAATCAACTGGTTTCTCGGCGGGCATCCGCTCAAGGCGCTTGGCACGGGCGGACGGACAGTGGAAAAGCGTGGCGATCTGCTGGATCACCTCAGCGTGACCTATGACTATCCGAACAATGTCCAGATGACATTTATCGGTTCGCAGATGACTCCCAAGTATTTTCGTTCAAATCGGGAGCGCTACATCGGCTCAAAAGGATTCATCGAAACTGCCCGCGAGTACTGGACTTACAATACGGGCGCGGGACCGGTCACGGAAAAGTCCGGGCACGACATCACCGTCGATGCCCTCCATGCATTCGTTCTCCGGATCGCGGAAGGAAAGCCCGAGAACGTCGGTGTCCGCGCGGCCGAGAGCACCCTCACGTCCATTCTCGGGCAGATGGCGATCGATCGAAAACGCGAAATCACCTGGGACGAGATGATGAAAAGCGCCTGACCGTCAGAAGCTCAGCCGGAGCGCGAACTGCAAAATTCGCGGATCGCCGGCAGTGGTGATCCGCATAAAGGTTCCGGCCGACTGGCTCGCGCTCGGCAGTCCGAGATTTACCCGGTTGAACGTATTGAACGTCTCAAACCGGAACTGCGTGTTCATACGCTCCGTGATCCGGAAGTTTTTGTGCAAGCCTAAGTCGAAGTTGATCAGCCCGGGCCCGCGGAAGTTGTTTCTGCCTAGGTTGCCAAAGGTGCCAAGCGCATTTGGAGCAAATGCCGCTTTATTCAAATACTCGAGAATTACATCGTTCTTGCTGCGCTGGCCGCGAAAATAGGGATTGCCGATGAGATCGGCCCGCTGCCCGCCTGTCCCGGTACGCGCGTTATCCACGCCGCTGCCCACGGTGAAGGTCGGGCCGCTTTGCATTGTGTTGATACCGGTCAGATTCCAGCCGCCCAGCAAAAACTGCGAGGCTTTGTTGCTGAATCGCACCGGGAGTTCCCACAAACCGGATGCGACGAATACGTGGGTATGGTCGAAGTCGGCCGGTCCCTTGTCGAAGGCCGTGTTGAATGGACTCGTATGACTGACGCCATTGCCCTTATTCGCGGAGCCGTCATCTATGCTCTTTGACCAGGTATAGTTGGCAAGGACCGAGAACCCTTTACTGAACCGGCGTTCACCCGTAACCTGCAGGGAATGGAAAGTCGAATTGCCAACCGGTTCCACCAGCGTCATGTTGCCGAAGCCAAGCGGAGCCAATATGCGGCGTTGATTCGTGGTGGCGGTGGTATCGCCCGGATGGTAGATGGCGGGGTTCAACTCGCGGGCGGAGAATAGCCGTGTTCCCTTCGATCCGGCATAGGCGGCCCGGGCCATAACCCCTGAAATGTCGCGCTCCAGGGTGAAGTTCCACCCCTGCAGATTGCCGTTGCGCATATGCTCCTCATACAGGAAGGCGGAGTGGGGCAGGACGAACTTCACATCGCTGGGAGGATTTAGCGGAGCCGGGAACGGGTTGACGGCGCCGGCGTAGGGGTCAGAGATGCTGTTGGTAGTGTTGCCGGTCAAATTCACGACTGTTCCGAATGGTCCTTGCGTGGCGGCGCTGTTGGTCGAAAGGGTACTGACGCGATCGTAGAAGATGCCGTAGCCGCCTCGGATACTGGTCTTTCCGTCGCCGAAAACGTCATAGGCGAATCCGACGCGCGGGCCGAAATTGTTCCATACGGCGTTGAATCCGCCATCCGGAAGCCCGAGGTCGCCCGGATACAGGACGCCCAGCGGCGCATTCGGGTAGCGCTTGGATTGCTGGCCGGGGCGCCATGCCGAGAGTTTGCCGAGTTCATCCGTATAGGGAAAGAAGGGATCCCAGCGGATGCCGGCATCGATTGTCAGGCGGCGCGACACTTTCCATGCATCCTGGATAAATAGGGCCAGGATGTTGAATCGTGTGTTCTTGTATTCGCCGATGCCCTGCGCAAAAGTCGCAAATTTGCCCAGAAAAAAGTCGGCCAATGCGTCACCTGTAAATGGAGCCGAGCCGTTCCAGCCGAACTGGCCGTTTGCGCGGAAGTTGTTCACTACATCGCCGATACCGTGGTTTACCTCGCCCCCGAAAGAGATCTGATGTTTGCCTTTGGACCAGCGCACCGTGTCGTTAAATTGAAACTCGTCGCGGAGAAAATCATTTGTGTCGCCTGTATTTAACGTCCCGAAATAGCCGTTTACGGTCAGATGATATTGCGGCTTATCGTCGTTGTACATCTTTGCACCGAGCGCTGTTAGACTCTTGTCCGGATAGATCGGAATCACCGGCCCGTTGGTATGGTTGTAGCCGAACAGGAAATTGTTGATCACGGAGGCGCCGAATACATGGGTATCGGTTAGAGTGACACTGCGATTAAACCAAGTTCTGGTGCCGACCGCGGTGAGAAAATTCTTAGGATCCAGCGATCCTGGTTGGGTGGCCCAGGAGTACCAGTAGCGGCCGCTCAAACGATTTTTCGAAGTCAGCTGGTGGTCGCCCCGCGCCAGTACCTGATCGTCGTCATAGTTGCTGGCAACCTGGTAGGCGATCGCATTTCCGATTGCCGGGATGGGCAGATAATTATCGGCGATGAACTTTGTAATGGGATTAAACTGGCTAAGCGGGATCTGATTGTTCGGATATACGCCGCTGCCGAAGGGATCGCGCAGCACCCGGCCAGGGAGCAGCGCGGAGAAGTCCCCGCGCTTTTGAGCCGCGGTTGGGACGATATTATTCACCGAACTAGGCGTCCGCCGGAGACGCTGCCCTTGATAAGAAAAGAAGAAGAAACTCTTGTCCTTCCCGTTATAAACCTTCGGAATCATCAGCGGACCACCCAGCGTGAACCCAAATTGATTTCGCTTCAATCCATCATCAAGTTTTTTTGGATTCCCACGGCTGTCGGTTGTAACCGGTGAAAAAAAGTTAGCGGCATTCACTGCCTTATTGCGCAAGTACTCGAAAAGGACGGCGTGGTAATCGTTTGTACCCCCTTTTGTCACGGCGTTTACCAACCCGCCGGCCTGACGTCCGAACTCGGCGCTGAAATTATTGGTTTGCACGCTGAACTCCTGCAGCGCGTCCGGATTGGGCATGGGATTCGGTGCGTTGGTGTAGTGATCGTTGTTTTGGGCGCCGTCAAGAACGTAGTTGGTGGCGTTACCGCGGCCGCCATTGACTGAAACGGCCTGCACGCCGGGATAAGTGGTGCCTGACGTCACGTCGGTGCGAGTGTCGATCTGCACTCCCGCCACCAGACGCATTAACTGGGTCGGATTTCGGCCATTCAGAGGCAGATCTTCAATGCGTTTCTGGTCCACGACTGTTTTCAACGTGGCTGTTGTAGTGTCGATGTGCACGGCCTCGCTGGCAACAGTAACGGCCTCGGCAGTCTCGCCGACAGTGAGCGGAACGTCCACGCGGGCGATCTCATTCACCTGAACCCGGATGTTCTTGGCTTCGAACCGCTTGAAGCCCGGGCTGGTAGCGGATAAGTTGTAAATGCCCACGGGCAGCGTCGTCAATGTAAAGGC
>DATLBY010000356.1:0-3497 GCA_035526665.1 Bryobacteraceae bacterium
TCCTACCCCCGGCTTGTGATCGACTGCCCGGATTAACTATAATATCAGTAACAGCTTAGCTAAGCAGACACATCCATGCGCAAGCAGCCGGGGTTAACGGACAGGAATGTCGCGATTCTGCACTCTATCGTGCAGACGTATATCGAAACAGGGGAACCTGTTGCGTCCCGTATGGTCGCGCGCCGTCTTCGGGAACATCTGAGCCCCGCCTCTGTCCGCAATATCATGGCGGATCTGTATGAAGAGGGTTTCCTCTCTCAGCCGCACACGTCTGCCGGGCGGGTGCCCACCGAGAAGGCATTTCGTAGCTATGTCAAAACCCTGGCCTCGCGAAAGCTTTCCGGGGGTGAGATTCACCGCCTGCGCGATGAGCTCGGCCGCGCAGACAGCATGCAGGAGCGAGTGGAGCGATCGTCGCTGATGTTGATGGAGATGACCCGGAGTCTCGGCATCGCCGCCGCCATTCCCACCTCCAGCCAAACGCTCGATCAGGTCGACCTGCTGACGCTGGCCGACCGCAGAGTGCTGATGGTAGTGGTTACCCGTGACCACATGATCCGCAATCGGGTGGTCACGCTGAGCGCCGCGATGTCCCAGGATGAGCTGCATTCCATCCGCAATTATTTGAATCGAAACTTCAGCGGCTGGGTATTATCGGACATTCGCAGCGAGTTGGAGGGCCGCCTCCAGCACGAGAGCGCGCTGTATGACGCCATGCTGAAACAGCTGCAAGTGCTCTATACCAATGGGCTGCTTGACATTGATCTGGATCCCGAAATTCACATCGAGGGCGCCTCGAATCTTCTGGGCCTCGATCTTCATCTAACAAGGGAAAAAATGCGCGAGCTGTTCCGCGCACTGGAACAAAAAAAGAAGATTCTTCTACTGCTTGACCGGTTTTTGGAGCACCCGCAGGGAGAAGTTGCAGTCCAGGTGGGGCTCGCGGAAGCCCACCCTTCCATGGGTGAGCTGTCGCTGATCGGAGTGACCATCACGCTGCCGAACGGCATGTCCGGCAAGATGGCGGTGCTCGGACCCATGCGCATGAATTACGAGCGCGTCATCTCCGCGGTGCTCCATGTCGGGCAGGCTTTCCAGGACATTTAATAGCGTTCGCGAGCTCGTTTTCGGCTCTGCGGAGGGATGTTACGCTGAAAGTGTGAGTGCTGCTATGCAAGACGATATGGAATCTCAAGCTCCCAGCAATACTGCGACTGTACCGGACCCGGCCGAGCTGTTGGCGAACGCCGCAGCCGAACGGGACCGGTTGGTGCAGGAAAAGGCCGATCTGCAGGACCTGCTGCTTCGCCGGCAGGCCGAGTTTGAAAATTTTCGCCGCCGTACGGAACGCGACCGTTCTGAATTCGCCGAGTACGCCAGCATGGAGGCAGTCAAATCGCTGTTGCCCACGCTGGACGATTTCGAACGTGCTCTGAAGTCGGCTTCCACCAGCGAAGGTGGAGCCGCGGCCGAACTTGTCAAAGGTGTCGAACTGGTCTACCAGCGCCTGCTGGATTCCTTGAAGAAGCTCGGACTGGAGCCGATTTCCACTAGCGATCATAAATTTGATCCGCACGTCCATCATGCCGTGGAAATGGTTCAGAATGAGGAGCTTGAGGATCACACGATCCTCGACGAGTATCAACGCGGCTACAATTTCAAAGGAAGATTGCTGCGGCCGGCCATGGTAAAAGTGGCAGTCCGTCCGTAGTCGTATTAAACGAGAGTGACAAAAAGAGATTACTACGAAGTGCTCGGCGTCGACCGGGCCGTGGATGAACCGGCGCTAAAAACCGCGTACCGGAAGCTGGCCCTGCAATACCATCCGGACCGCAATCCGAACAACGCGGAAGCGGAGGAGAAGTTTAAAGAGGCAGCTGAAGCCTACAGCATCCTAAGCGATTCCCAAAAACGGGCTATCTACGACCGGTATGGCCATCAGGGGGTTGCCTCGTCCGGCGGCGGGTTCGATCCCAACGTGGATTTGGGCGACATACTGGGAAGCTTCTTTGGGTTCGACGATCTGTTTGGTGGAGGCGGCGGACGCAAGCGCAGCCGTGTCCAGCGCGGCGACGATGTCCGCTACGATCTGGAAATCAGCTTTGAAGAAGCGATCCGCGGGATGACGGCGGAGATTCAGGTGCCCCGGATGGAGCCCTGCACGCGCTGCCAGGCTTCGGGCGCCGAACCTCAGGATGGTCTGACCGTCTGCCCAATGTGTCGTGGTAAAGGCGAAGTCATTTTTCAACAGAGCTTCCTATCAGTTCGCAGAACCTGTTCCCAGTGCAACGGCCGCGGACAGTTAATCCGGCGGCCCTGCGTGCAGTGCAAAGGCGAAGCCTACACCCGGGCGGACCGAAAGCTGAAAATCAACATCCCGGCCGGAGTTGACACCGGCACCCGCATGAAGCTGGCGAACGAGGGGCAGCCCGGCGCGGCCGGCGGCCATCCCGGCGATCTGTACGTGGTGATCAAGGTGCTGGAACACCCGATTTACGATCGCGAAGGCAACGACCTGCACTGTACGGTTCCCATCAATATCGCTCAGGCCGCTCTGGGGACTCAACTGGACATCTTGACCTTCGATGGTTTGCAAACAATCAAGGTCCCGGAAGGAAGCCAGACCGGCGCTCAGATGAAGCTGCGAAACCACGGAGTGCCGCATCTAAACGGACATGGCCGCGGCGACCTGGTAGTCCACATCGATGTCCGGGTACCCTCCAAGCTGAGCCGGGAGCAACGCAAACTGTTCGAGCAGTTGCGTGAAACCCTACCGGAAGAGAACGAGCCCCAGGAAAAAGGGATCTTCGAGAAAGTAAAAGACTATTTCATGTAAGCGGCTGTTACTGCACAGCGATGGTGACGTCCTGGGGCGAGAAGCGCTCGCCTACCAGCAATTGCAGGGGAACAGCGCCCGACGGACAATCGTTGGGGATCCGCACGTTCACCTGTAGTACCCCAGCAATGAGACCGGGGGCCGCTCCGGCGTAAAGGAGTTCGGCCTCACGCCCGGCGATGCGGACGCGAACCGGAAGCCTCGGTTTGGCTAGCGGTACGGCCGAGGGCTTTCCGTCCAACACCACGGGATTGGTAAGGCCTTCTCCGGTACCGTAGAGGACCACTACGGAGCCTTTCGTCGCCGGGTTATCCCGCGTGTTCACTGAGCCGTTCTCATTCAGCAGCGCGCCCGGACCCCTTCCCGAAGAATCAAACGTGAACAGCGCGGGTTCCGCCAGACTGACAGGAACCGGAATGGAATTTGTCAGTTGGCCTTTGTACTCGATGCTGATGCGCGTGCTGGGTTTGGAAGCAACGCCATACGGCACGGCTGCGCTGATCTGATTCGGCGAGACATAAATCAGTGGCGCAGCCACTCCGTCGAACAGCACTCTGGTATCGGACAGAGTCGTGGCGGCGGTCCGCGTGACGGGATTGATTGCGAGAGTCGTTAGAGCCGCAGGGCCAAAATCAAGGCCAAAGATCGTCACGATCTCTCC
>DATLBY010000357.1:0-6844 GCA_035526665.1 Bryobacteraceae bacterium
TGGCGACTACCGGATCGAGGCCAGCCATCAGGGATTCAAGCGCATGACCCGTACGGGCGTCCGGGTGGACGCGAATGCCATGGTCAACATGGATCTCAACCTGGAGGTCGGCGAAGTCTCAGAGCGGGTGACAGTGAGCGCGGAGGCGCCCACCGTGAATACGGAATCGCAAGCGATCGGAAACTCACGCTACGAAGTGCAATTGAAGAACCTGCCGATCATCGTCCGTGAAGTACAAGCCCTGGTGGGACAGACTGCCGGCGTCCCGTATGGCACGACCGATACGGTAGGCGGTAGTTTCCAGCAGGGGGGCCGCAGCGCCATGCAGGTGCTCTCAGACGGCACGCAGTTGAATCCGCTGCAGACCACGGCATGGCCCGCCATCGACGGAATTGGCCGGCGCGCTGATCTCACGATTCCCGGCATCGATTCAATCGCCGAAGTGCGATGGGTCACCAGCGGGGGTAGTGCTGAATACTCGCAACCCACACAAGTGATTGTCGCTTCCAAATCCGGCACGAATGCTTATCATGGGAATGCGTTTGAAAGCTACCGATCCGGCGGCCTGGGTGCACGGCGGTGGGAGGCGGCGAACCGGGAATCGTTTGTGCGCCACCAGTTCGGCGGAACCTTGGGCGGACCGATCCGGCGTGACCGCATGTTTTTCTTCGGCGGCGCAGACATTTTCCGGCACACTTCCGGATCGGTGCTGAATGCGCGCTATCCGACGGACGCGGAACGTTCGGGCGATCTCAGCGGCCTGCTGGGCCGTACCGATCCGCGCGGGGCACCGGCGCCGATCGTGATTTACGATCCGTTGACCCGGCAGCCATTTCCCGGCAACATCATCCCGCGAGGGCGGCTGAGCCCGGTGGCGCTGGAGTTGCTCAAAATGATCCCAACCGCTCCGGCTCCCGCTAGATTAACCGATTTCAACGCCATTTTTTATAAGCCGCTGAAGGACAATTCGGAGAAGTATGACGCGCGGTTCGATTACAACATCAGCGCGTCAGACCGGCTGTTTGCGCGTGCCACGCTGGGTCACCTGGATCAAGCGTCCCGGTTCAATGGAAGCGTTCCCGGAGACTACGGCTACTCCACCAAGAACGAGTGGACACACGCCGCTGCCACCAACTGGACGCATATTTTGAGCCCCTCCACGGTTGCAGTGTTCCAGTTTACATTCCGCAGCATGCCTTTCAAGAATCTTCCCTCGCATGGCGGAGATGTTTTCCCGGTGAAGATTGCGGACCTGGATCCAAAGGCGCCCTTCGCGGGTCCTCCGGCGATTGTGATTGCCTCTAATGGAGCCGGCATCAGCGAACTGGTGGATCGCCTGCTGTTCAACTACAGCGCCGATTATGGTTACACCTTCGATCCGAATGTGACTAAGACAATCGGCAATCATACAGTCAAGACCGGATTCACTTTTCTGCGCGGCTACAAGACTCAAGAGCTCGCCTCCCCGCCCTACGGCAGGTTTACCACGGCCTCAGACTTCAACAATCCGAATTCCTCAACCTCGGCAACGGGGGATGCATTTGGCGATTTTCTGCTCGGTTATCCGGCAACCACGGACGTGACCATAGGGCCGGCGGGCGGCTTTTTATCCAAGACAAACTTTGCCGGCTTCGTCCAGGACGACTGGAAGATGACGCAGAAACTTACTCTGAACCTGGGTCTTCGCTACGATCGCTTCGGATTTTTTGAGGAGATGAACAAACGCGCTTCAGGAGGCAACTTCCGCCTGGGCAAGATCCTGATCCCGCAAGGCAGCGAGGCGCTGATTCAGCCCAGCTTCCAGCCTTTTACCGATCGTTATATGCGGGTAGACCAGGCCGGTTTGCCGAGCACTTTCATTCAACCTAACAACCATGACTTTGCACCACGGCTGGGTCTGGCCTATCGGGCGCCGCATGACCTGGTGATCCGGGGCGGCTTCGGCATCTATTTTACGGACATCACGTATAACGAGTTCCAGGATGAGATGAATGCGCCGCCATTCACCCGGCGGGCGCAGCTTTCGCGCAGTCTCTTAATCTCGCAGGGCGTAGATGTCAACTCTGCATACACCTTCCAGAACCCGACGGCGAATGGAAGTACGGCGGGCGCCGCAAACAGTCTCTCTTCCATCGGTGGCTTCGCGGAATCCTACCCATCGCAGCGCGCCTACACGTGGAATGTGACACTGGAGAAGCCCCTGGGCGGAAACATGGCGGCGCGCGCCAGCTACCTGGGGAATAAAACGCGGCACATGTCGAGATCGCTGCGCTTGAACGCGTGCCCTCCGGGTTCCGTCGAGTGCCTGTCGCGGCCCGCCGGCGATCCCACGGGCCGAAAATGGACTCAGTTTGACACAACTCTCGGACGGCACGCAGCGGATGGAGAGGCAAACTACCATTCCGTGGAAGTGGAACTGACCCGCCGCTTCAGCAACGGGTTTTTGTTCGACGTGAACTATGCGCATTCCCGGCTACTCGGTTATCAGTTCGAAGCTACCAATCCAGTGGCCGCGCCGCTCTGGAAGTACGATTACGGTCCGGTCTCCGCGCAGCCCAACGATATCTTTCACTGGAATTACGTGATGGACCTGCCGGTTGGCCGCGGCCACCGTTTTGGCTCCCACATGAACCGTATGGCGGACATCCTCGTGGGCGGATGGATGCTATCCGGCCTAGGCACCTGGCAATCCGGTGTGCCGCTGACAGTGACGGCGGCAAGCGGCCAGAGCCCAACGGGCGCGACGTCGAATCGAGCCGATCGTATAGCTAGCGGCCGCCTGGACCACGCCAACGATTCCCGGGGAGCCGCCGCATACAAATGGTTCGATCCTTCGGCGTACGTGCTCCCGGGATATGTGGATGCGAGCGCTACGCGTCCGGCTCGCCGCTTCGGCACAGCGGGTATTGGAACCGTGATCGGCCCGAGCTTCTTCACCTACGACATGACGCTGCAGAAGCGCTTTGCGATCCACGAGCGATGGAATCTGCAGACCAGGATTGAAGCGTTCAATCCGTTCAATATTCCGATGCTTGGCAATCCCGACCTGGAGGTCACGAGCGCAAATTTTGCCCGTATCCGCACTTCGAACCCGAATTACACGCCGCGCAACATCCAACTCGGCGTGCGGCTGGAGTTCTGACACGCGCCGCCGGTGACATTGCGATCCACGTTTGCGAAAAGCTATCTTCCTAAACACGAAATGCGTACTCTAACTTTTGTTCTCCTTACATTCCCGCTGCTGGGAGCTGAGCTGTTCCGGGATGATTTCTCGAAGTTCCCGCCGGGCTGGCTGTCCAGTCCGGTGGGCGGTCTGAATGGCGCGATTCAGGAATATCACTACTTGCCTCACCGCGGAATGCCACTGGGCGCCTGGGCGAATGCTATCGGGCACCTGGATGCGTGGGTAACCGGAGACGAAGATGGGACAGCCTACCTCGAACAGCAGTTCGACAGCACAGCGCGGCAGTTCACAAATCCTATTTTTCTGACCGGCGAGCCGGAGTGGAGCGACTACACGGTCCAGGTAAAAATGCGGCCGCTCTCTTCCAATGGATTTGCGGGGATTGCGTTCCGGTATCACACCAACCGGCACTACTATCTGTTCTCTCTTGCGGGCGGCAAACAGGCGAGGCTGGCCCTGCGATTGCCGATCGAACCCGGCCTGCGAGCCCCGGCATGGCGTGAGATTGCGGTCAAAGACTTTGCCTATGACACGAAGCGGTACTACGAATTGAAGGTGGAGAACGATGGCCCGCGTATCCGCGCGTTCGTGGACGGCAAGCTGGTGTTGGAGGCGAGCGATAGCGAGTTGCTGCAGGGCAAGGTGGCCGTGACATCGTCGGCGCCAGCCCGCTTCCAGGCCTTCGCGGTATCGGCCAGTGACTCGAAACTGGCCCAGATCCGGAGCCGCATCCAAAAACGCGAGCAAGAGCTGAAGGAGCTACGGGCGGCGAATCCCAAGCCCGTGCTCTGGAAGAAGTTCGAGACGCCGGTCTACGGCGCGGGCCGCAATGCCCGATTCGGAGATCTGGATGGCGATGGTGTTGCCGACATGCTGATCGCCCAGAACATACCGCGGGTGACGGGCGACGCATTCGATCAGATCAGCTGCCTGACAGCGGTGAACTTTGAAGGCAAAGTGCTGTGGCAGATCGGGCGGCCGAACCCGCGCAATGGTCTATTAACGAACGATACGCCATTCCAGATTCATGACATTGACGGCGATGGACGCAACGAAGTGGTAATGGTCAAGGATTTCAGACTCCAAGTGCTGGATGGCCGCACGGGAAAGCTGAAACAATCTGCCTCCATGCCGGCTGCGCCCCTGGAAAATTCGCAGCGTCCCTATGACCTGGAAACCGGCGACTCCATCGCGTTCCTGAATTTATCCGGCGATGCCCGGCGGCACGAGATTCTGATCAAGGACCGCTACAAAAATTTTTGGGTGTTGAACAACAAGCTGGAATTGCTCTGGAAAGGCTCGGGTCAAACTGGGCATTATCCGTATCCAAAGGACATAGACGGGCAAGGCAAAGACAAGATCCTGATCGGGTATGCGCTCTGGGATGCGAACGGTAAGCAAATCTGGTCGCGCGATACGGAGTTGAAGGACCATGCTGACGGGGCGGTGATGGGAAACTTCAGCGGCGATCCCAAGGGAGAGGTTCGGGTATACGCCGCGGGCAGCGACGAGGGCGTGATCATGTTGTCCCGCGATGGCAAAATTCTGAAGCACGTCCGGATCGGGCATGCCCAGAGTCCTTCCGTGGGTAAGTACCGGCCGGATCTGCCGGGCCTGCAATACATGACTGTGAACTTCTGGAAGAATCCGGGAATCATCACCTTGTTCGATCATGACGCCAACATTCTGGCCCAGGAAGAACCCATTCATAGCGGCAGCGTGATGCTGCCTGTGAACTGGCGCGGCGATGGCCAGGAGTTCGTGCTGCTGTCGGGCAATGCGAAAGAAGGCGGCATGATTGACGGGCGCCTGCGCCGTGTAGTGATGTTTCCGGAGGATGGACATCCTGACCTGACGGCCAATGTATTAAACTTGACGGGCGACGCGCGCGACGAGATTGTGCTCTGGGACGAGAAACGTGTCTGGATCTACACGCAGGATCAGCCGTTCCACGGCACGAAGATCTATGCGCCGGAGCGCAACCCGGAGTATAACGAGTCAAACTACCGCGTGAACGTTTCTCTACCGGGGTGGAAACAGGTCGGTAAATAGGCGGCGGGATGGCGCTCATTTTCCCGGCAAATGCTGTGGTTTTCCATGCGGTGATGTAGAATTGAGAACAGACGCCTCTCCGGGGGCGCGTAGCTCAGTTGGTTAGAGCGCCTGCTTCACACGCAGGAGGTCACAGGTTCGAGTCCTGTCGCGCCCACCACTCCTCAAAAAACAATTGTTTTCTACCCTCTGGCCTCCCTCTATGCGGCAGGGCCCCTCGCCGCTTACTGAAGACTGACTGGCTCCTGCAAGCTTCATTGCGCCTTTTGCCGAAGCTTTGTATTCTTGATAGCAACATTGGGAAGAGGCGACCCATGACTGACTGAGATCCGCGGGTTGTTCAGTGTTGAAGCTTCTGAAACTTGCTATGCTCTTTATCCACGGTTCCCTGTTCCGGCGCATGGGAGTGGCGCTGACCTGTCTCGCCGTCACTGTATTGGTAGCAAGCCCACCCGGCCAGCATTCAGCGGCTGGCCTGAGCGAATACCTGCGCGAAATCGCCTTGCGGCAGCTTGCCGCGAGGCGCGAGAAGGTAGCGCAAATCCGCACTCCAGAGCAGTTCGAAGAACGTCGGGCCTACGTGCGCCGCCAGCTTCTCAAGATGCTTGGACCCTTGCCTTCGGAGAAGACTCCGCTCCACATCCGTAAAACCGGAACGCTAGACCGGGGTAGTTACCGCATCGAAAAATTGATTTATGAAAGCCGGCCCCAATTTTACGTGACAGCCAATCTTTATGTACCGCAAGGCGGAAAGGGCCCCTATCCGGCGGTCCTGCAGCCGACGGGACATAGTCTCAGCGCAAAGGCCCGCGCGTTCTATCAGAAGCTCGGGCTGGGGCTGGTCCAACAAGGATTTGTGGTGCTGACGTATGACCCCACCGGCCAAGGCGAACGCAGGATCTTCTACGATGCGCGGCTTGGCGACTCTCTGGTGGGCGGCACTACAACCGAGCACGAGATGGTGGGGATTCAGAGCCTGCTGGATGGCAGCAGCATCGCCGGCGACATGGTTTGGGACGCGATGCGAAGCATCGACCTGCTGCAGTCGCTCCCGTCGGTGGATTCGAACCGCATCGGCGTTTCGGGCTGCTCCGGAGGCGGGACACTTACCGCGTATCTGGCCGCTCTGGATCCACGTGTCAAGGTAGCCGCTCCCTCCTGCTACATCACCGATTGGGAGGATCAGCTCTTAGGAACGGGGCCTCAGGATGCGGAGCAGCAATTCCCTGATCAGCTCAAAAATGGGCTGAACCATGCCGATCTGGTGGAGGCATTCGCTCCCAAACCGTACCTGATCTGTTCCACCACGGAGGACTTCTTTCCCATCGCAGGATCCCGTAAAGCTTTGGAGGAGAGCCGCCGGATTTATTCACTATTCGGCGCTGAAGATAAGATCTCCTATTCCTACGAGCCCGGCGGCCACGGGACGACGCAGCGCCAGCGGGAAGCCATTTACGCGTGGATGAGCCGCTGGTTAAAAGTGACAACAGGGGAAATCGCCCCTGAACCTAGGTTTCAGACTGAGTATGAAGAAGATTTATTATGCACGCCCAGCGGCCAGGTTTCGACATCGTTGGGGGGAGAGACGCCAAGCACGCTGAACGTGAG
>DATLBY010000358.1:0-8402 GCA_035526665.1 Bryobacteraceae bacterium
GAAAAGGATTCTTTACCGGTGCGTTCAGAAAGTCGATTGCAGCCTGGTCGCGCGTCGCCGACCTACCTAGAAATTGAGCCGGAATAAAGTTCAAAGGAACGGAACCCGGAATGTGGTTCTGAGTGCTGCCGTTGTAGTTCAGTTCGATGACATCGCTTCTGGTTGCCTGAACCTGAACAGAGAACTGCCAGCGATTGCTGCGGGTGGCCATGTAGTGGCGCTGCGGCACTTGAGCTCCCAGACCGAGGAAGGTCAGCGGTCCGTCGGCCGCGCCGCGAGGTTGTGCGATCCCGCTGGGGAAAGGGTTCGAGAGACTCGCGATGAACGTGGCTCCGGTATCTACCGTAGACACCAGCGGCGTAGTGGCGGAGTATCCCGGCTGGAACGGCGCAACCGGCGTGGATGGGTAATAGGAGATACCAAAGCCGCCGCGAACCGAGACTCGCCGCGCCAGAATCCCGGGATTCCAGGCGAAGCCGAGCCGTGGCTGCCAGCGTCCCCACTCACGATCCCACCAGCCGTTCGGCGAGCCGTTCTGTCCCGGGTACAACATGCCGCCATTCACCTGGAATTGAGAGACGGGGAGCGCCGCGTCGGGACTCGCCGCATAATTTGCCATGGCCTGCTGGGCGATAGGATTGGCGCCGCGCAACCAGCCCGTGACCTGGCGGTTATGCTTCTCCAGGTTCGGACTCTCCATGTCGTAGCGAAAGCCGAGATTGAGCGTGAGGTTGGGAGTCACCTTCCAATCGTCCTGCGAATAGAGAGCATGGTAACGGCCGCGAATTCCATACAAAGAATTTGCATCGACCGATCCGCCAGACGGCAGGCCCAACAGGAACTGCGCGAAGTCGGAACCGAATCCCGGGCTGACACTGAGGCCGGGACCGGACGCATACTGTCCGTTGAAGCTGAACGCTCCCCCGGGACTTCCTGTGTTCCAGACATTGTTCTGCTGTTCGCGCCCTTCCCAGGCAAATCGAATGGTGTGCGCCGATTTCGTCCACGTGGCCACCAGGGTCGCAAAGTAATGGTAGTCGTGCTCGAGATAGGGCGAACTCGCGCCGAAGCTGTTATAGCCGGTGCCGAAGCTAACCGCAGGAAACAGCGGGGCGGACAGCTGCGTAGTGAAAGCGGGAGGAAATCCAAGCTGCGCCGGATCGAATCCAAAGCTGCGCGGGAGGCTATCTTGCGTATAGCGGGTAAAACCAAGCCGCCCGTTCAGCAGGAACGTGGGAGACACCACATGCGTGTCGTCGATGGCCGCATTCCACATCGGCCAGTCGCTGCCGCCGCCGGTGGCGACGCTATGGAACAGATCCCCCGATACGCTGGTTCGCGCATACTCTCCCACTGAGACGAAGAAGCGATTCTTACTGCTGAAGTTGACATCCAGGCGGCCCAGGAAGTTGTCGTATACATCGTAGCGGTTCACTTGCGTGAAGTAGTTGTTCTCCAGTTGACCGGCGCCACCCACGTTGGGGCGCGGCACGTACGTCAGCATGTTCTTCGCAATCGGATTGAGCAGAGTTGCCGGAATCTGGTTGTTCGCGAAAGGCACGCGCGTGACACGGCCGCTCGCATCCACTGTGGTGGAAAGCGGGTTATACAACTGCACAGCGCCCTGCGGCCGTGAGAGCAGCGCTGAGAAGTCGCCGCCCCGCATCGCTTCCGTAGGCACCGTCGCATATTGCGAGCCTGGAGCCGAGTTGCGAATGCCTTCATAGCTGAAGAAGAAGAATGCCTTATTTTTGCCGTTATAAATCCTAGGAACCATGACAGGTCCCCCGATGCCGCCGCCGTACTGGTTGTAGCGCACGGGCGGCCGCCGGGCCTTGTTCAGGTTGTTGAAGAAGGAATTGCCGTTCAGCTTATCGTTCTGTAGATACTCGTAGAGCGAGCCGTGATAGGCATTGGTCCCTGACTTTGTGGTGACGCTGATCACTCCAGCGCCGTTGTGCCCATACTGCGCATCGAAGCCGTTCGTCACAACGCGGAACTCCTGGGTGGAATCCGCAGGAGGCGTATAGGCGAGGAAGCCGCTGAAGAGCGCACCCGGCGCACTGTTGGGAACGCCATTCAAAGCGAACTCCACTGAGTAGCGGCGGCTGCCGCTGATGGATACGAACGAATTTCCGCCCACATCATAGGGTTTCAAATCATTTAGAAAACCCGCGGGCACCACACCGGGCGCGAGGCGGGCCAGTGCGTAAGGCGAGCGGCCCTGCATAGGCAACTCCTGAATCTGCGCTTGCGTAATTACCTGGCCCTGGTCGGCAGTGGTTGTGTTCAGCAATGGAGCGGTCGCCTGAACCTCCACCGACTGCTGCACTTCACCGACGGAGAGAACAATATTACGGCCGGCCGAAGCGCCGGTCTGCACCACCACCTGCTCTTCCACTACTCCCTTAAACCCGGCCTTTTTGGCCTCGAGCCGATAGGTCCCGGGCTGGACGAGCGCAAAGGTATAGGCGCCCGCCGAGGTGGTAGTGGTCCGGAAGCTGATATTTGTGGACGCGTGGGTGATGGTGACGTCCACGTCGGGAATCGCGGCCTGACTCGAGTCCATCACAATTCCCGTGATCATTCCGCGATACTCCTGGGCCGCCATGGGCGCCACAATCATGATCACGAGACCCGCGACAAGCCGGGCAAAACGAAAATTACACAGCATTCTAAGTTCCTTTGGCTGGCGTTGCCACCTGATGATTGCGTCTAGCATATCTCATTCGCTAAGTGGGCGCGTGCATTCCGCCGCGGCGATGCGGACGGCTGATGTACGATATAAACCGCAGATTCAAAGAGCCGGTTGCCGGCCTCCGGGCATACTTCCCGGCCGGGTCAGGCGCCCAAATGAGAGATACCGATGGAGAGCTATGCACGCGGGCCGAAGGGGGATGTCGTTCGCCGCACGATCGGCGAGGCGTTCCTGCAAACAGCCGCATCGTTTCATGATTCCCTGGCGGTGGTTTCCTGCCATCAGAAAGTACAGCTTAGCTGGGGCGAGTACTCGCACGAGGTTCACCGCACCGCGGCAGGACTGCGAGCGCTGGGACTGGTCCCTGGCGACCGCGTGGGTATCTGGGCGGCGAACTGCGTGGAGTGGGTCCTGCTCCAGTTCGGCTGCGCGCTAGCCGGAATCGTGCTTGTGAACGTCAATCCCGCGTACCGGTCGCACGAGCTTTCTTTCGTGCTGCGCAAGTCGCGGATGCGGGCCTTATTTCTGCATGAGCAGGACCGGAGATCGAACTACCGCGCAGTTCTCGAGGAATCGCGAGCCGGGCAGGCGATAGATCTCGAACACGTCATCTATCTGAACTCGCCGGAATGGGACGGTTTTCTGCGGGAGCCGGATGGGGTTTCTTGTACTGCCGATCCAGATGATACCGCAAATATCCAGTACACATCCGGCACAACCGGCACGCCTAAGGGCGTAATGCTGACGCACATGAACCTGGTGAATAACGCGCGCTTCATCGGCCAATACATGCAGCTGTCGGAACAGGACCGGATCTGCGTTCCGGTTCCGCTGTTCCACTGCTTCGGCTGCGTAATTGGGAGCATGACCGCGGCAGTGACGGGCGCGGCGTTGATCCTGCCCTCACCTACGTTTGAAGTTTGCGCGACGCTGCAAGCGATCGAACGAGAGCGCGCGACCGCCGTCTATGGAGTCCCCGCTATGTTCATCGCCGAACTGCAGGAGCTGGAGAAAGGCAGCTTTGACCTTGGCTCGCTGCGTACCGGAGTAATGGCCGGGGCCCCCTGTCCTATTGAAATTATGAAGCGCGTGGTGGCCGAGATGCATTGTCCTGAATTGGTAGTTGGGTATGGACAGACAGAGAGCTCACCCATCATCACGATGTCTCGCGGAAATGACGATGTCGAAGTGCGCTGCACCACCATCGGCTGCCCGGTACCGGAGACCGAAGTGCGAATCGCGGCGGTAGAGAACGGCGAGACAGTGCCCGTCGGCCAACAAGGGGAATTGCTGGCGCGCGGCTACATGGTGATGAAGGGCTACGATGACGAACCCGAAGCGACGGGGCGCGCGGTGGACACCGAAGGCTGGCTGCACACCGGCGATCTTGCGGTGATGCGCCCCGACGGCTACTTCCGTATTACCGGCCGCGCCAAGGACATGATCATCCGCGGCGGCGAAAATATTTACCCGCGGGAGATCGAAGAGTTCCTGTATACGCATCCGAAAGTTTCCGATGTACAGGTGGTAGGAGTTCCGGATAGCCGCCTAGGCGAAGCCGTGGCGGCCTGGATCCGGCTGAAACCGGGAGAGAGCGCCGGGGCGGAAGAGATCCGCGCATTTTGCCGGGAGCGCCTAGCCTACTTTAAGGTTCCACAATATATCCGCTTCGTCGATGCCTTCCCAATGACTCTCAGCGGGAAAGTGCAGAAGTATAAGATCCGCGAGTTTGAAATTGAACAACTCGGATTAGCCGCGGTCGCAAATCAGCAGACGGCTTGATTAAGGCAGGGCGGACGTAGACATTCCGGATTGCCACCGGACCATGATCGCCTTGTATCATCAGAGGATTTTTCGCAGCCTCAGGCAATTCCAGAGAGGCCCGCGTCGGTCCCGGCAGAACGACGTCGCGATGCACGGTCACGCCATTGTAATCCAGCCGGATCACCCGGGCGTCCTCTGTTTTGCGGCCTGCGGTGTCAAAACGCGGAGCGCGAAACCAGATGTGGAAGCTCTGCCATTCTCCTGGAGGAAGGCTGGCATTGCTAGCCGGCGGCGTTCCTCCCACGCCCTTCCCATCGATCCAGCGCTCATACAAAGCGCCGCTGTCGTGGACACCGGGCGAATTCGCCGCGCCGTAACTGTCCAGAATTTGCGCCTCATACAATCCGTGCAGATAGACGCCGGAGTTCGATTTAGCCGCCACCAGAAACTCCAGGTAGAGCTCGCAATCGCCAAATATCTCATCGCTGACGAGATCCTGCGCCCGTCCCGCAGCGCCGTTGACCAGGACTGCCCCTGCTTCCGGCCCCACACGCAGCAGCAGATCGCGCGGCCGTTGCGGCTTCACGTACACATCCTGCACCGCATCCCACCCGTGCGGCTTTCCGTCGCGGCCGTGCCAGCCGCTAAGATCCCGGCCGTTCACCAGAGATCGCCAACCTGGGCCGGACACCTCAGCCGGCGGCCTGCCGTCGGGCGGACCAGCGCGATTTACCAGCAGCTTCAACCGGGTATGAACTCCGGGACTCTTCGAAACAATATCCTCTTCGCGGAACACTGCCATAAGAATTTCGCGCTGCGAGAAACGCTCGCGATCGTAGATCACATAAATGTTTCCGCTATCCGCCTGCACTCCGTCCGGGTAAGAAACGTTGATCCGCTCATCGAGCAGAAGCCCGCCGGTCCAGGTGCGTCCCTCGTCGGCGGAGAGAAGAGCTGTCAGATGCGACCGGTCTTTCCCGTTGGGCGGCGCATGCTCGACCAGTAGCAGGCGGCCGGACCGCAAACGGCGGATGAAGAAGCGCGTGGGTGGGTGCTCGATGGCGGAGGGTTTCGCGGCTGACCACGTGAGTCCTCCGTCGCCCGACTCACTCTCGCCGATGCCGTAGCGCGTGCGCGCGAGCATCCATAGTTGTCCATTGCTCCGTTCAATCAGCATGTTCTCCGTCGGCCCGTCCTCCGGGGAGAAGGGAGCAACTCCACGAGCCTGGAACGTCTTTCCGCGATCCCGCGAAACCAGCACCTGCGAGCCCCGTGACAGCGGGTCCTTGTCATGCAGGAGCGCCGCCAAGGCTTCCGGTGACAGGTTCAAGCGGTCACGCTCGTTGATGATTGGCAGCGTGGAGGGCTTAGGCCAAATGGTCAGAGGCAGCAGCCAGGCGCTATCGCGGCCGACGATAGGCTTGTTCATCACTACGCCATCGGCGATGCGCCGCGGCGCCGACCATTCCGGCCGGGCCGCACCCGGCTGCGCCGTCATCATCGCCCAAACGCCGGCACGGCCGTCCCAATGCCCGGCCGCTTGGCTCCAGAACAGCCATAAGCGCTTGACCGGATCCAGCCACAGGCAGGCATCGAAGGCCCGCACGAATCCGTCCGGATCCACAATCATTTGCGGAGCCGACCATGTTTTTCCGTCGTCGCCACTGCTCACCAGTACCAGGTAATTGCGCGGGCCTTCGCGGATATCGCCCGAATACCACACGGCCCAGAGGCGGCCGTTGGGGGCGCGCTCGACGCCGGGGATACCTTGAAAGCGCCGGTAGGCGTCGCTGTACTCAACTCCTGGAGAAAGATGGATGCGGGGAGGATTGAGCGCCGGATCGCTGCCGGCCCGCAACACCTGGAGCGTCAGGGCCAGTGCGCCCAGCACGCGCACTAGGTCAATCATAGATGCGATCCAAGTGGTCCAGCCTTTTGAATGTTCCCTGCGCCGTCGCATCTGAGTGCTGCTGCAGGCGGATAAGATTCAGCGCCAGCAGTCCGGGCGCGGTTCGACCATCGTAAATGCGAGTGCGCACGCTCTTGTCGCCTTCCGGATACAGTTGCATGGAGCTCACGAACAGCCCACGGTAAAAAAAGCGCTGGAGAGCGTCCGCGGCCAAAGCCTGGGCCTTCTTCAAATATTTTGTGTCCGCCGTCGTCTCATAAAGATCTACGGCTACGCTCAGGGCGCATCCGCGTGCCTCCACCTCGTCGGAAATGAGGGATCGCTGGATGATGCTGTGGAATGTCATCTCGGGAGTTACTTTGTCGATAATCGTGTCCGCCATTTCCAGCAATTCCTTATCGCCGGTGAGCGAATAGGCCAGCACGGCCGCTTTGGCGATCCGTAGCGGCCCTTCCCAATACTCCTCGAACTCCCCCGGTTTGCGGTCCAGACCGTCGGGTCCCACCTGGGCCCGGTAACGGCCCTCACTCGCGCTGAAGTACTTCTTGTAAGCCTTCAAGTAGGCCACCGAGCGCTCCAAAAACATTGCGTTAGGGTGCCACTGGTAGGCACGAAGCAGAAACAGCACCAGCAGGGCGAGTTCGGCAGGGGCGACCGCCTCGTTCTTCCGCTGCACGCAGCCCCGCACCAGATTGGTTTCCGGATTCCGGTATCCCCAAAACAGGTCCACCGACTTGCGTGCCCTTGCCAGTTGCTCGGGATCGTGCGTCTTCACGTAGGCCAGCGTGAACGCGTGGGCAAACAGTCCGGAGTGTTTAATGAACGTAAGCGTATCGGACGTGACCCGGCCGGAGAAGAAATCGGAGTGGCGATTATTCAGGAACGTCACCGGATCATGAATCTTGTAATCGAAGATGGCATCAATCTCCGCCAGCGTCTTGTCGGGACTTTTCGGCCAGGTTAAATCATAGATCGTGGTCCAACGATCCAGCTCATGGTCATAGGCAAAGCGGTTGACCGAGCGGACGCTGAACGCTCCTCCGATGATGTAGTCGGTGAACACGTTATAGAAGACGTGCTCGCCCCAGCCGAAGATTCCCGTCTGCGGACTGATGAGGTTGTTCAGAAAAAAGTCCAGATACTGATCGGCCGCGCGGGCATACTTCGGCGCGCCCGATACTTTGGTGAGCTCATACAGGGCGCGAATCATGGTCTGGTCATAGATTAGATTCGCGCTATGAAGATGGCTCTTCCAGTAATAGCCGAAGTCCCGGTAAAGGTGCTCGAAATCGCGCCGGTATTTCCAATCCACTCGCTCCGGAGCTTTAGGAGGCGTGTAGGTTTCGGGATCCAGAGACAGACAGAAGACAGGAGTATTTTTGCTGCCGTACCGGTCAGTCCCCTTCTCGATCATCGTGTCGAGGAATTGCCGTGCTCCGGCCTGATACGGACCTTCTTTAGCAGGTTTGGCGGCCAGTAAAGGTGCGGCTAGCGCGCCGCCGAGAAAGTGTCTGCGATACATGAGGGCAACCTTGTATTCGTATTTATCAAAAGCTCAGAAATGCAGCCACGACTCCGGCGCGCGGAGCTCCGGCGGAGCGTATGGTGCCTACGGATGCGGGCGCGGCTATGTTGGTGTTTGGATTTGAGAAGTTGGTGTGGTTCGGCGCATTCGTAAACGTTGCCTGGACGCGTACCGATATACGTTCGATCGGCTGGAATGTCTTGAACAGGCCGAAGTGAAGCAGTTGCTGGCCGGGGCCGGTCAGAATGGCACGGCCGGAATTTCCGAAACGGCCGTTCGGCGGGATCGCGAAGGCGGATGCGTCAAACCAGCGATCGATCGAGCGCTTGTCTGGCGGTAGATTGCCATCGCCGATGCGGTCGGGGGTGCTGCCGAAGGCCTGCGTGTTCGAGGTGTCCGGTCCAGAAAACGCCGGAGTGAAGAACAGCCCGCTTTGCGCGCTGTAGAACGCAGTCATCTGCCAGCCTCCTATCAATGTATTCGCGAGCCCACCATGATTCAGAAAA
>DATLBY010000359.1:0-19531 GCA_035526665.1 Bryobacteraceae bacterium
CCCCATTGCTGTCCCGCAACAGCTTGATGCGCCCAAGTTTGCCAGTCACGTTCAACGGGTAACCGCGATCTTCCACAACATAGAGGTCACCGTTCTCATCAAATTCCATGGCGACCGGGGACACGATATCGGGCTCACTCAAAAAGGGCTCGATTTTGTAACCGCTCGCGATCTTCAATGACTTGAGCGACTCGGCCGGAGTATACGGCGGCGAGCCCGATTTACCGCAGCCCGCAAGTAGAACAACGAATAGCAGAATGGATGAAAGTTTCATGGGTGGCCGAAAGACAGGCGTTTGGATATGTATTTTACGGCGGAGGAAGCAATAGCAGTCGCGTGGGCAAGCAGCACAGGACGGTTTTGCAAGCGCCCAATATATCATGGCGCACCCGGCGGTTTGGCGATTTCAATGAACGGGAAATGAGACTGAGGCTCGCGCTGCTCCTATGTTCAGGCTTCAATCATTCAGGCCGAAAGCGAGGATGTTCGGGCCCCAAGCCAGCGCGACAAACTGCTTGTTGTCAAACATGGATTTTCCCGGTGTGGATATCAATGGCGCGGAGGAGCGTTCCGGCGGATCTGTGGGCGCGCTCCGGGAGCTGCCTCCCATGGAACCCCGCCCCACTTCCCACTCCACTGGCCCCTTTTTATAGATGCCACAGCTCTCAATCGTCTGGATGTAGTAGAGACCAGATGACGCATCAAACGCAGCCGGCCACCAGTTGGTAGCTCCAAGTACAGCGGGGCAGACCTTCGTGCCTTTATCGGAGGGCTCTTGATTGGCATTCCTGATCGGCCGTCCGTTGGCGGCGATCTCGCGCGCCCACGTGAGTTTCTTAACGAACGGCTTCGCCAGCAGCACCTTTCTCCGTCAGTGCGGTCGAGCACATAGAAGAAGCCATTTCGATTGGCCTGCAGAAGAAGCTTCCGGGGCTTGCCCTCCCATGGCGCGTTGACCTCCACCAGCGGTTCATGGGCATCCCAATCCCAAACATCATGCGGCGTGAACTGGTAATGCCATTTGAGCTTGCCGGTAGCCGGGTCGAGAGCAATTACGGAATTTCCGCATCGTAGCTGCCCGTGAAACAGGCGGCGCCGCCGGGGTGCGCAAAATGTTTCCCGTTCCATGTCTCGGAGCCGGACTCACTGGCAGCTGGAATAGTCCAGAAGCGCCAAGCCTCTTTACCGGTGACTTGATCGAAAGCGGCAAGGAATCCGCGCACTCCGCTATCGCCTCCCCCGATCCCCGGGACCACAAGATTACCCACAACGAGTTCAGCCGAGTTCTGCTGGTGGTCGGCCATCTCCGTTTCCCAGAGCAAAGCTCCCGTGAAACGGTTTAGAGCAATCAGGTGTCTGTGGTCGGTCGTCATGAAAACGCGATCGCCGCCCACCGCCGCCCCGCGTGGTTCACCTTTCCCTCCGTTCCCTTGGTGGGCCGCCGCTGATAATGCCAGATCTCGCGGCGGCTGCCAGCGTCAAGCGCATAACACTCGTTGGCGCTGGTGACGTACAGGATCCCTTGCACCACCAATGGTGTCACCTCGAGCGATGGCGTATTCGGCAACGAAAAGATCCACTTCGGAATCATGCGAGCGGCGTTGGCGCGCTCGATCTACGTCAGGGGGCTGAAACGGTTTTCGGTCAAGCGCCCGTCGTAGCTGGGCCAATCCATTTGCGAGGTTACCGCGCGGTAGCGGGCGCCCTCCTTGCGCAGCAAATGAATTGTGTTATCGGGAGTAAGCAGCATATCCTGAAAGGTCCGGTTCAACGATAGACCGTCCAGCTTGCGGCCGTCCGTGGTTTCGATACTCACTTTGATAGGAACCATGGCGCCCAGGCGCGGCGGCTTCAATGTGCGCAAATACGAAACAATATCGGCACGCACTTTGTCATTCAACTTGAAAGCCGGCATTCCACTCGCGGGCAGGCCCTCGGTGATTACGGCGTCAATGTCGGCATCTGTCCGATTCGCAATCCTGGCCACGATACCCGCGGCGAACTCTCCTCCATTGCCGTCGCCTCCGTGGCATACCTCGCAGCGGCTCTCAAATAGGGGCTTGCCGGAATGATTGATTTACGCCGGCGCAGTCGCGATCGACACCCTAACCGCGAGAAGTGCCCAGCTCAATTTCGAAACACCACATTCCGCACACTCATTAATCCCTCTTTATTGACCCAACTCATGGCACGTGTTGCACCCGGTGGGTGCCTTCTTCTGCCTATGACAGTCGACGCACCATTTCATCTTGACCGGTTGCTCTGCCTGTACGGATTCCTGCATCATCACGATTCCATGACAGGTATTGCACTCCACCTTGGCCGTAGCGTGTGCCCCATGGCTAAAAAATACAAATTCCGGAATCTCATACACGCGGCGCGACGGAATCTTCCGCTCTGCCATATCCACATGGCATACTTTGCACTGTTTCGTCTCTGGGAAACCGGCAAGCTCTGCTCGCTCGGCGTTCTGATGGCACGATAGGCAACGCAGCTTCAATGGCGCGTGCTTCTTATGATTAAAGGGAGCTGGATCGTCGGCCCCGTAAAGCGCTAAGGCAAGGAGTAAGCTACCAAGGCATCCGAATATTTGTCGTTGTATTTGTTGCCCCCTCCCGCGGCGACCACTACATACTGTTTTTTATTCTTTTTCGAAATGAAAGTCATCGGCGTCGCATGCGCGCTGGCGGGCACCCGCGCCGTCCACAACTCTTTGCCCGTGTCTTTGTCGAAGGCGCGGAACCGGCTGTCGTCGGTGGCGCCGATAAACACCAGGCCGCCAGCAGTCACCATCGATCCACCCAGATTGGATGTGCCAGTGGGCGGAATGTTCTTTTCCAGCAGGGCGTCCACCACGCCAAGAACGCTGCGCCAGCGGAACTCACCGGTGTCCAGATCAATTGCCGTGAGATGTCCCCATGGCGGTTTTTGGCAGGGATAACGATGTGTATCCCAAAAGCGGGAAGCGCCGACCCCCCTGGTTCGGTATGGTACCTTCGCGCCTTCAGGCATTTTCACCATCCGGAAGATCATTCCCACGTCCATGGAATTTACGTAGAGAGTGCGTGTCTCCGGATCGAAAGATGCGCCTCCCCAGTTCGCTCCGCCATTCGTGCCGGGAAACAGGACGGTGGGTTTCAGCCCGAGAGGCGTGAACAAAGTTCCGAATGCCGCGCCTTCGATCAACTTGGCGCAGTAAGCTCGCGATTCCGGGGTGACGTCGGTCAAGTCTTCCGCGCGAAAACCCTGGCGCGCGAACGGCGGCGGCTTGACGGGAAACGGCTGCGTCGGGTAGGCGGACTCACCCGGCACATCGCTGGCAGGAACCGATTTTTCCACGATATCGAAAAGCGGTTTCCCGGTTGCGCGCTCAAACAGAAAAGTGAAGCCCGTTTTTGTGACCTGTGCCACCGCGTCTATCAGTTTGCCCTCTCGCTGGACGGTCACCAGCGTCGGCTGTGCCGGAAGATCGTAATCCCACAGGTTGTGATGCACTGTTTGAAAGTGCCAGATCCTCTTTCCCGTAAGTGCATCCACTGCTACCAGAGAATCGCCATAGAGTCCCGCGCCCTTCCGGTCTCCGCCATAGTAATCGTAGGAAGGCGATGTAAGCGGCAAAAACGCAATTCCGCGCACGGTGTCCACGGTGGGGATTGACCACATATTCGCGCCGCCGCGGCCCTTCCAGGAGTCTCCCTCCCAGCTCTCGGCTCCGGACTCGCCGGGCTGTGCCACGGTGTGGAAACGCCACACCAGTTTGCCGGTGCGCGTATCAAAGGCGCGGACGTCGCCACTGGGACCTTGCGGCTCGCTGTCGGGAACAATGGCGCCACAGATCACTACATTCTTGTAGATGGCCGGCGGCGATGTCATGCCGTAGCCGCGTCCCAAACTTCGCTTGTCGGAAGCGTCCAGCATTCCTTCGCGCAGATTGACGAATCCGCCTTTGCCGAAACTATCGGCGGGTTTGCCCGTGCTCCCATCGATCGCCCACAGCTGGCCATCCAGCGTTCCGTAGAATATTCGCTTCTGGCTTCCATCCGTCCAAAAGGCTGCTCCACGGCTGGAGAAAAGCATCTGCGGTTTGCTCTTATCTAACTTCGGGTCGAAGGACCACAGTTCTTTACCGGTTTCCGGTTCTAAAGCAATGAGGCGGTCGAATACCGTAACCACGTAGAGAACGCCATCGATCAACAGCGGAGTCGCTTCGAAAGCGCTCCTCACAGGATGCTCCGTGCCGTCACTGACGTCGCCGGTGTGATACGTCCAGGCTGGTTTCAAAGTGGAGACATTCGTGCGATTGATCTGTTTTAGAGGGGAGTAGCGTGTGCCGCCGGCATCGCCGCCGTAAACCGGCCATTCCTGCGCGCCAAGTGGTAGCGACAGCGCTAGTAACACGCATAAGCGAATCATCAAAGTTTTCAGTACCCTTTCTTTTCCCTGGAGGGTGAGTCTTCTTCCAATGTGTAGAAAATGTATCGTGTTTCCCAGTTCTCCGTACGCGGCCGGCTCCAAAAAATCAGTTTGGACAGAGGCTTATCGGACGTAAGCGTAACACCAACATCCGCATTTTTATTTTCCACGGTAATGTCATAATCTTTGGCGGTCGAGCCGAACCCGGCGAGACTAGTGAAGACTCTCTGTTGGCCTTCCACGGTTTTCACAAAAACAATCTCGTTGCCGCGCACCTCAAGAATGCCCCCGAGATCTTTAAAGGGCTGGGGCTTGAAGCGGAACCTTGCCACGACACCAGGACCGCTCGTCTGAACTCCGTCGTATCGATGACCTTCGATCCCGTATTTTTCAGAGAGTAGCCGATGACCATCTCCGGCTTCCCAGGCGTCAAACTGATGCGCTTACAGTAACTGTAGGCATACCCAATCTTGTCGGGAAGATCCTGCACGAAGTCGATCCATTTGTCTCCCTGCGTCACCGTCCAGTGCCCGGTGTCCACCACTTTATAGGTCGACATTCCGCGGTAGGCGGTCTCATTCGGCTTCTCCACGAGCCCCACACCGATACGGATGAAATTCTCGCCCGGTTTGGCCACTGGGTAACCCAGGTCCACACCGTTGGTATCGAAGACATTTACGGGGCCGGTGATGGCGTCGTAAATCAGGGGATCGTGCTTTTCAAACCACTGACCGAAAAACTCGTGGCCTTTGTATTTCAGGCTGTGAATCACACCGGTCCAATAGAACCGTGTGCCCCGGTAATACCCTTTTTCTGCGTCCGGCAGATAGATTTCAGCAGTTAGAAGGGCATTGCCGATATGGGCTTGCGGATAAGGCTCGGCCGCCAGCTGGGGGAAATGAAAAACGGTAAGGGCTAAAGCGGCTGCAAGCAAACAACGATACATGGTCATTCGACGCGCACTGTGAGGGCGAAAACGCCTGTGAATTTGCGCTCAGTCTTCGTCCCCGACTATATCACCACAATTATCCGGCTAGAATCGCAGATGCGCATTCAGTTGTACCACCCGCGCGCCCCGGCTACTGGTCAGCCGTCCAAAGTTTGCCGAATTGATATTGCTCGAAAGCCCCACGTAGTTGGTATGGTTTGTCACGTTGAATGAGTCGAATCGAATCTGCAGTTGTGTCCGCTCTGTAATCGCAAAGTTTTTGCCCAGGCTAAAATCGATGCGCCACTGGCCGGGACCGCGGAACTCTCCATTACCAGCAGTTCCCGGGCGAAGAGTCGCCCCGGACGCAGGCACTATGGCAACCGGAGCGAAGGCGGACCGGTTCAGGTATACCAGTGTCGAACGATAGTCGCTATTGATGGCTGCGCCGCCGATGTAGTCCGGCCGGCTACCCTGCAGTGCAGAACCCTGGGAAACAGTGACCGGTTCTCCAGTACTGGCACGGAATATACCGGTGGCTTGCCATCCCCCTACAGTCTGCCGCAAAAGACCGCTAGACAGGTTTGCGAATCGCGGGAGGTCGTAAACGGCATCAGCCGAGAAGTAATGCGCGATATCACCGGAGGAGGGACCACGGTCGGCCCGTGGATTGAAGAAGTCCTGCGTACGCACGTCCTGGTCACCCTGGTAATAAGCTCCGATATCGCCGCCCCCCGTCGAGAGACCCTTCCCCCATGTGTAGTGAACTGCACCGACAATATTGCGCGAGTAACGCTTTCTCAAGGACGACTGCCAGGAACTGTAGATTGTATTCTGCGTGTTGTCGACATAGTAACCATCATTGAGATTGGGATTGGGCCGGAGTCCCGTTATCCGGTCCACTGCGTTGAACACGCGATGGAGCGGGAACTTGACGCCGCGGTTGCCCACGAACGCCGTTTCAAAGACGAGGGACGAACCGAGCTCCCGCTGGAGACCGAAGTATACGTTCATCGAATAAGGATTCTGGAAGTGGGGATCGAAGGCCGCGAACACGTTAACCCGGCCGGTGCGAATCGTCTCCGCCTCCACCACGGCGCGCGCGTCATCGTTATAGGTAGGGTAGTGAAAATTCGCCTTGGCAACCTCCTGCTTACTCAGAATGGTGCGGAACGGGACCGTCTTGGTAGCCACGGACTGCTTCACCAGACCCTGCATCTGCGGGCTGAAGAGTATGCCAAAACCACCGCGGATCACCGTCTTGCTCTTGCCGTCCGGATTGTAGCTGAACCCGAGGCGGGGGCCAAGGTTCACCCAGCGATCGCTTTCGTACGGATTGGCAGGATCGCGGAACGCCCCAAAATGAAATTGGTTATTTAGAAGCCCATCCAAGTTATTGAACTCGGCAGGAGCGTTCGCGTTCATCGGGCGGGCGACTACATGCGAGTATAAGTCGTAGCGGGTGCCGAGGTTGATCACCAGCTTAGGTGTAATCCGCCAGTCATCCTGGGCAAATACGCCCCAATCGTAGCTATTGCCGTTAAAGAAATTGGGTCCGAACGTCACGTTGATGGTGGATGGAATGTCGGCCAGCAGCTCCGGCCTTCCGATGTAGGAAATCGTCGGATTGGCCACCTTCACCCGGCCCCCGGTCCGGTGAATAAAATCACCTCCGAACTTGAGCGAATGTTTGCCCGAGTGCCGCGAATATTTCTGGTCGATACTCCAACTGGGCCCGTACTGGGACCAGATCTGGCTCGATGCCGTTGTAAACCCGAGGCTGCTGGAGATGGCGGGAATGCGCAGCCCGAACTGGCTCTTTTCAGTCCCAGGTGCCCTCTGGCCAAGAAATCCGTCAAAGGTCTCCAGGTCTTGCAGGTTGTAACCAAAGCGAGACTCCGATGTCCAGGATGGCCCTCCGGTAAGGAAGCTGGCTGTACCGCGTTCCTGAAAACCGTGGAACTCAGTGTTATTGCCGATGTAGTACATCGGCTCGTTCCGATACGGACGGCCGTGAGTCCAGGTGAGCGCAAGGTTGCTAAAAGTTGTCAGGCGGAAATCGCCCTTCGCCACAAGATGATTGTCGTGGGCGCGCGCCGTCCGCGAATCCTGGTAAAATCCGATGTCCGCAGCGGGAGAATACGGCTGGTTCGGCAGCGGGATCGTATCCAGGGCTTGCTTATACGCCGGGTTGGCACGGATCATTTCGTCGCGTAGCCTGGGCGTAGGCGAGTTGCCGCTAACCGGCGGCGAACTGACTTCCTGATATCCCTCATAGGTGCTGAAGAAAAATACCCGGTCGCGGACGATAGGGCCGCCGGCGGATCCGCCAAACTGGTTGTAGGTAAGCGGCGCTTTGCTCAGTAAAAACTGATTGCGCGCGTTTAAGCTGCGGCTCTGGAAGTTCTCAAACAGCGAGCCATGGAATGCGTTTGTGCCCGACTTGGTAATCAGATTTACGTTGCCAGCCAGCGCGCTGCTGTATTCGGCGGGAATGATGCCTTTGACAACCTGAACTTCCTGGATGGCCTCGATACTGATCATGTCGATGTAATTGAAGTTGGTGAAGAGCGCTCCGGCCCGGCCCTCGGAATTTGCATTCGCATCCGTACCGTCCACGGTGAACGTGGTTCCGGATCGCCCCAGACCATTCAGGCGCACTCCACCATCGCGATTGCCATGTCCTGGACCGCCGCCGGAGTTGCTTACGGTCACTCCGGTGCCCAGGCTTAGCAGATTGGTGTAGTTTCGTCGCGCCAGCGGAAGGCCCGCCACCTGGGCGCTGCTCATGCTCTCGCGCTGTTCCGAATTGACTGCATTCACCAGCGGCGTCCGGCTCTCGACCGTGACTGTTTCGCCCACCGCGCCGACAGTCAACGCGAAAGTCCGCCGTACCGTTTGTGCAGCCGCCAATTCGGTATCGGTCGCGGCATAAGTTTTGAAGCCCGGCGCTTCGATGCGGATGGTGTAAGTACCGACGCGTAAAAAGTCGAAGGCAAACTCTCCCGAGGGATCGGCCGCTTTCTTGGTAACGGCTCCTGTCTCTTCGTGAATGAAGGACACCGTGGCGCCGGGAATTCGGGCGCCGCTGGAATCCGTCACGATGCCATAAAAGGTTGCGGTGGTGACTTGGCCGGCGCACGGGGCCATGGCCAGAAAAACGACACTCAGGCACGAGACAAAAGTTTTCATATCAGCCGGCTCCTGGGGCGGTGACCGTGATTAGAATATTCCAATGCAGCGCTAATAACAAGCGTCATGCTTCAACGATAGACCGCTGTAAAATGGCGCCTGATGTTGACATAGCCGGCGCGTGGAAGTATAACGGCAACGGGCCTGGATGAAACTGTGGCCGCGACTCAAGGAGGGTTGGATGAGACGCAGAGTGTTTGTAGGAAGCGCGTTTGCCGGCGTGGGGCTTACGGGAGCGTATGCAAAACCACCCAAACCGAAGTCAGGCGGTCTTGCGCTGAGAGAGTTCGGCAAAACAGGGGTGAAGGTAAGCCCAATTGCACAGGGCGGCGCGAGGATGGACCTGTTTCCCGACATACCCTCGGCGGCGGCTCATGTGCGTCGTGTTTACGACATGGGCGTGAACTATTTCGATTGTGCGCACAGCTACTGGGATGGCAAGTCCGAGGAAGCCTACGGGATGGGATTGTCGGAGGTGCGGAAGCACATATTCCTGACAACTAAGTCCGGCAAGCGAACGCGCCAGGACGCCGAAGAGGAGTTGCATTCTTCTTTAAAGCGCCTGAAAACGGATTACCTGGACCTTTGGCAGATGCATGGCGTCCAAAACAAGGGCGAAATCGACCGCATCCTAAGTCCAGGGGGCGCGATGGAGGCCTTCGAGGCGGCCAAGAAGGCAGGGAAGTGCCGGTTCATCGGGTTTACAGGCCATTACGATCCGGAGGTGCATGCGGCTCTGCTGAAGGCCTATCCCAAATGGGACACCGTGCTGATGCCAGTACATGCCGCAGATCACGCCTATCTGAGTTTTGAGAAAACGGCTTTGCCCGTGGCAGCCGAGATGGGAATCGGAATTCAAGCAATCAAGGTTTTCTGCAAGGCATTTCTCCTGCGCTCATTAAGCCCAACCGAGTGTCTCCGCTACACCTTGAGTCAATCCGTTCACGTCGCTGTTTGCGGGAGCGGCACCCAAGGTCAGATGGAGGATAATGTTCGCACCGTGCAGAACTTCAAACCGATGACCTCCGAGGAGATTGCCGATGTACGCAAGCGGGCCATTGTCGGCCAAGGAGTCTATACAGGTCCAACAATGGAATATTGGAAGCGGAAAGCGTAGCAAAGTGATATAGTCTTCAGGCACAAGCGGCCATGTTCATCCATGTGCTGGGGGGATCTGAATTTCCCGAGGGGAACCACAATGGTCAGACACTTATTCGTCCTTTGCTGCATGCTCTTCCTGCCTGCGCTGAACCTGAACGCCCAAGTCCTGTATGGCTCGGTGGTAGGGAATGCGATGGATGCGAGTAATGCTCCGGTTCCTGGTGCTGTGGTCCCCATCACCAGCCGGGAAACTTCGCAGTCCGGCGAGGCGGTCACAAACGAGTCGGGCAGCTAGAGTTTCCCGACGGTCGCGCGGGGCAGTTATGAGCTGAAGATCCGAATCGGTGCTGGTGACGGCGCAGACTTCCATTCTGCAAACGGACCGCTCCGAGGTCAGGTTGGAAGTCACCACCAAGGCGTTGGAAAACCTGCCGGTCCCTCCCGGCCGCAATTACCAGCAGATCCTGCGAACGCTGCCGGGCTTCACGCCGCCGGGCAACGCGCATTCAGTTCCCTCGAATCCGGACCGCGCTTTGACATTCAACGTGAACGGCAGCACCCGCAGTTCCAACAACACCCGGATTGACGGCGCAAGCTCCACGAACATTCAATTGCCGTGGGTGTCGGCGTATGTGGTGGGCTGGAGTCAATCGAAACGGTAAATGTAGGGACAAATGTTTTGGCGCCGAGCAGGGCTTGGCCGGCCGGCGGCGGTCAACGTGCAAACCAAGAGCGGGACCAACGATTTGCAGGGTCGGCCTTCGAGTACCACACGAATCCACGGCTCAAGGCGGCCTTTGTCAATTCGCCCAATTTTCCGTACAGCGAGGTGAGATTAGCATGAGCCTGAACCAACCCGGGATCAATCTCAAGAGCTCTCGTGCTCCGCGTCTGCCTCTGCCATGTTTCCGGACTGCTCCAGTGCGCGCTGCGCGGCGGAGGTGAGGCATTGCGCCGGCATTCAGTTCAGCCACTTCGCGCCGCAGTGGATCGTTCCCTGGGTCGTGGTGTGACCTTCGTACGCGCGAAGTGACGGCTCAATTCCTCCGTCCGGCCCTGCTGCCGATAGGCAAAAGGGAGGCCATAGTGTGCCGCTCCGTAGTCGGGAAACAATTCACAGGCCTTCTGGCAATAGCTCAGCGACCTGGAACTCGAACCGATGGCTGTGTAGACGCGGCCTAAGCCATAATTTGCGGCCGCGCTATCCGGGTGCAGGTTCAAAATGGATGGATACTCTTGCTCGCTTTTGGGGAGACGAGCAGCGCCGACTGCTCTGGGCTAACACGTAGGCTGGCTCGATGCGCAACCTCACAGCCGGAAGGAATGCCGTCATATCTAGAGCGGGTAAGTCCGGCAGCCGTGGTTTCGTTCGCGTAAAGGATGGTGCAAGAAGAAGGAGGAGGACAAGGCCGGATAGCCAACTATCTTCCCGGAAAAAATTCGCCATGCTCATTTTTAAGAGAAGCATATTATCTGTCTGGGATTCGCTTACGCCCCCTAGTATGGAGGTACACTGGCAGAAATGCTAAGACGTCTTGCGGCAGTTCTCCTGTTTTCGGTGCTATTGTTTGTGGCAGCCCGGGGACAGGCTGACCGGGTTCGCGAACTCGCTCCTGGCGTATACTTCTGGCAGGGCGACCGCGACAAGCGCCAGCCAGCCAACTGCACCTGGGTCGTTTTCAAGGACTACGTTCTGGTAATTGACGCGAACTTCCCGTGGGGCGCGCGAGAGATCCTGCCGGCCATCAAAAGCACCACCAGCAAGCCGATTCGTTTTCTTTTCGATACTCACTATCATGGCGACCACGCGTATGGCAACTCATTGTTCGCCGACGCCGGTGCCACTATCATCTGCTCCGAGGTGTGCGCCGAGGAATTGCGAACCAAAGGGGCGCGCGGCTGGAACAACTGGAAAGATCCGGAACACAGTCTTGCGGGCGCCAGGCTGGAGCCGCCGGCTATCACCTTTACCGATGGTATGGTCTTCGATGACGGTAAGCAGCGCGTGGAAATCACCCGAGTGGGTCCGGCCCATAGTAAAGGAGACGCCGTGGCCTACCTGCCGAAGCAAAGGATTGTTGTCACGGGCGATTTGTGCGTCACCTGGCGATCCGGCAACAACGTGGCGGATGCCGATGCCGACCACGCCAACTGGATCAAGGTGCTGGAGCGAATAAGTCACTGGGATGTGATGACGGTGATTCCGGGCCACGGCACGCCGGCGGCTGTGAGCTCGCTGATGCAGCAACGCGAATATCTCTCCGATATGCTGAACCAGGTCCAGGCGGGGAAGCGGGCGGGAAAATCGGCTGACGAGTTGGCGAAGGAGATCGACCTGAGCAAGCACGGCTCCTTGGGAGCAAATGCCGAGGCCAACGCCAGTTCAGTACGCGCGGTCTATCGCCGGCTGGGACCCGGCTAGCCCGTCTTGTATGATGGCCCTGCCTTCGCGTCTAGAGCGGGCGTGCGTCATATCCGTAGGCAAGCAACACCCTTCTTCCCCCGCTGATACCCGGCGCAAGGCAAGCGCCTCGGCTATGAGTGGATTGACAGTCCCAAGCCGAATTACACCGTTGAGGGACTGACGCGTGAAACTCAGGGGGCATACTGCCGGGATGCAGTCCGCGCGCTTCCGAAGGCATCAGCGGCATCACCTTCCGAGTCCAATGGCGAAAGCGGTGTGGAGGAAGGGAGCTACGACTTTTGGAAAACCGTCTTCGATTGAGTGGCGGCCTGTGGCCGCAAGGTCGAGATCGACATGCACGCCAAGGGCATAGATGAAACCATGCTGAAGATGGCGGTGGCAACACGCCAGCCAGTCAAGATATCTTCCAAATACTGGGCCGAATCTATGGGCATGCCCTAAATGCCAGGCCGATATACGGGTCGGAATAGCCACGGGCGGGACGTACCGCGACCGGGCTGATGAAGTGCGGCCCCGGCTCCCGCAGTTTTCTCGGGTATGGATATGGGAATCTGCTTCGCGAGGACGGCCCTGGAGCATCCATCGCATTTGGCCGGGCACCCAGCGGCTGATGTTGTGGGCGGATCCGGTCACGGCGGCCGCACACTCCGCGCATTCACCTTTTTGCGACAGCGGCGGCGTCGAGATCATGGAGCCGCTCTCGTTCAAGGGGTGGCGACATTCGAGGCTTGCGGGCGATCGATGCGCCTATGCGGACACTTCTCTGAAACTGCGCTGGGATTGGGAAAAATATGTCTATAGGCATCGTGTCTGGGGACGGCTTCTCTACAATCCCGATACCGAGCCGGAAGTAGGGCAGCAATATTTGCGCAAAGAGTAGCGTAGATTTTCCGGATGCAGCTTAATAGCATCCGCGGAGACGGCCTGTGCCGCTAGAAGTAGTAAAAATGCTCCGGGGAGCCGCGTATTCACAAAAGCGCGTGTCCGGACCATCGGATGTATAGTATCACCGGTAGGCGTAGGTGTCCGTCCTACGTTGACATGCAGCGATCTTCCAAATAAGCTGTCGAATGGTCCGGCAATGATCACACGAAGAATGCGAAACGGCTTCGGCCGTAATTCTTTTCTCCGGCCGGCAAGGGCGAGCCCAGGAGAAATTCGCGATGCAGAACTCTCCGGCTGGATGCGTACAGGTCCGGTAAACCGTATCGTGATCCCGGGACAGAAGGGCCCCGAGTTCCCAGTCTTCTGGGACTGGGTAATGGTACTAGATCTGAAAGGAACACGTCTCCCCGCATGAGCTCCGCAAATAGCCGGTTCCGAGTTGCACTCTCGGCCGATTTTCTCGATGGCGATGGCAAACTGGTTTTCCCCGACATTGGATTGTCTTTGCTCGACGGCGTGCCGGGTCTCAGTTACGAATTCCTAAATAAGTATTGGCCCGAATACGGTAGCGATCAACTCAAGGACTACGATGTAATTGTTTCTCTCAAGCCGCGCGTCACAGCTGCCTCGCTGGAAGGCGTGGATCGCCTCTGTGCGATCGGCCGCTGCGGTGTTGGCTATGACAACGTGGACCTGGAGGCGTGCACGGCTCGAGATATCGCCGTGTTCATAACGCCCGACGCTGTCGTGCGGCCCGTGGCGCAATCCATCGTGCTCTTTGTATTGGCGCTGTCTCATAATCTGGTCTTGAAAGACCGGATGATGCGTGAAGGTAAGTGGGCGGAAAGCTCGCGCCAACTGGGAAGGGGACCGAGAGGGCGCACCGTAGGGACCGTGGGCCTGGGGAACATTGCGTCGGAAGCAGTTCGACTTCTTCGGCCCTTCGATGTAGAACGCTTCCTGGCGTATGACCCGTATGCTCCGCCCGGCAAAGCCGCGGAACTGGGTGTCGCAGCAGTGCGCCTGGACGATTTGATGAGCTTGTCGGACTATGTGCTGATTAACTGTCCGCTCACCGCGCAGACACGCGGTCTGATAGGCGAGCGGCAAATCGCCCGCATGAAACCGGATGCCGTACTCATCAACACGGCTCGAGGCGGCATTGTGGACCAGGCGGCGTTAACCCGTGCGCTCACAGCCGGACGTATTCGCGGCGCCGCGCTCGACGTTTTTGAAAAGGAGCCGCTGGAGATTGGCTCGCCAATACTTGAGCTGGATAACGTGATCCTGACATCGCATTCCGTGGCGTGGACAGAAGAGTTGTTCCGGGACATGGGACGAGCCGACTGCGAGGGCGCTCTGTCTGTCTTTAACGGCCAGATTCCCAGGAATGTCGTCAATAAAGACGTTCTAAACCGGCCCGGCTTCCTGGATAAGCTGCGGGCCTATAAGGTTGCATACAAGGTGTCCAGCGAGGCGAGAGAGCAATGAATCGATTTCGGCAGCGGCTTCGTGACGGAGAAGTTGTCCTGGGTCAAATGGCGCTGGAGTTCTTCACGCCTGGTTTGGGGCCCATGCTGGCGGCAGCGGGCATGGAATTTGTCATCTATGACATGGAGCACGGCCGGTGCGAGCTTTCGCTGGTAGCTGAGATGATTGCATCCTGCCGCGGAAGCGACCTGGTCCCGATTGTCCGGGTGCCGGACCTGAACTTTCATCCGCTTTCCCGTGTGCTGGACATCGGCGCCCGCGGCGTGATGGTACCCCGGGTAGAAACCAGGGCGCAAGCCGAGGAGATTGTTGCACAGCTCAAGTACGCGCCGCAAGGAAAGCGCGGGGTAGCGCTCGGCTTGGCGCATGACCTTTACCGCCCCGGAGGAGCCGAATATTTTGCGCAGGCCAACGAAGATACCGCAGTCCTTCTTCTGCTCGAAACCGAGAAGGCGTTTGAGAACTTGGATGCCATTGTGTCGGTTCCAGGAGTGGACGTAGCCTGGCTGGGACATTTCGATTTGACGGTTTCGATGGGTATCCCGGCCCAGTTCGAGCATCCGCGTTTCCTGGCCGCGATGGATGCACTGGTTGCCTCCTGCCGCCGCCACCAGGTTGCGCCGGGCTTCCTTCCCGCCACGCCGGAATCCGCGCTTCATTGGATTCAGAAGGGATTCCGCGCGATCAGCCTGGGGAGTGATGTTGGGTTATTCTTGGATGCTTTGCGCAGATTTCGCACTAGTCTAACCGAAGGTCGACGCGAACCGAACGCGCCAGCGCGGAAGGGCGGTAATTCGGGTTTTCCATAAGACGCCGCGGAGGCTACCCGCATGGCAGCGTGAGATTTGCCGGTAAGTTTTCGCGGTATCTAGCCGGATCTTTCGGACGTGATCGGGTCGTTTCCGTAGTAGCGCTCCACGTTTTGCGGGGTGATCAGACGATGACGCGTGAAGACCGCCGGAGGCACTGGCCGGTTCGCCAGAATGTCCAGGGCCACCTGAATGGATTCCTCGCCATATTGTTCCGGAAAAAATGCCACCGAACCGATCATGCGCGTGCGCGCTTTCCGCATCTCATCCCGGGCCTCTCGAATGGCCCCCTGACCCACCACTACACAACTCTCGGCGATGCCGGCTTCCTCGAAGGCGCTTAAGGCGCCGAGTGAGCAGGCGTCGTTGATCCCTGTCACTAACGCACGTACAGACCGGCGCGCCCGCAAATGAGCGCGCGTCACCGACAGACTGCGGCGAAAAGAGTCGTTCCCCTCCAGACGCACCACCCCGGCCTCCGGGAACTTCGGCAGGATCTCGCGGATACCTTCCAAAGCGCCCGTCAGGCGTAGCCGCGGCAGGTTCCCCGCCGCTTCTAACCCGATCAAAATGAGCTCATCTACCTTTCCATCCCAGTTCTGCGCGGCCCACCGGCCCAGCGCACGTCCCGCAATCAGCCCGGCTTCGTAGTTGTTGGCGCCGAAATACGTGGCTCCCGGATGCGGGATTCCGATTGCAATCATGGGAATCTTTGCCTGTTGAAAAATCGATGAAATCAGGGGTGCTACCGATTCGAAAGTTTGAAATTCAATTACGATATCCACTCCTTCCCGCACCAGACGGTTGGCGTTACGGACCGCCGTCCTGGCGCTAAAGCGGTTGTCCACGAAGACTAATTCGACATCCATCATCGCAGCCGCGCGGCGGATGCTCGCGCTTACCTCGTGGGCGAAGGGCGAGTCCTCCGCCTGCGACGCATAGGCGATTTTGGCCCGGCGCTTGTGCCGGACAGTGATACTGGAGCTGTAGCGCTTTTGAGATGCCCGTTCCATAAAGCCGGCGGCTACCAGGGTGCCCAGCAATCTGGAAACTGTAGCCTTGTGAATTCCTGTGCGCTCAGCGATGTCGCGCACTCTTAATAGCTCGCCTTCACCCTGGAATGCTTTGAGGATCTCGCAGGCTCGTATTACAGAATTCACTTCCGTCATCGTAAGGCCGTCTCGCAGGCTGAGACAAATCCATCCCTGTTTATTATGCAACAATCCCACTGTCCGGCACTGAAAGCCCTTTTTGTCTCGTATCGTGAGACGCCTGTTACAGTTCACAAAGTTGCGACGCGGCAACGCGCTTGCAGGACAATAGATATGTCTATCATGCTCCTCAAGCTCTGCTCCTTGGCGCTGCTGGCATTTACGCTTTTGGCCGACCAGCGCAAAGTTGATTACGTAAAAGACGTTCAACCGCTTTTGCAAGCTCGCTGCTATGGTTGTCATGGACCCGGGCAGCAGATGAGCGGACTGCGCCTCGACCTGAAGGATGCGGCCACGCGCGGGGGGTATTCCGGTCCTTTGTTCCAGGCCGGAAACGGTGCAGGCAGCACGTTGATTCACCGCGTTTCCGGCGATAAGGGGTTTTCTCCCATGCCACCCGCCGGACCGAGGCTGACTGCCGACGAGATTGGGCTGCTCCGCGTGTGGATCGATCAAGGCGCGAGCTGGCCGGCTGCGGACTCGGCCGTCGCGGTGGCGCGCAAGAGTTCTCACTGGGCTTTCCAGCCGATCCCGCAGCCACTGCCTCCGCGGCCTTCCAATTCGGCTTGGGTCCGCAATCCAATTGACGCATTCATACTGGCTCGGCTGGAGCGCGAAGCAATCGCGCCTTCTCCGCAAGCCGCCAAACACACTCTGCTTCGCCGCGCCAGCCTCGACTTGACCGGGCTACCTCCGACTCCGGCCGAAGTAGACAGCTTTATCGCGGACAAGCGGCCGGACGCTTATGAACGTCAGGTAGACCGGCTCCTGGCCTCGCCGCACTTCGCGGAAAAGTGGGCCCGTCATTGGCTGGATCTCGCGCGTTATGCCGACAGCGACGGCTATGAAAAGGATTGGGTACGCCCCTGGGCATGGCGCTACCGGCAATGGGTGATTGAGGCTATCGATCGCGACATGCCGTTTGATCAATTTACTGTGGAACAGATCGCCGGCGACCTGCTGCCGCAGGCTACCGCGGACCAGAAAATTGCGACGGGATTTCATCGAAATACGTTGACCAATCGTGAGGGTGGCATCGATAATGCGCAATTCCGATTTGAAAATACGGTGGACCGCGCCAGCACGGTGGGTAGTGTCTGGCTGGGTTTGACGGTTGGTTGCGCCCAATGTCACGACCACAAATTCGACCCCATCAGCCAGAAAGACTTCTACCAGACGTTTGCCTTCTTTGACAACGTGGAAGAAGTGGATATCGACGCCCCGCTGCCGGGCGAACTGGGTCCCTGGCTACGCGAAAAGGCGGAATATCAAAAGAAACGCACGCAATTGCTGGCGGAATATCATGTTCCCGAACTGCAGGCCGAATGGGAAAAGCGCCTGCATGAAACCATCGCGAGCCCCGGCAAATGGCTGGATTGGGATCTGGCCTGGGACTGCGTCCAGAAGTTGACGGAAAGCGGCGACGGCGCGGGCATACTGCAAAAGCCCGCCCAGCAGCGGACGCCGCGCGAGCAGGACGTTCTTACGGACCACTTCGTTCGCAACTATCACTTCGCCGTGGGGGCCAAACGGTATGCGGAGGTCAAGTTCAAGGAGCTGGACGAAAAGCTCAGCGCCCTCAAAACGGATTATCCGCGATTGAGCCAGGCTATGGTTGTGGCGGAGCGGCCCCCTCACCCGACCTACCTTCGGGTTCGCGGCGATTACAAAAATCCGGGCATCGAAGTCATGCCCGCCGGCCTGTCAGTTTTGCCGCAGATTGCGAAAACAGCGCGGCCGACCAGGCTGGATCTAGCGCACTGGCTGGTGTCGCCGGAGAATCCATTAACCGCACGAGTGGCGGTGAATCGCATCTGGCAGGAGCTGTTCGGCCGAGGGATCGTCGCCTCGTCGGATGATTTCGGAACACGCGGGAATAAGCCTTCCCACCCCGAGTTGCTCGACTGGCTCGCGAGGCGATTTATGGACAGCGGCTGGAGCCGCAAGCAGATGATCCGCACCATCGTCACCTCTGCCACCTACCGGCAATCGTCGAAGGCGCGGCCTGAACTGGACGCCGTCGATCCCTCGAACACGCTTCTGGCGCGGCAGGCGCGTCTGCGCCTCCCGGCCGAGTTGATCCGCGACTCAGCGTTGGCTGTAAGCGGGTTACTGAGCTTGCAAGTTGGCGGCAAGAGCGTACGGCCGCCGCAGCCTGCCGGAGTCATGGAAATGGGATACGGGAAAAAAGGCGGCGCGCAATGGGCCGAAAGCAAGGGTGCGGACCGGTACCGCCGCGGACTGTACATCGAATTCCTACGCTCCACACCGTATCCGCAACTGGTCAATTTCGATGCACCGAAATCGAATGTTCCTCTCTGCCGGCGGGATCGCTCCAACACCTCGCTGCAGGCGCTCAATCTGCTGAATGATCCCGTCTTTGTCGAGGCGGCGCAGGCTCTGGCTTACCGGGTTACGACGGAATCGTCCGACCCGCTCAACCATGCGTTTCGTCTGGCACTGTCCCGTGAACCCAGTGAGCGGGAGGCACAGAGAATGCAGGAATATCTAAAAAAATACGACTGGATGGGGGTCAGCAGCATCCTCCTGAACCTGGACGAATTCATTACCCGGGAATGACCGCCATGAAAAACGAAGAGTTCGATCTTATACAATCGCGGAGGCGTTTCTTCCGTGAGTGCGCGGGAGGTCTTGGAACCATCGCTCTCTCGCAACTGCTCCAGGCTGAGACGCCGGCCGACCCGCTGGCTCCCCGGAAGCCCCACTTCCCGGCCAAGGCGAAGAACGTCATCTTCCTGTTCATGGAGGGAGCGCCCAGCCAGATGGATCTGTTTGATCCCAAGCCCGCCCTGAAGAAGTGGCACGGGCAGCCGCTGCCGCCGTCCATGACGAAGGACCTGAAACTCGCCTTTATCAAACCAACGGCCTCCATTTTGGGCAGCCCGCGCGAGTTTAAGCCCTATGGCCAGTGCGGTATGGAACTCTCCGACGTGCTGCCGCACACAGCTTCCATCGCCGACGATATCTGCCTGGTCCGCAGCATGCAGAGCGAGGCGTTCAACCATCATCCAGGACAACTGTACCTGTTTGCCGGTCACATGATCGGCGGCCGTCC
>DATLBY010000360.1:0-2199 GCA_035526665.1 Bryobacteraceae bacterium
CCCGGATCGGCCAGCATCTCCGGTGTGCGGACATCATAATAAGCCAGTGTCCCGCGGTTGATCAGGCCCACATGCGTGGCGAGTTCCATGGCTTCGCGCAGTTGATGGGTGGACATCACCACCGTCTTGCCTTGTTCCAGAGCGCTGCGCAGCAGTCCCTGCAGCAGTGCGATAGCCCGGTCATCCAGCGCGGTGAACGGCTCATCTAGAAGCAGCACCTCCGGATCGTGCAGAAAGGCTCGGGCCACGGCGAGCCGCTGCCGCATCCCGCGCGAATATTCGCGTGCCACGCTTTGGCTGACACTACTGAGACCCGTACGCTCCAACCATTCCGCCGCGGAGCGCTGGGGATTCTCCAGCCCGTACAGGCGGCCGAAAAGCAGCAGGTTCTCTTCGGCCGACAGTTCGTCGTAAATGCCTATGCCATGTCCTAGAACGCCTACCCTTCGGCGGGCCGCCTGTTCCCGGATCCCGGCACCCAGGACGCGCACGCTGCCCTTCGCCTGCCGTGAAAGTCCGGCGATAATGCGCAGCAGCGTGGTTTTGCCGGCGCCGTTTCTGCCCAGCAGCGCCAGGCAGGTCCCCTGACCTGCCGTGAAGCTGATACCGCGCAAAGCTGCAAAATCGCCGTAGTATTTCCAGATGCCGTCCACCTCGACGGCGGTCATGAATGGCTCTTGGTAGCTGGAGCTTCGGCGCGGTAGAGAAGAATAAAGCCGATCAGCAGAATTGAAAGCGAAAGCGCCAGCAGCATATAGATGCGATCGTAAACCCGGGGCTTCGATTCCTCGATGGGCGGACCCTGATCTTCCTGCGGCGCGGCTTCCGCGGAAGCGCGCAGCGAGCCGGTACCGGCGATTTCAACTTTGTAGGCGGCGCCCTTCACATCGTAAATAGTGGCCTGCGTGCGCGGCTCGGGGCCGAGGCTCGTGACGCCTTCTCCACTCAATTGCACGCCTTTCGGCGCCACGATCCGCAGCGGTGAATCGCCGTGTAGTACTTTGCTTTCGAACACCGGGGGATTGGGCATCGGCAGCGAATAGCTCAGGTCGAAGCGAGTCTCCCCTGGCTTCACCGGGTACTTCACTTTATAGGTGTTGGCCCCCGGGGCCTTTTCCGCGGGCTTCTGCAACGGCATTCCCTGCGGACCATTCACCGTCACGCGGACCTTGCCGGCGGCGGCCGGAGGTAAATAGAACTGTAGCGTCCCGCCTTCCGGGTCGTTAAACGTCAGCTTGCCGTCGTTTACAAAGACAATGCTTTCGCTGACCGCCAATTCCGTCCCCGACGGCTCCAACAGCATCATGTGCTGAGCCACCTTGGCCGTGGAAGCCTTGGTGGAGGATTCAAACACCTCCACGTTCACACCGCTGGCGGGCATCCCGGGCGGCAGCATCTTGTTGTAGGTGACGCCCGAGTAGAGCGCCTGAATCAGCGCCGGACTTCCCTGCGGCACATCCTGGGCAATCGCAAAGTGGCCCTGCCCATCCGTTTTCGCCGAACCCGCCGTCTCCATCCCCTGACCCAACCGGATGAGCGTGACCGTGACGTCCGGCTGCGGCTTGCCAGTTGTTTGATTCACGACAACGCCATCCACAGCACCAATTACCGGAAGTGCCAGCAATACCATCGCCGCCAGGAGCTTCATGCCGCGCCTCCCGCCATTGCTTTCCCGCATTCTCCGCAGAATTTTAAAGCCTTGCCGAAGGTCGCCCCGCAATGCTGGCACACCTTCGCCGCCTCGTTTTTGGGAGCCTTGGATTTCGTGCTCCGGCCGGACGCGGCGGAAAGCTCCTCCTGCTTCACCTGATCAATCTCGGCGAGCACACCCGCAAGCTCGGCTTGCAGCTCGAGCTTGGTGCGTTGGTAATCGGCGTCGGATAATTTTCCCACGCGATACTCGAACTGCAGGTCGCGCAGGTTCTCGTAAATGGCGGCTTTTCGCGTTTCCAGGTGATGATACGGGGAGACTGGAATCGGCTCCGGCAAATCCTTGCTGCGGATCAGAAGAGTGAAACTCAAAATCAATAATGTGACGACTATCGCGGCGGCCAGGAGCATTATTCGTAATTCGCGAGATCCTTATCGATTCTTTCGCGGTACCGGTTCAGCACCGTTTCATCTACCGGGACAAGATCGGCGGCTGCGGTGCGCGGCCGGGATCGCCTCAGCCAGAAGAGGATGGCCGCAATACCCACG
>DATLBY010000361.1:0-5725 GCA_035526665.1 Bryobacteraceae bacterium
TGCCCCAGATGGATATAACCTAAGCCGACGTCGTTCAGTGTCTGAATCTTCTGTTGAATCTGGGGCAGGTTTTCCAGAATGGAAAGGCACTCTTCAATCGTGCTTCCGAGCAGGTCCGCGATCGAATGTCCCTTGTACTTCACCTGCAGCGTCTCGCTGTTGTAGCGTTTTCCCCGGCAGACATCGCACGTGACGTAGACGTCCGGCAGAAAATTCATCTCGATCCGCTTCAATCCGTCGCCCTGACAGGCCTCGCAGCGCCCGCCTTTGACGTTGAAGCTGAACCGTCCGGGCTTGTAGCCGCGCTCGCGCGACTCCGGCAGCATGGCAAAAAGATCGCGGATCGGCGTGAACACGCCTGTATAAGTGGCGGGATTGGATCGCGGCGTACGGCCAATGGGCGCCTGATCGATCTCGACCACCTTATCGATCTCGTCGAGTCCGCTGATGCTGTCGTGCGCGCCCGGTTTCGCCCGCGACCCGTACACATGCTGCGCCAGGGCGCGATAGAAAATGTCGTTGATGAGCGTGGATTTTCCGCTGCCGGATACGCCAGTCACCACCGTCAGAGTGCCCAGCGGAAACTCCACGTCGACGTTCTTCAGGTTATGCTCACGCGCGCCGCGGATCGTAATCTTTTTCCCGCTGCCGCGGGAGCGCCTCTTGGGGGCCGGAATGGACACTTGGCCCGAAAGATATTTGCCGGTCAAGGACGCCGGATTGCGCTCGATTTCCCCAGGCGTACCGGCTGCAACGAGTCCGCCGCCCAACCGCCCCGCGCCCGGTCCCAGATCGATGACGTAATCGGCATGCAGTATCGTGTCGGCGTCATGCTCCACCACCAGGACGGTATTACCCAGATCTCTCAGTTTGCTCAGTGTATCCAGCAGCCGGTCGTTGTCCCGGGGATGCAGCCCGATCGAGGGCTCGTCCAGCACATAGAGAACGCCCCGGAGCTTGGATCCTATCTGCGTGGCTAGCCGGATGCGTTGGGCCTCCCCGCCGGAGAGCGTCGCCGAGCCGCGGTCCAGGCTCAGGTAATCGAGCCCCACTGCAGTCAGGTATTCCAGCCTGTGACGGATTTCGTCCAAAATACGGGAGGCGATCTGCTGCTCACGCGAGTTCAGCGTCCAAGTGCTCACGGCCGGCAGCGAGCGGGCAATCGGCATCGCGGTCAGATCAGCAATTGTGACGTCTTTGACTGTCACAGCCAGGCTCTCGGGACGGAGCCGCTTGCCGTGGCAGTCGGGACACTCGGCCGGCGACATGTACTCCATCAGCCAGTCGCGGTACCCTTCGCTCGCTTCCTCGAATGTCTCTTCCAGGATTTTGAGAACGCCTGCAAAGCCGGGTCCGCCGTTGAGCAGCGTGTTCTGCTGCTTTTTAGACATCTGCTCAAATGGGATGCCCAGATCAAAGCCGGTGCGGGCCGCTGCCTGGCCGAGCCTGTCGCTCATGTAGGTAGAGCTCCCGCCCGGTCCGAGTCCGCCTTCAAGGAGCGGCTTCGACGTATCGACGATCACTTTGACAGCGTCGAAGGACCACTTGCTGCCCAAACCTGTGCAGGTTTCGCAGGCGCCGTAGGGACTGTTGAAGGAGAAGGAGCGGGGCTCCAGTTGTGGGGCGCTGCGGCCGCAGTTCGGACAAGCAAGTTTCTGGGAGAAGAGGCGTTCCTCGCCGTTAACGATTGCGACGATGACCAGCCCCGCAGCCAGTTTGGTGGCGGTCTCAATCGACGCCTCCAGCCGCTTCTCGATGCCGGGCTTCAGGACCAGGCGATCGACGACAACTTCGATATCGTGATTCTTGCGGCGATCCAGGGCAATGTTCTCCTCCAGGGAACGGAGAACCCCATCGATGCGGGCCCGCACAAATCCCTGGCGCGCGAGCTTTTCCAGCTCTTTTTTATATTCGCCTTTCCGGCCCCGGACAAACGGCGCTAGAATCATCAGGCGCTCGTCCGGTTTGCCCGCCATAATCTGCTGCACAATCTGTTCCGTGCTCTGCCGGGCGATTTCGAAGCCGCAGTCAGGACAGTGCGGAATTCCGATGGAGGAGTAGAGAAGCCGCAGGTAATCGTAAATTTCGGTCACTGTGCCGACCGTGGAGCGCGGACTACGGCTGGTGGTCTTTTGCTCGATGGAGATTGCTGGGCTGAGGCCATCGATGGAGTCCACTTCGGGACGCTCCATCTGATCCAGAAACTGGCGGGCATAGGGCGAAAGCGTTTCCACGTAGCGCCGCTGCCCTTCGGCATAGATGGTGTCGAAGGCGAGTGACGACTTTCCCGATCCGCTCAAGCCTGTGATGACAGTAAAGGTGTTGCGGGGGATCTCGACGTCGATGTTCTTGAGGTTGTGTTGCCGCGCTCCATGCACGGTGATGCTTTTGAGCATTTTGCCGGGTGACCCTCCTATTTTCGCACGTGGGATTTGGGTTCGTTCTGAAAATCCCGGTGAACGCTCCTGAAGAAGGTGCGGAACTCCTGTCTGACCGGGCGTGGGCTAAAGCTCGAACCACGATCACAGGCAATCAATATTTTCAATTTGATTTAGATTCTTCTAGTTAGCAGTTAATGCGCGCACGTGGCAAAAACGCCTCTCGCACGATTGAGCCAGAGGAAACCAACATGCAATCAGTCTACGAGAAGATTTACCGCGTGTGGTCGGAGAGAAAAGAGGATCGGATTGCGGTCCGGATTCAGTATTCGAGCCTCGACCGGGATGGCTGCCGAATATTCACCATGTTGCGGCGGGAAGAATGGGACTAGCTGCCAGAACGCTGGGCGCGCTCATTCTTGTGACGTCGCTTCGGGCGCAGGAACGGGCTTTCGATTTTACTGAGGCATTGCGGGCTTCCCAAGAACGAGCCATGTCGGAGGCCCGCGCCCGGGACGAAGTCTACCGCCGCAAACTGTTCTGCGATCGTTTTAACGCTCTGGTGCAGGCCTTGATTCTATTCGGAGACAACTACAATCAGAATCGGGGAATGGTGTTGCCGGCGGCGAAGTTGGCAGCGATCCGGAAAGCGTGGCGAGAGCTGGAACGGACTGATGTATTCGGCGGCAAGCAGTAGGCCCGCTATGCAGCGTCTTGGGCAGGCTCACCGCCCGTGATGCGGTGCCAGAGGGCTGTAATCCCCATAGCCAGGCAACAACCCGCCAAGGCAACCGCCATGTCGTTTTGTGTATCCCACACATCGCCCTGGGATGCGAGATATTGTTTGGCCAGTTCGGGCGCGACCAGTTTAGCGATCCATGCCTCCAATAGCTCAAAAAATGCGCTGAAGGCCAGGATCGTCTCGATCGGCAGATAGTAGGACCAGAGAGGCTGCACCTTGGTCTTGCGTATGAAGAGCTCCCGGATGGGATATGCGCAGAGAAGACCAAAGGAAAAGTGGGCCACACGATCAAAGTGGTTGCGATCCAGGCGGAACGAATCCTTCAGCCAGTTTCCGAAGGGAACCTGGCCATAGGTATAGTGCGCTCCCGTCAGGTGCAGGGAAAGGAAAAGAAAAATTAAAACGTACGACAAATTGCTGAATTGAAAATTCCGGTGAGTCGAGACCAGCACTCCGGAAAATGCAAACACCAGTACATTTTCCAGCAGCCAGTCCATTCGATCAATGGGCGAGATCGCCATAGCAGTCCACATCACAAGGTAGACAACAAAAAGCCCGCGCACCAGATTATTGGACTTTGCGGCGGCGGCAGTTGCGGAGGCTGCGACAGGCGTCATTGGGGACCGGATAACCTCAGATTCCACAATAGACTAGAATAAGCGTTCCTTCCAAAACCCACAATGATGAAAAACTCCGACCGGCTGCGCATTGTCCTGGTGTCTCCGCGGAATCCGCTGAATATCGGAGCTGCCGCGCGTGCCATGAGCAATTTCGGGTTCTCGCAACTTCGCGTGGTCAATGCGTACGACGTAGCATATCAGGAAGCGCGCTCCGCCGTAAATGCATCCGCCATCCTCGCGTCCAGCCGGCAATATTCAAGTGTGGCGGAGGCGGTTGCCGATTGCACACTGGTAGTGGGAACAACGTCGTTGGGCAACCGGGAACTGCAGCACTCGATGCGGCGGCTCGAGTATGGAGGCAAAGCCATCCGGAAGGCGGTTACCACGGGTTCCGTGGCACTGCTATTCGGCTCGGAGAAGTTCGGACTTTCCAACGACGACATGAGCCATTGCCACTGGCTGATGCGGATTCCGACACGGGACGAGCATGAATCGATGAACCTGGGGCAGGCCGTGGCCGTCTGCCTTTACGAGTTGATCCGGAGCGGCCGGTCGGCTGAATCGGAGCCGCGAGAAGTGGGTCTTGCCAACGCGGAGGAGCGCGAGCGCTTCACGACACTGCTGCTGGAATCGTTGCGCGAATCCGGATACATGCAGGATCTGACCGCGGCTTCGTCGGAAAACAAACTCCGGCGCATGGTGGTGCGTCTCGGACTCAAGCAGCGCGATGCCTTCGTCTGGCTGGGAATGTTCCGCCAGATCCTGTGGAAGCTGCGGCATCGCGAGTGACCCGCTTTGCTATGCTGGGCTCGATGACGAAAATGCAATTAAAGTACGATTTGCTTCGTCCCTTGGATGACAAATCCATGGACAGTATCGCCCGCGTACACAGCGTTTACGGCATCCAGCGTGTCCTGGTCGATCCCGGAATGAAGAGCATTACCGTCGAGTACGACGCCACCCGGTTGAATCCACTCGAAGTGGAGGCGGCGCTGCAGAAAGCAGGCATCCCGTTGGGGCTGCACACGTAGCCCTAGCGCGGCCGTTCCGTCTTCTGCCGGCGTTCCCAGCCCGGCTGGAACAATGGAAGCGCATTTTCCTGCTGGTAGGGATGCTTCAGGATCTCCTCGATATTCAGGTCAATCCCCAGGCCCGGACGGCTGGATACCTCGATATACCCGTCCACCACATCCACGGGATTGGTAATAATGTTCCTTTCCCAGGGCTCGTTGAACTCATCGAAAATCTCGTGAATGAAAAAGTTGGGAATGGAGGCGTTCAGCTGGACGCAGGCCGCGGTGCAGACCGGCCCCTGCGCGCTGTGCGGCGCCAGCACTCCGAAGTGCGCATCCACCATGTCCGCAATCTTGCGGGTAGCGAATATGCCGCCCAGGTTTAAGGGCTCCGGCTGCAGGAAATGAACGCATTCAGATTTCAGCAACTCGGCGAACTGCTGTTTGTTTGACAGGCTTTCCCCGGTGGCGATCGGAACCGGGCTGCGGCGGGCTACCTCCACCATGGCGGCGATATTGGTGTGCGGCACCGGCTCTTCAAACCACACAGGACGCTGATCGTGCATGGCGGTGGAAAACTCAATCGCGGTGGGTACGTTAAACCGGCAGTGGCCTTCAATCAGCAGATCCACTTTATCGCCGACAGCTGAGCGGACCGCCCGGATAATGTCGAGACTCAGATCGAAGTCGTTGCGCGAGAGCGTCCGCCAGGCGCTGCCGAAAGGATCGAATTTCAGCGCCGTGTAGCCGCGGGCGGCTACGCCCTTGGCCTTCTCCGCAAACGATTCCGGCGTGCGGGGTCCTCGATACCAGCCATTCGCATACGCCCGGAGCTTCCCGTGACATTGGCCGCCCCAGAGGTTGTACACCGGCTGATTACAAGCCTTGCCGATGATGTCCCAACACGCGATTTCAATCGCCGCGATGGCGGACATCTGAATCTGCGCGCCGTCGGTGTAGACATCGCGAACC
>DATLBY010000362.1:0-3093 GCA_035526665.1 Bryobacteraceae bacterium
CGGGTAGAAGATCGCATCCGGCAACTGCCATTGGAACTGTTCCGCTACCTCGTACCCCATCGTTTTCTTGCCCTCGATGCGGTAAGGCTCCTTTAACGTACTGACGTCGAACCAGCCTTCGGCGTCTTTGCGCTCGGCCACAATTCGGCCACAATCACTGATCAGGCCGTCCACCAGCGTCACATGGGCGCCGGACGCTTTACACTCGATGTAATTCGACTGCGGCACGTCCCGCGGCATGAAGATGTGAGCCTCCATCCCGGCCGCGGCCGCGTAAGCGGCCATCGCCCCGGCAGCATTGCCCGCCGAAGGAATCGCCAGCTTGCGTACTCCGAGAGATTTCGCCATCGATACCGCGCAGGAAAGCCCGCGCGCTTTGAAGGAGCCCGTGGGATTCATCCCTTCATCCTTCACCCAAAGGTCGGACGCGCCCAGGCTTTCCCCCAGCCGCGTGGTCCGGATCAGCGGCGTCCATCCCTCGCCCAGCGTCACCGCTTGCGACACGTCGTCCAGCGGGAGGACGGGCGCGTAGCGCCACATGTTCGCAGGCGCCGAGGCGAGCGATTCGCGGCGCCACGTCTGCCGCGCTTTCGGCAGGTCGTATCTCACCAGCAGCGGTCCGCCGCATTCGCAAAGGTTGTGGATCTTCCCAGCCTGGTAGCGTTTCGCGCACAGGCTGCATTCCAGATGAGAGAGAGTGGTCATGGCGAAACGCCCATAATAGCCCGCCTACAGGCACCTGGGCACGTTCGGCAGGAACTGCGAGGGGTTAATCGGCAAGCCATTCACTTGAAGTTGCCAGTGCAGATGCGGACCGGTGGCGAAACCAGTCTTGCCCACATACCCGATCACATCGCCCTTCTTCACGCGCTGGCCCTCTTCCACCGCGATCTTCGACATGTGCAGATAAATCGAAGTGAGGCCCTGGCCATGATCGATCCCCACGGTACCGCCATGCAGCCGGAACATCTTGGCAATGTGAATCACGCCATCGGTAACTGCATGAATCGGGCGCCCCGCCGGAGAGCGCAGGTCGACACCTTTGTGATAATTGCCTGTCGGCTTGCCGTTGTGATACCGGGCGACGCCGAAAAGTGAATTCATGCAATCCGATGTCGGATTCTCAAACGGCTCGTTCCAAAAGCGTGTGGGAGAAACACTGGAGCGCAGCGCTCCGACTGCCTCCATTTCGCCCGGCAGCGGCTTCAACTGAGCCGTCCCCTTCCCCACCTGAATATTCTGTCTGGGAAAATGTGCGTCTTCGACACGTACTGATAGCTGCTGTTTTTCGGCCCCGGAAGCGTCCCGGACATGAAGAGTGAAAGTCCCGGGCGGTTGTGCCACGGGTACAGGCATCAAGCCGAGCACGGTGCCGTCCGGCTGCGGGAACAGGCTGATCGATCTGCCGTTCAGCTCAGCCTGCAACTGCTGGGCACCGGGCAACTGCACCCGGATGGCGTCGCCCTGATGCACCGACAGCGTCTTCGGCTGAGCCTGTAGGAGGAAAAGGGATGCGAAAAAGACAGTGGCGCGGCGCATTATTGCGCCAGCCTCAGAAATCCCCAGCGCTCCGGCACGTGCATATTCACCAAGTATTGCGGCGACCACACCCAATTGTCCTCAGACCTGTTAGCCGCCTTTATATATTTGCCGTTCACCACTTCATAGTGCCACTCGACCCGTGAAAAATTTATCCGCCACTCGGCTCCTGCGAAAGGCTTGGACACGGCTAGGCGCGAGTGGAAGGAGTTCCAGGGAATGGCAATCTCCACGTTCCACCCTTTATCCCGATCCTTCGGATTGTTCAACGTGCCATCGATCCCGATGGCTGTTCTCAGGCCCGGCATATCCCAGGAGTTGTCCGCCTTTCCGCCGTCTTTATATGGCTTATCCAGATAAAGATCCCAGGATGTGTTCAGCGCGTTGATCTCAAATTCAAAATAGCTTTTTCCATCTCCCGGCGGCTTCAGGAAAACCTCGAAATCATTGTCCTTGAAGATGACCGAGTCGTGCTTCGTCAGCGTTCCCAAGATATCGGGCTCCTCCATCTCGGCGGCGATGTAGAGGTAACGCTCATCCCAAAGCATCTTGGCACGCGTCCTGAACCGCGGCGCCGGTTTGCCGGGCCCGGCGATATCGACAAAGTCATCGGTCCAGGCCGCCACCCCCCAAGCTGGATCGTCCAGTTTGCCGTCCACGACAATCGGGCGTACGGCCCGGCGGCATTCGTAGCGCTTCGGGGTTTCCACCGTCTGAGGGGCCGCTAGACCGGGTATCAACAAGGCTAAAACAGCCATTTTCATGGGCGATCTCCGTGAATTCCATGGTAGCTGCAACACCGGACAATCGAAATTCGTCAGGTACAATAGAAATAGCCGCGTGAAAAGACTATTCGTTGCCTGGATCGTGTGTTGCCCTGCCTTCGCCGGTGAGTATGCCGTGCTCCACAACGGATTCCGGATAGCCGCTCTAAGCCACGAAGTAAGAGACGCCACCATCCGGTTGACTACAAAGGACGGCACGGTCGATATGCCGGCCGCCCACATCGCCCGCTTTGAAGCGGAAGAGTACGTCAAGCCGGCGGCTCCACCGCCCGTTCCTGCCCCGGCTGCACTTCCTACTCCCAAGTCATTGACGCCACAGGAGATTGTGAACGTGGCCGCCCTGAAACATGGCCTCCGCCCCGAGTTTGTCCGCAGCGTCGCCGCTGTAGAATCCGGCTTCCGTACTAACGCGCTTTCCCCGAAGGGTGCCATGGGGCTAATGCAATTAATGCCGGGGACGGCTGCCGAGTTAGGGGTTGACCCCAAAGATCCCCGGCAAAACGCGGAAGCGGGTGCCCGCTATTTAAAAGACCTGCTGCTGAAGTATAAGGACTCCAAGGACCCCGTACGTCTCGCGCTCGCGGCATATAATGCCGGGCCCCACGCCGTCGACCGCTATCACAATATCCCGCCGTATGCCGAGACGCAGCAGTATGTCGAGAAAGTCCTAAAACGTTACCTCGCGCAGCTTAAGTAAATACCGCAGCAGCCTGATTTCTGGTATCTTCGCGAGTATGTCCTACTCCCGTCGCGAAGCCATGCGGTTTAC
>DATLBY010000363.1:0-7782 GCA_035526665.1 Bryobacteraceae bacterium
ACCGAGCAGGTCCGCTACTCGCAGCGCCACATCTGGCGCTGGCGTGACTGGACTGTCGAATCGCTGAACCAGAATAAGCCGTATAACCGGATGATTGAGGAGATGATCGCCGGTGATGAGCTGGCTCCGAATGACCCCTCGGTGGTGCGAGCCACAGGCTACCTGGCCCGTAACTGGTACCTATTCAACCGGAACGTCTGGCTCGGCGACATCGTCGAGTACACCTCCGCTGGATTCCTGGGATTGACCCTCAAATGCGCCCGCTGTCATTCCCACAAGTACGATCCGATTCCGCAGGCCGACTACTATCGCTTCCGAGCCTTCTTTGAGCCTCATGACGTGCGAACCGATCGCGTGCCCGGTGAGGCCGACATTCTGAAGAACGGAATCCCACGCGTCTATGATGCGGACGACTCGCGGCCCACCTACCGCTTCATTCGCGGCAATGAAAGCAATCCGGATACGGCGGTGCCCCTGCAACCCGCGGTACCGGTCCTATTCGGCAAACCGAACCTCCGTATTGAGCCCATTACGCTTCCCGTGGAAGTTTACTTCCCGGACAGCCGCCCCTTCGTCCCCGGCGATCTGATTGCCCAAGCCAAGGCCAATATCGAGAAGGCCGAAGCAGATCTGAAGAAAGCAAAGGATAAACCCGATCCGGAACCGCTCATCCTGGCCGCGGCCAAACGTGTGGAGGCCGCCAAGGCATCGCTTCCCGCCCTGGAGGCTAGGATCGAAGCCGAGTTGACGGCCCTCAAAACCCCGGTTCCGGAAAACGCCGAAAAGTTGGCCGAAGAGGCCCGCAAACTGGAACGGGCCGCCAATATGATTCGGGCAGAGGCCGACATCATTGCGGCAAAGTACGAGTTTGAGGCCGCCAAGCAAAACGAGAAGAAGCTGGCTGGAGCTACCGCGAAACTCGAAGCCGCGGTAAAAAATCTCAAGGAGCCGGCCGAGGGCTATACTCCCACTGGACCGAAGTACCCCACTACCAGCTCCGGCCGCCGCTTGGCGCTGGCGCGCTGGATCGCAGCCAAGGACAATCCGCTGACTGCCCGGGTGGCCATCAACGACATGTGGCTGCGTCATTTCGGGAAACCGCTGGTACCCACCGTCTTTAACTTCGGCCGGAGTGGCAAGCCGCCTACGCATCCTGAGTTGCTCGACTGGCTGGCGGTGGAGTTCATGGATCGCAACTGGGATATGAAGGCTATACACCGCCTGATGGTCACCTCGAATTCTTATAAGATGGCCTCCTCGGCCGAAGCTGCGGATTCTCCCCAGGCGAAGCTAGATCCCGATAACATCTACTATTGGAGAATGAATGTCCGGCGCATGGAGGCCGAAGCCGTCCGCGACAGCATGTTGGCCATCTCCGGAAAACTGGACCCCGCCATGGGTGGGCCGGAGCTGGATGAAGCCAAGGGGCACGACATTTTCCGCCGCAGCATCTACTTCCGCACCGCGCCCGATCTCCAAATGGACATGCTGCAAGCCTTCGATGTCGCCAGTCCGAATGAATGTTTCGCCCGCAGCGAGAGCATTGTCCCCCAGCAGGCTTTAGCTTTGGCGAATGGGAAGTTGAGCTTCATCGTCTCCCGCACCATCGCCGGTCAACTGGCGGAGCGTTCCCCCACGCCGCAGGCTTTTGTGAACGCCGCATTTCTCAAGGTACTCGACCGTCCGCCGTCCGCGGTGGAAGCTCGCGAATCGGCCGCCTTTCTTACGCAGCAGGCGGAGCTCTATCGCGACCCGGCGAAACTCACGTTGTTTACCAATGGCGCGGAAGTTCCATTGAAGCCCTCTGCCGATCCGAGCCAGCGCGCCCGTGAAAGTCTGGTTCACGTTCTTTTCAATCACAATGATTTTGTAACCCTTCGTTGAAGGAGAAGCTTCCCATGCCGAAATCTGGTCTTTGCTCTGACAGCCGTTCCCGCAGAATGTTCCTCTCGGATACTTCGATGGGGCTCACCGGCCTCGCGCTAGGATCGCTCCTCCCTCCTCGCAATGCCATGGCGAAGGATCCCGATGCGTGGTCGCTTCCGGATGGGAAGCCGCACTTTGCGCCGAAGGCCAAGCGTGTCATCTGGCTGTTCATGCTCGGCGGTGTCAGCCATGTGGAGTCGTTTGATCCCAAGCCGGCGCTGAACAAATACGCCGGCAAGCATCTGTCGGAAACGCCGCATAGGGAAGTCCTCAGCAGCCCCTTCGTCAAAGAGAATTTGAAGGCCTTTGTTCCAGGCCAGCACGAAACCAAACTGACGCTGTATCCGATGCAAAGCGGTTTTCGTGAGCGCGGAAAGAATGGCGTCGCCGTCAGCGACTGGTTCCCGCATATCGGCAGCCAGATGCACGAGCTCGCCCTGATCCGGTCCACCTGGACCACTGACAACGACCATGGCGCCATTCTTCAGTTCCACACCGGGCACCACATCTTTGACGGTTATCTGCCGACCCTTGGCTCCTGGACGCACTACGGTCTGGGGTCGATGAATGAGAATCTTCCCTCCTATGTAGTACTCGGCCAGCCGCCCGGCGATTGCTGCGGAGGCATGGGCACGCACGGCTCCGGATACCTTGGACCGGAACACGCTGGTGTACTGCTGCAAGTGGACCCCGAAAATCCGCTGCCCTTCTCCTCGCCCGGACCCGGTGTCTACAAAGAAGAGCAACAGAAGGAATTTGAGTTCCTGAACCGGTTGAACAAACTGGCAGGCGTGGAGTACCCATCCGACCCGGCGCTGAAGGCGCGCATCAAATCCTACGAACTGGCCTTCCGTATGCAGATGGCCGCACCCGAGGCAATCCAGTTTAAAGAGGAGAGTGAGGAGACCAAGCGCCTATACGGCATGGATCAGGAGATTTCGAAACCCTTCGGCGAAGTCTGCCTGGCCGCGCGGCGTCTCTCGGAGCGGGGAGTCCGTTTCGTCCAGATCTATCACGGGGGATCCGGCAATGCCTGGGACGCCCATAAGGACCTCAAAAAGAATCACGGCGACCTGGCTGCGAAGGTGGATAAACCGATCGCCGGGCTGCTACAGGACTTGAAGCAGCGCGGGCTGCTGGATGAGACCGTGGTTGTCTGGGCGACGGAATTCGGCCGCTCTCCCGGCGCCGAGCAGTCCAACGGACGGGATCATCATCCCTTCGGATTCTCGGTCTGGATGGCGGGCGGCGGCATCAAGCCCGGAGTGGTCCACGGCGCTACCGATGAGATTGGCTTTCACGCCGTGGAGAACCGTCACTATGTGACCGACATCCACGCCACTGTGCTGCACCAACTTGGCATCGATCCCAAGCGGTTGGATGTGCCGGGACGTAAACGTATCGAAATCGACTACGGTAAACCGATCCGGGAAATTCTTGTTTAGCCTGCTGCTCGCTGTCTGGACAATCGAGGGGCTGCTCAATCTTCCGCTGCTCAGCGATCCGCAGATCCGGCCTGATGGACAGGCGTACGCCTATTCGCAGCAGGGCCGGATCTACCAGTCGCCCATCGAGAGCGGCAGTGCGAAGCTGGTGCAGGAGGGCCGCCGCCCCCGCTGGTCGCCAGATTCCAAACTCCTTGCCTTCATTGCAAATGTCGATCGCGTGGGGCAGGTGTTCCTTCTCGACACGCGTTCCAGCAGCCTGCGCCAGCTTACCCGGTCACCATCCCCGGTGACAACCTTTTCCTGGTCGCCGGACGGCCGCGCGATCGGATTTCTAGCGGCCGATCCCGGCCCGCCTCCTGATCCGGAGGTCTCGGGAAAGCATAGCCGCTACTCGCGTCTGTACTGGCAGGCGATCGACACCGGGACGGCTCTGCGTGTCAGCGGAGGCAACCTGCACGTCACGTCCTTCGCGCTCTCCCCAAGCGGTGACCAGGCCGTCTACACCGCGCACGCCACCCCGCTTAATCAGGACTCGCTGCAATCCGACCTATACGGCGTCGATCTGACGACCCGCGCCGTGAAGCCGCTGGTTGTACAGCCCGGGCGGGACGCCGAACCCTCCTACTCGCCTGACGGAAAGTGGATCGCATTTCACTCGCAGGGCGGCTCGACAAACTACTTCGAGAAGCGGGATGTGGGCCTGATTCCGTCCGCTGGCGGTACCATCCGCTACATCACGCGCGGCCATCCCGAAGATGTGTTTCGCAACGGAAACGTGTTCGCCTGGGCGGCTGATTCCCATGCTGTGATTTACACGGCAGGCCAGGGCGTCCACGACTTCCTGATGCTTCACGACATTGCATCGGATCGCGTCACCAGGCTGGCGGAGAATATCTCCGGCGCCGCGAGCTTCACGCCCGCTTTGAACCGCGCTGTTTTTCTGCAGGTTAGCCGTACGCATCCGGCCGAAATTATGCTCATGGAAGGGAAATCGGTCCGGCAATTGACGCATGTGCATGACTACCTGGCCGGAATGCCGCGTTTTTCCGCGGAAGTGGTGAAGTGGAAATCACGCGACGGTTTGGAAGTCGAAGGAATGTTATGGCTGCCAGTGGGATACGAGCCGGGCAAGCGGGTTCCGCTGCTCACGGAACTACACGGCGGACCCACCGGTGTAACCCTCGACGCCTTCCCGCAGCCTCGCACCTACCCTGTCCAGCTTTTCCTTCAGAAAGGAATCGCCGTCTTCTCTCCCAACTTTCGCGGTTCGGTCAATTACGGCGCGGTTTTTCGGATGAAGAATGCGCTGTCGCAGGGCGAAGGCGACTACGACGACGTCATGACCGGCATCGATGCCCTGATAACTAGCGGGATTGCCGACCCTGACCGTTTAGGAGTGATGGGCTGGAGCTACGGCGGCTATTTGACGACGTCGATGGTCACTCAGACCAATCGTTTCAAGGCGGCCTCCATCGGAGCACCGGCCACGGACTGGATCACTTACTACGGCCAATCGGATGGACCCAAGGAAGTGCTCTGGACTTACTTCGGAGGCACGCCGTGGGAAGTGCCGGAGAGCTACGCCAGGCACTCTCCAAGATTCAAGCTGAAGCAGGTGCGCACACCTTGCCTCCTACAGGTGGGAGGCGTGGACATCAACCACAACTCTGAAATCTACCGCGCCCTGACAGACCATCATGTGGAAGTCGAGTATGTGGTCTACCCCCGCGAGGGGCACGGCATTTCCGAGCCCGCCCACGTGCGCGATTTAATGGAAAGAAACCTCAACTGGTTTCTCCGCCACCTGGGTGTTAAGTAAGAGCACAGTGAATAGAGTTGCCACGGCGCTGGATCCAAGTCCGAAAGAGTTCGGGTGCATAGTCTCCCGATTTTCGCGCGGCTTACGTCCTGGCCATGCGGTAAGCGCAGATCAAGGAATTCCCATTTGGCGGCCTCATATTGCTAAAATAATGCTGTGGGCAATATAGAGTTTGCCTGGGACCGGCGGAAAGCCCGGTCCAACCTAGTCAAGCATGGCGTCTCTTTTGAAGAAGCACAAACGGTGTTTCTGGATGAAAACGGCCGCATAATCGATGACCCGGATCACTCGGAGGATGAAGAGAGATTCTTATTGTTGGGTTACAGCTTTCAGGCGCGTTGTCTGCTTGTCAGTCATTGCTACCGGCAATCCACCTCCGTTATCAGGTTGATCTCCGCCAGGCCTGCGACAGCGCGTGAAGAAGTAGGGTATTGGAGACTCAGATGAGAAAAGAGTACGACTTTTCAGAATCCAGCAAAAATCCTTACGCCAATCAACTTAAGCGTCAGATTACCATCCGCCTCGACACCATGGCGGTCGACTACTTCAAGAAAATGGCGGCTGAGCTTGGGATGCCTTATCAGAACCTCATCAACTTGTTCTTGAGAGACTGCGCCGTGCAGAAACGACGCCCAACGATTCAGTGGCCGGCAAACCCAGCTGGCACCCAGTAGAGCGCTCAAACCGGACCGGCCCGGCGTCGGCCCAGCCAAAGTCCTTACGCCGTCTTTGTGAATCTAAAATCTTGCCCTGTGACCCCTTTTCGCTTCCAACAGACGCGCTACACACCCGCAGCCACAACATGGGTCCCGGGGCTGCTGGAGGTGTCGCTGGTAGCCAACTCCTCCCGGAATCGCACGTGCCGGAGCCGCGTCAGTTCCACCAGCGGACGCCAGGCGGCGTGCACTAGATGATGTTTGATCAGCAACCGCCAGAAGCGGTTCGAGCGTTTGTACAGGTACGACATCGCCAGGTACGGCGCCACCGCTCGCCAGTCCGCCGGCCGGCGGCGCCAGATCGAGGCGTGGGAGAAGAGGCGCTGATACATCCAGGCATAACCGTCTTCCAACTCCTCGGGGGACATGTGTTTCGGACGGAACACCGCGTGCGCCGTGTCGTACAGAGCCCAGTTGCGGTGCAGCAAGCGGTCCTCGCTTTCGATCTGCCGGAATAGCGGCGTTCCCGGATAAGGAGTGAGAATGTGGAACGTCGCGCACTCCATCCGGTTCTCCTCGACCCAATCGGCGGTCCGCGTGAAAACATCTTTCCGGTCGTGATCGAATCCCAGCACAAATGAGCCATTTACCTGGATGCCGTTATCATGTAGCATTCGGACGCGGCGCGCATAATCCGCGGCCTTCGGAGTCTTCTTCCTGGCATCGGAGAGGTTCTCGTCGGTGAGCGACTCGAATCCCACGAATACGCCGGTACATCCTCCGAGTGCCATGGTTCGGATCAGGGCCGGATCGTCGGTGACATCGATGGATACGGCCGCGCTCCAGATCTTTTTCAGCGGCCGCAGGGCCAGACATAAGTCGCGCAGATAGGCCCGGTTCGATCCCAGGTTGTTATCGACAAAGACACCGTACGGCTGCCCGTCCGCCACGAACTCGGCCGCCACCTGGCTGGGGTCCCGCATGCGATAGGGCATACGCAGGCCGTCCGTCGCCAGGTAGCAAAACCCGCACCGGTTATGACAACCACGCGTGGCGATCAGACTGGTGGTTGTGAGGAAGCTCTTCCGTGGCAGAATCGCCCGCCTCGGCGCTGGGTCGCTGCGATATTCGCTCTCATAAGTTGCGGTGTATCTCGGCTGAAGGCAGGCCGCCTCCACGTCGGCCAGGATCCGCGGCCAAAGCTGCACGCCATCGCCTACCGCCAGCGCGTCCGCATGGGGTGCGCACTCGCCGGGGCACGAGAGCACATGCAGTCCGCCCAGCACCACCTTGCTGCCGCGGCTGCGGTACCATTGCGCCAGCTCGAAGGCCCGTTTTGCGAACGTCAGGTGGACGGTAATCCCCACTACCTCTGGGAGCGGCACGAACGGCGGCCGCCCATCCAGCAGATTTTCGTCACAGTACCCGATCTTCCAGTGCTCTGGCGTGGTTGCGGCGAAACTTGTCAAGGCGAGGGTGGGCGTAAGCACATGCTTACCGAAGCTCGCATGCGGATCTTTCGGGTAAAAGGGATTGATCAGGAGAGCATAGCGCGCCTGTACCGGTCCGGCGGTGATCGTAGGATCCAGAAGTGGCGGGCGTGTCATCTCCAGGGGACACCAGTTACGTCGGGGCGCGTGTAACCCTGGCCGGCTGGCTGCACTCATGGAGATACTTTATTGTGTAAAGTACTTCGTGTCAAGAGCTATTTCGGCGGTTCCGCTATTTCTTCTGACGTTCCTTGGACTCGTGGTAGCCCGCTTTGATCGCATCGGCTTCCGGCATATAGGCGCCGTTTTTGGTTTTGCCGTACCAGCGATCGCCGTTGCGATGGAATATTTTCGTATCCTTATTCACCCACACCATGCCCGCCCCGCCGCCCATGGCTGGCGCCGTGCTGGAAGCGGACCGATTCTCCGCGGGCCGAGACGCG
>DATLBY010000364.1:0-12095 GCA_035526665.1 Bryobacteraceae bacterium
GGACCTCGCGCTCAGCCAGCAAAGTGAAGCCGCTGCCCGGGACATCCTGGCGGCGGGAGCTCAGCCCTCAGACACACTCCTCGTTTGGGGATATCGGCCGGATGTGTTCGTCTACACCGGGTTACCTGCCGGCACGCGGTTTCTCGATTCCCAGCCTGTGACGGGCGTCATCGCCGATTGCCACCTGGTCCAATCGACGCCTAGCGCGCCCGTAATTGCCCAACGGAACCGGCAGGAGCTAATCGGAACGCGTCCCACTTTCATCGCCGACGGCCTCGGACCCTATAATCCCGATCTCGCAATTACCAATTACCCCGACCTGGAAACGTGGCTGCTCAATTATGTGGTCTTCAGCCACCGCAATGGGTTCGTACTTTACAAACTAGCTCCCGGGCCAGACAGGAGCACGCTTGGCCAGAAACGCTGAGATGCCCTCCTGCGCGTCGGGCGCCAAGGCATTCGCAGTCATGACTTCCTTGACGCAGGTGTACGCGTTATTTTCGTTCATGTCCACTTGCTGATAAAACGCGCGTTTACCGGTCGCCACCGTGTAGGCGCTCGCTTCCGAGATCCTCTGCGCCAGCTCGCGTGTGGCCAACAGCAACTCTTCCTTTGCCACTACGCGATTTACCAGACCCCAGGATGCCGCCGTTCCCGCATCGATCTCGCGGCCCGTCATCAGCATCTCCATCGCGCGTTTCCGCCCGATCGAGCGGGTTAACGGAACCATGGGAGTCGAACAGAACAGGCCGATCCGGACGCCGGGTGTCGCAAACGTCGCATCTTCGCTGGCGATGGCAAGATCGCAGGCCGCCACCAGTTGGCAACCCGCGGCAGTCGCAATTCCCTGTACCTCGGCGATCACCGGTATGGAAATTTCGTGCACGCGCCGCATCAACTCCGAGCAGAGCGCAAACAGCCGCCGGTACTCCGCCTCTTCCAGTCCGGCCATCTCACTCAGGTCGTGTCCGGCGCAGAACGCTTTCCCAGCCGCGGCAATAATCAAGGCTCGGTAGCAATCTTTTGCCTCGACTTCATCCAGCGCAGCCAGCATCTCGGCCATCAGCTCTGACGACAATGCGTTGCGCCGTTCCGGCCGGTTCAGCGTCAGGACCGCGGTGCTGCCTTCCGGTGTCAGCTTCAGGTTCCGATAGTCCATGTGATCAGCTTATTGCATCTGCCGGCGGCTAATGCGCATGATGAAGGGAATGAAACTCTGCGCCCTCACCCTCATGGCCACCTCACTGTTCGCGGCTTCCAGCATCTACGATTTCACCTTAAACGCAATTGATGGAAAGCCGGCGCCTCTCTCCGCCTTCCAGGGCAAAGTTGCCCTGCTCGTGAATGTCGCAAGCCGCTGCGGCTACACTCCGCAATACACCGGCCTACAGGCGCTCTACGAGAAGTACAAGGCGCAGGGATTCGTCGTCGTGGGTTTTCCAGCCAATAATTTTGGCGCCCAGGAGCCCGGCACCAACGAGGAGATCAAGACCTTCTGCTCCTCCAAGTACAGTGTCACCTTCCCGATGTATTCCAAAATCTCCGTGAAAGGCAGCGATAAGGCTCCTCTCTACGACTACCTCACCGCTAGCGGCGGCGAGATTAAATGGAATTTCACCAAGTTTCTAATCGGTAAGAATGGAAAAGTAATCGCTCGCTTTGAACCCGGCGTCACTCCTGACTCGGCCGAGCTGACTACCGCGGTGGAAAAAGCACTGAAACAATAGCCGCGCGGCTTCTCTCTAAGAACCGTACATGTCGAGAATTCTTGTCAGCGGCGGAGCCGGGTACATCGGCTCCCATACCGTCCATCTGCTTTCCCAGCGCGGCTACCAGGTCACTGTCGTGGATGATTTGTCGCGGGGCCACGCCCATAATGTCGAGCACAAACCGTTTCACCAAGTTGCGCTCGCCGATACCGCCGGGTTGCTGCGGCTGATGCGGACCGAGCCGTTCGATGCCGTGATTCACTTCGCCGCCTATATCGCCGTGGGTGAATCCACCAAAAAGCCGGAGCTGTATTTTGCAAACAACGTCGGCGGAACCATCTCCCTTCTCGACGCCATGGCCCAGGCCGGCATAAAACGCCTCGTATTCTCGTCCACGGCAGCTGTTTATGGGGATCCCGAGAGCGTCCCGATCAAAGAGGACGCCCCGATCGTTCCCGTAAATCCCTATGGTGAGTCGAAGGTGATCGTCGAACGTATTCTTCGCTGGCTGGATGAATACAGCGGACTGCGCAGTATCGCGCTCCGTTATTTCAATGCGTGTGGCGCTGAACCGGATGCCGGCCTGGGAGAAGAGCACGACCCGGAAACACACCTGATTCCGTTACTCCTGCGTGCTGTGGTGAGCGGCACGCCCATGACTATTTTTGGCGACGATTATCCTACGCCTGACGGCACCTGCATCCGCGACTACATTCACGTGAGCGATCTTGCAGAGGCGCATATACTCGCACTCGAGTCGTTGATCGGTGGCGGTCCTTCGAACCAGTTTAATGTGGGTACCGGCGCCGGGCGTTCCGTTCGCGAAGTGATCGATGCAGTGGAGGCCGTCACCGGCGAAAAGGTGCCTTACGTGATCGGCCCGCGGCGCGAGGGCGATCCTCCCGAGCTTGTTGCGAACTCCGATAAACTGCAGACGACGCTGGGATGGCGGCCCAAATACACCGATCTGGTCCAAATCGTGGCGACAGCCTGGGCTTTCGAGCAGCAGCGCAGACGCTGATTCTATTTCCCGCTTATTTTCACATTCTTGAAAAGGGCCGTTTCGCCGAAAGATCCGAGCCCCACTTTGCCCGCGCCCAAACTCAGATCCACCGCGTCAAGCGACGGCATCGCTGCCCCGTTCACGGTCACTCCAACGATGCCTGTGGCACTATCGTGCGTCAGCTTTACGTGAGCCCATTCCTCTGCCGAAGGCAGTGATTCCGGGCCGGCAATCGGGCTGATCCGGACTCTCTCGCCCCCGAATACATGAAAAACGCCATTGTGTACCGGCTGTTTAGAGGCTTTGTCGCTGGATAGATGGGCGTAGTTGTAATGCGCGGCGTCCTGGTAGGCGAACACGATGATCAGGGAACTACCCAGCCTCTTTACATCCGCCTCCAGCGTCACTCGCTGATAGGCGGCCGTGTCCGCCAGGGCGAATTGCGTCGGCCGCCGGGGCGCACCCGCTACCGGCCCGCGCGCGTTCACCATCCGAAGTATTTCGGCGTCTCCATTCTTCTCCACTTTCCAGTCGGCAGCGGCCGGAACCGACCATTTCAGTCCGAACGCCTCAAGCGTGTCGCCGGCCGTGGCAGCCATCGCGCAGAACAGCAGCACTAGGAGCTTCATTTCCCCACTGTAACTCAGTCGGCGAGCGGCCGTTCCAATCCGGCACATGCAGCCCTACGCGCTCGCCAGCAGCCCGCGGTACTTAGGTTGTGAGTACTCCGGAAACACCCGCGTCACATCACTAGCGCCCAGGTGTTGAGTCACCAGTTCACCCAATACATCGCGGAAATCGGTGGTCAGGTTTAAGTCACAGCCTTCATACAACTGTTCCTGCGCCAGGCCGGGCCACTCGCCGTATACTTTGCCGCCCCGCACCCCGCCGCCCATCACGAACATCAGGTTTGCATGCCCATGATCCGTTCCACGATTGCCATTCTCCCGGGCAGTCCGGCCGAACTCCGACATCGTCACCAGCACTACATCCTGCATCCGGTCTCCCAGATCCTGGTAAAAGGCTGCGATCCCCTGTCCGAATTCGTTCAGCAGATTCGCCAGTGGACCCACCGTCTGCGTCACTCCCACTTCGTTGACATGCGTGTCCCAGCCGCCCATGTCGGCAAACGCAACCTCCACGCCGACATCCGCCTTGATCAGCCGGGCAATCTGCTGCATGCTCTGGCCAAAACGCCCGCCTGGGTACTGCGCGCCCCCCGCGGGTCGATACGGCTGCTTCTGAATCCCCTGCAGAATCTTTACCGCATCGAATGTTTCCCGTCCGGTGCCATTGAGGACCTTATCGAGAGTTTGCGAGTACATTCCTTCAAAAGTGTTCGATGAGTACGCGTCTTTGATTTGAAACTCATTCAGGTTGCTGACAGCGACCGCTGCATTTTTTCCGCGGAGCATGCGCGGCAGGTTGGTCCCTAGACCCACGGCGCGAACCGGAGAAGCGCAGCCTTTCGCGGGCAGCAAAGCCCGGTTCAGCCAACCATCCGACGTCGCTTTGCGTCCCGGCGTACCTGATTCCATGTAGTCCTGCGCGTCGAAGTGCGATCGTGTCGGGTCGGGAGATCCAACTGCTTCCACAATTGCGAGCTGTCGGGCATCGAAGATCGGCTTCAAGGGCTTTAATGACGGGTGCAGACCAAACATGCCATCGAGCTCGATCACGTTCTGGCGCGGGATGGCGATGTTGGGACGCAGCGAATAGTAGCCGGGATCCCCATAAGGAACCACCACATTCAAGCCGTCCGCGGCCCCACGTTGAAACACCGTAACCAGAATCTTTTTGCGGCGTCCCGGTTCACTGCCATACGCCGCCCTCCCCAACCAGTCTGGCGCGGCGCCTACGCCCACCATGGCGAGGGCTGAATTTTTGAGAAAAACTCTTCTCGCTACCATATCTTTACCTTCTCTGGAATTCCGGCGAGCCGAGCACCAACCCTGCGATCGTTGGTCCGTCCTTGTTCTCCCGCTGGCCGCGCTCAATCGCCCCCCGCGTCTGGGCCGAAGCCTCCGTGAACAGCAGCCCCCTGGCGACCGCGGTAGCATCGCCTTGGAATCGCGTTGCGTCCACCTTCACTCCCGGCAGTTTGTTCTGAACCAGCGCCAGCGCAAAATTCATTCTCGCCAGCAGCGCACCCGAATTGACCCACTCGGCATTTGCGCTCGAATAGCCGGTCGGCTCCTGCTTCCGGTAAAGCGGTTGTCCCAGCTCGGCCACCTTTGTGGCTAGGCCGAAGGCAAATGTCACATCCGCTCCGGCCGCTCGCACAGCGCCCGCCACCATCTCCAGCGGCGATTTCACTTTGGCGCGGTACGCCCCCTCCGACCAGAACTCCCTGGAAGCGAGCATGGTCTGCATCACGGCGCGAAGGTCGCCGTCCGTCCGCGTGAAGGTCTTCGCCATCGCCGCCACCAGACTCTCCGGCGGATTATCGGCGACAAACCGCTGGGCCAGCTTACGTGACAGGAATCGTGCCGTGGAGGGATGGTGCGCCGCAATGTCGAGCACCTTGAGGCCGTCTTCCTTACCCCCTCCGGCCGGGATGGTCACACCCAAAACAACCTTCTCACCGTTGTCGTGCACGCGCGGGTTGAAACTGAATGCCGCTCCCCGGTACGGTTCCGTGATGGTCCAGCCGGTGAAACAACGTGCCACTTCGACGATGTCTTTTTGGGTGTAGCCGCCGTCCACGCCCAGGGTATGCAGCTCCAGGAGCTCACGCGCGTAGTTCTCGTTCAATCCGCGGCTTCGCTTCCCCGCCTTGGGGCCAACTCGCTGGTTCACCGCGGCCGGCGCCACGGATTGCCAGTTGTCCAGGTACCATAGCATCGCTGGACTCTCAGCCGTAGCTCCGAGCATGTCGCGGAATTTTCCTAACACGTGAGGACGAATCGCGTCCCGCTCATAGGACGTGACCAGGTAGCGGTCAGCGCCTTTATCCAAATAAATATTGAAGTGATTGAACCAGAAGTCAGTCAGCACCTCGCTGAGCTGGTGGGTGCTGTAGATAGCACGGTACAGCTTGCCTTCCGCCAGATCGTGGGCCAACACCTGCTGCGGCGCTATCTCCAGCAGCATCTTCCGGCGGACGTCGGGCGGCGCGGTTGCTAATACGTTCCTTCGCGCTCCTTCGGGCAGCGTTTTGATGTCGCGCTTATCAATCGGCGCTAGTTTGCTCTCTTCCCCGATACCTTTTTTTAAAAACTTATTCTTATAGCGAAGAGCCAGGCGCTCCAGTGTGGCGCGCTGCCCTGGATCCTGCGGCAGGGGCGCACGGCCCATGGCCACCGCCACAACCATTTGCGGAGATGGATAGTTGGCGGCGAGTTCTTTGTTGTTCATTTTTAAGGAACTAAGAGGAGCCAACCGCGCTGCCAGTTCGGCATTTTCCGGAATCCTTTCAGGATGCAGTTGAAGATCGATCCATTCTTTAAGACTAACCTTCCTCACGTTTTCCACGTCACCCGGTCCGGGCCCGAAGGTCAATCGGCCCAGGGCATGCAGAATACTCTGCTCCTTCGTCAGCCTCCTTTTGAATGCGGCATCTCCGGACGTTTTGGTCTTTATCCCTCCAGATACCAAGGGAAGTAGAACCAGAGCTAACAAAAATGAATGAAGGGCAAGCGGCTTGTGCATCACGGAATACATTTCTGTTTACTAAACCCCAGCGACGCAATGAAGTTATCGCGGTTTTAGAAAAAGGTGATGGCGTTAAAACTTGGATTGGAGCGGGAGACGGGATTCGAACCCGCGACATCAACCTTGGCAAGGTTGCACTCTACCAGCTGAGCTACTCCCGCGTGGAGGGCTGACGAAAGTATTGTCGCGCGATACCCGCCATCCTGTCAATTTTGCGGGATGGTGGGAGGCCCTCTCGGCAATTGAGGTGCCTAAATCAAACTGGTACTACTTTGTTTTGTAACCGCGACATGTGTCTGTAAACTATTGATATAACTGTAAATATAAATAACAAAGTACTAGACGGTACGGCGAAAAAGTTGTGATAGACTAAGTTTCCGTTGCTAGAGGAGTAGCAAATCGCTGGCCTTAAAACCGGCTCCCTTCCGCGGTTTTACCTGAATGGAAGAATAGGAGAACTACCGGTTTTCCACAATCAGTGGAAAACCTGTGGGAAACGTCTGTCTACGCAAAATGCCGACTACACAGAGCCCCCCGACGAGCCTCGAAACTGACACATTACTAAATATTTGGGATCGCATCAAGCTGAGTCTTGCCTCGAGAATCAGTGCTGAAGCCTTTCAAAACTGGTTGGCCAAGACATCCTTCCGCCAAGTGGATGGCGACGCTATCTTCGTCTCCGTACCCAACGAAGCCACCAAGGAGTGGATCGAATCGGAATACGGCGACTGCATTCGTACGGTCATTCGCGAACTCAACCTGCCAATTCGCCGCATCCACTACGAGTTGAGTGCAGGGGAAACGCGCTCGGCTTATTCTCCGGAGTTCAGCTCCTCCCCGGAGAGCATGTTTCAGTCACCCATTAGTCAACTAAATGCCCGCTTCACCTTTGACAACTATGTGGTGGGCTCCTGTAATCAATTTGCGCATGCCGCTGCCAAAGCTGTAGCTACTAAACCATCGCGCAGCTATAACCCTCTGTTCATTTACGGCGGCGTCGGCATGGGCAAGACCCACCTGATGCACGCGATCGGCCGGTCCCTGGTAGAGAATTTTGGCGGGATGCGGATCGTCTACACAACCAGTGAGCGCTTCATGAACCAGATGATCAATTGCATCAAGCTCGATCGTCTAACCCAGTTTCATCAGCATTACCGCTCCGCCGACGTTCTTTTGATCGACGACATTCAGACCATCGGCGGCAAGGAACGGACGCAGGATGAGTTCTTCTATACGTTTAACGAACTCTACGATCACCAGAAGCAAATCGTAATCTCGAGCGATGCTCCGCCAAAAAATACCCCCGGTCTGATTGAGCGCCTCCGCTCCAGGTTTGAGTGGGGATTAATGGTCGACGTCCTGCCTCCGGACCTCGAAACCAAAATGGCCATTCTCGATAAGAAAGCGGAACAGGACGGCATCCGGCTCCCCGAGGATGTTCGCATCTTCATCGCGACCAAGACCAAGTCCAATGTCCGTGAGTTGGAGGGAGCGCTGATTAAATTGATCGCCTATTCCTCCGTTACTGGCTCACCCATCAACCTGGCGATGGCCCAGCAGATCCTGAAGCACCTGGTGCCCGGCCAGGATCGCCGGGTGACCATCGATAGCGTACTGCGTGCTGTTGCGGAGAAGTTCTCTATGCAGCCTTCCCAGATCAAGCAGAAGAGTAACTCCCGGCAGATTGCCTACCCCCGTCAGGTGGCCATGTACCTGGTCAAGGAGCTCACCTCCGCATCGCTGCCGGAGATAGGGCGAGCCTTTGGCGGAAAACACCACACAACGGTCCTTCACTCCATTCAAAAAATTGAGCAGCAAAGACACGTCGACCCGGAATTGAACAGGATGATACACAGCCTAATCGATACATTGCATTAGGCTTCGTGAGTTTTCCACAGAACGCCGTTCCAGCATACGGTGAATTACTGTGGAGAACTTGAACTCGCGCTCGGCGCGCAACCTCGGAAACCTTGTTTTTCACATTCGAGTGAGACGCGAAGCGCGTGGATTTTGTATAATTTAGAGAGATATACACATTTCCACAGCCCATATGAGTGGTGTTCTTATAAGGGTTTTAAATTCTATAACACCAAGACGATTAGGCAACCAGTATGAGCTCGGGCCACAAGCGCGAAGAAGCGAGGCAATCGATGGAATTTACAGTAAAAAAATCTGACCTGGTTCGGGAACTGAATCTGTCGCAAGGCGTCGTCGAGCGCAAAACTACCATCCCGATTCTCTCGAACGTACTGATCGAGACGTCAGGCGATAGTATTGTCCTCACCGCCACTGACCTGGAGTTGGGAATTCGCTGCTCATGTCCCGCGAAAGTGAAGACCCAGGGAGCCGGCACCATCCCGGCAAAAAAACTTCTCGATTACGTCCGCCTTCTGCCGGAATCCGACATCAATATCAAGCTCGGGGACAACCATTGGGCCAGCCTGGTCTGCGGCCGCTCTCGCACGCGGATCGCTGGTATGTCGCGCGAGAGCTTCCCGGAGTTGCCGTCCCTGCCGGAAGTGCTGGCGGAGATTCCGCTTGGCGTCCTCTGCTCCATGATCGCCAAGACTATTTTTGCCATCTCGGCGGAAGAGTCGCGCTTCACCCTGAACGGCGCTCTTCTCATTCTTCGGGACAAGGGTCTTCAGATGGTGGCTACCGACGGTCACCGGCTGTCCATGATCGAGAGTTCTACCGACATTCCGAATATCACCGCTGCCTACCGGGCTCTGCTGCCGCGCAAAGCGATGAGCGAAATTCTGAAGCTCGCCCAGGAGTCCTCCGCAGATGCGGTTCTGAAGTTTTCCGGCGATGAAAATCACCTCTTTTTTCAATTGGGGGAACGCCTGCTGATCAGCCGCAAATTAACCGGCAATTTCCCGGATTTCGAACGCGTGCTGCCGAAGGATCATCCCAATTCAGTCGCCCTCAGCCGCGATGAGCTGCGCTCCGCCATCGAACGGGTATCGCAGTTCTCCGACGAGCGCTCGCGCGCCATCCGCTTCCAGGTTGTCCCGGGAGAGGTGAAGGTCTACTCGTCCCAGTCCGAGACGGGCGAGAGTGAGGAGAGTCTTTCGGCGGAGTATACCGGTACCCAGGTGGAGATTGGATTCAACGCGCAGTACATGCTCGACTTCCTCAAAGCGGTTCCGGAAGAGTCGGTGGCCTTCCATTTCCGCGATCCGCACAGCGCCGGCGAAATGCGGCCGAGCGCGGCCGAACAGGCTTACAACTATCGCTACGTCATTATGCCCATGAGGATTTGAGCGGCGTTGATTTGAGATTTAGCAGAAAGTAAGAATTCATATGGCAAGCAAAGAAGTGGCAATGGATATATACGATTCCAGTAGTATCAAAGTTCTGGAAGGTCTCGAAGCTGTCCGGCTTCGGCCCGCCATGTACATCGGTTCCACGGGAGAGGCGGGTCTGCACCATCTCGTCTACGAAGTAGTGGACAACTCCGTGGATGAGGCCTTGGCGGGGCACTGCACCGAAATCAACGTCACTATCCACATCGACAACTCCGTGACCGTGGTGGATAATGGGCGCGGCATTCCCGTCGACATGCATGAGGAAGGCGTCTCGGCCGCTCAGGTAGTCTTAACCAAGCTGCACGCCGGCGGCAAATTTGATTCCAACAGCTACAAGGTCTCTGGCGGACTGCATGGAGTCGGCGTAAGTTGCGTGAATGCGCTTTCCGACCCGTTCCTGCTGGAGATCTGGCGCGAAGGCTACACCTGGGAGCAGGAATATTCGCGCGGCTTCCCCAAGGCTCCGCTGGCCCGCACCGGCAAGGCTGGAAAGAGAACCGGCACCAAAATCACCTTCCGGCCGGACACCACGGTCATGGACGCCGCTGTCTTTAACTTCGACACGCTGTCCCAGCGCCTTCGCGAGTTGGCGTTCCTCAACAAAGGCCTTCTGATCACGCTCGCCGACGAGCGCGAGGAGCCGGTTAAGGCGCATGAGTTTCACTACAGCGGTGGCATAGCCGAATTCATCAAGCATCTGAACCGTGGAAAATCGGTGCTGCATGACAAGCCGATTCACTTTGAAGCCGACCGCGATCTGCCCAATGGGGGACGGCTCACCATGGAAGTCGCTCTGCAGTATAACGACGGCTACTCTGAAAATCTTTTCAGCTTCGCCAACAACATCAATACCGTGGACGGCGGTTCTCACCTCAGCGGCTTCCGCAGCGCGCTCACGGGCACTATCAATCGCGCCGGCCAGTCCGCCGGCCTGTTCAAGGACGTCAAAGAGAATCTCTCCGGCGACGATGTCCGCGAAGGGCTGACAGCGGTCATCAGCGTCAAGCTGCCCCAGCCTCAGTTTGAAGGCCAGACCAAGGGCAAACTCAATAGCGATATCCAGGGATTCGTCACCACGTTCGTGAATGACAAGCTGGGCGAATTCTTCGACAAGAATCCGTCCGTGATGAAAAAGATCGTCTCCAAGGCGATCGATGCGGCCCGCGCACGGGAAGCGGCCCGCAAGGCGCGCGATTTAACCCGCCGGAAAGGCGCCATGGATTCCGGTGGACTACCCGGCAAGCTGGCCGATTGCCAGGAGAAGGACCCCGCCCGCTGCGAAGTTTACCTGGTCGAGGGAGAATCGGCCGGCGGCACCGCCAAATCCGGCCGCGACCGCAAGTTCCAGGCGATCCTCCCGCTGAAGGGGAAAATTCTCAACGTTGAGAAGGCCCGCTACGACAAAATGCTCGGGCATGATGAAATCCGTGCCATGATCACCGCTATTGGAACTGGTATCGGAAAGGATGATTTTAATGTGGCTAGGCTTCGCTATCACAAAATCATCATCATGACGGACGCCGACGTCGACGGCTCGCACATCCGCACTCTGCTGCTGACCTTCTTCTTCCGGCACATGCAGGAGCTGATTACCAGAGGTCACGTATTCGTGGCCCAGCCGCCTCTCTACCGCATCAAGAAAGGCAAGAGCGAAAAGTACATTAAGGACGACAAAGAGTTCACTCGCGAAATTCTTCGCCGCGCCACGGAGAATCTGGCCGTCGAGTACGGGGAAGCTCCGAATGTGGTCCGGTTGGAAACAGGCGAGCTGCGCAGCTTTCTCATGAGCCTGGACGAGTTTCAATTGGTCTTCCGCCAGGCCGAACGCCGCCTTCGAGAGGCACGCGTGGTCGAGATCCTGTCGGATGCCATGCTGCAGATCGATACGAAGGCCGATTTTTCCGAGAAACAAAACGTAGAGGCCGTGTTCGAGGAACTCAAGAAGCTGAAAATACCCAGCGAAATGAAGTTTGATGAGACGCACTCCTCCTGGAGCGTCTCCTACCGTGACGGCACTAATGCGGAGCGCTTTATCGGCGTCGAGTTAGCGGCCATGCCCGAATTTAAGAAGCTGCGGGATGTCGCCAAGCGGCTCGGCAGGCACAACCAGCCGCCGTTTACCGTCATCAAGGACTCCAATCGCGAAGTCCAGACCAACTGGCGCGACCTGCTGGCCTACGTGAAGGCCGAAGGCATGCGGGACGCACAGGTGCAGCGCTACAAAGGCCTGGGCGAGATGAATGCCGAGCAGCTTTGGGAAACCACCATGAATCCCGAAAAGAGGACTCTCCTGCAGGTGCGGCTGGAGGACCTGGTGGAATGTGAAACCATCTTCTCTACCCTCATGGGCGAGAACGTCGAAAGCCGACGGAAGTTCATCGAAGACAACGCACTCGACGTCCGCAATCTCGACGTTTA
>DATLBY010000365.1:0-3980 GCA_035526665.1 Bryobacteraceae bacterium
GTGTACGGCCGAGATGTTTCTCAGGATTAGCGTGCTTATTGGTTTGGTCCTTTTTTGGAGGAGCCCGATGAGGAAAATCATCTTGCATCGCACATGGATGTTGCTGTCCATATTCTGTTTCGCTTTCGCTGTCAACTTGCTGGCCCAGCCTCGGCCTGATGACAGGGTGGACGTGCTCGTCGGGTTTGGCTCGCAGCCGGGGCCCGCCGAGGAGGCTCTGATCCGAAATCTCGGTGGCACGGTGAAGCGCACCTTTCGAATCATTCCGGCAATCGCGGCCAACCTGCCTCAGCGAGCAGTGGAAGCGCTCCGCAATCTGCCGAATGTGGTGGTCGAGGCGGACGCGCAGCTACATGCTCTTGACGAATACACATCAGTTTGGGGCATACAGAAGATAGCTGCCAAAGCGGCTCACGACGGTGGCAACCGTGGGCTGGGGCGCAAAATTTGCGTGATCGACTCGGGAATGGACCGGAACCACTCCGAACTGTTTAACAGGTATGCCGGCGGCTGGGACTTTGTCAATAACGACAATGACCCCACCGACGACAACGGCCATGGAACCCACGTAGCGGGCACAATCGCCGCCGAGCTGAACAGCTTGAATATCGTGGGGGCCGCGCCGGACGCCCAGCTTCTGGTCTACAAGATTTTAGACGCCGGCGGGAGTGGGAGCTTCAGCAACGCCATAGCGGCCGTGGAGCGTTGCCAGACTGACGGTGGCATCATCACGAACAACAGTTATGGGGCCAGCTCCGACCCCGGGTCGTTAGTTAAGGCCGCCTTTGATAATGCATATAATGCCGGTATCCTTCACGTGGCCGCCGCAGGGAACGCGACGTTGTTTACCTGCAACTCGGTTTCGTATCCGGCCAGGTACAGTTCCGTCATCGCGGTGGGAGCCACCGACTCGGCGGACGCGATCGCCTACTTTTCGTGCCGCGGCCCGGAGGTGGAGCTCACTGCTCCCGGCGTGAACATTTATTCTACTTATCCGGCGAACACATATGCTACAGCGAGCGGGACGTCCATGGCAGCCCCGCACGTTGCCGGCACAGCTGCGCTGGTCTTCAATTGCGGGCTTGTTGATCAAAACGGAGATACCAAGGTCAACAACATCGATGTCCGGCTGCGTCTGCAGCAGACAGCGCTGGACCTGGGCACCGCAGGCCGTGACAGCTCCTATGGATACGGACGCGTGCGGGCGGATGCCGCTACGGCTGGTTGCAGTGCGCCGCCGCCCCCGCCGTCAGCGCCTCCGGCGGGGCCGACCGGGCTTACAGCCAATCCAGGTGCGAGCGGCGGCAGCCGTTTTATTGGCCTCGTATGGACCGACAACGCTAACAACGAGACAGGTTTTAAAATCGAGCGCTGCCAGGGTTCGACGTGTACGGACTTTTCACAGATCGCCACAGTGGGGGCCAACGTAACGACCTACCAAAATAGTGGACTGTCGAAGAATCGCACTTATAGCTACCGCGTCCGGGCGTACAATTCGGATGGCAACTCGACTTACTCCAATGTCGCGTCAGCCAAAACCGCGCCGTAGATGTCACCGCAGGGAGCGAACTTGCTGGGCCGCGGATAAACGGAGATCAACGCAGATGAAGGCTGTTGTTGCCAGCCCAGCTTGATCGGCCACCCGATGGGGAGTTTCGTAGGCGGCCAGTTAGCGGCGGTCTACCCGTACGCCGCTGCGCTCGTTCCAGGTGATGGTTCCTCCCTGGAATCGCATGATGCGGCTCCTGCCGTCGCGAGCCAGGGTCTCGTCTGACGTAGGATACCCTATCTCCCCGGATTCGGCGCCACGGTCCAGCCATTCGTCATAGATGGGACCCAGCAGGGCGTGCGCCCCGGTATCGGGCGACCAGTAGATTGCCCCGTTGCGGTATTGGCGATAGCGTCCAATTCCGTCGGCAGCCGTTTGCACATCGCCGAGGGGCGCGCCGAGCACCTCCCGCCCCAACTGCCGTGCCTTGCTGTCGAGTGCGGAAGCAGCGCCGGCACGGTTGCCGCGATAAGGTGGGTCAGTCTGAACACCTTCATTCCGATCCCCACGGTTCTGATATCGATCATTCCGGTTTGGATTGGTCTGATACCGCCCGTCATTGCGTTGTTGGGCGCGGCCGGACCCGGCGTTGTTTACCGTCACTTGAGCCGTCCAGGAGCCGGTATTGTCCGCCACGAAGTCGTCGTTGATGCCGAGCAGCAACTCGCCGGTCCCGTTCTGGCCGCCGGCCTGAAATTGCGCATGGGCGCCCGCTTCAAGAACCGGCCCGTCCCCGATCCTGGCCAGCAGCACCAGTGTTGGCATATCCGGCTGTGGCTTATTGCTCTGCCGTTCCGGCCTCCCCGAGGGAGGCACCCGATGGAACTGAGCCCGCATGTCCGTAGGCGGCACCGCCTCGATTTCTCCGCGCGCGTCGATCCGGACGGTGTCACCCGCGTTGAGGTGGATCCCTGTGTTAGTCCAGGCCTGATTGGCGGGTATATTCACTGTGATCGTCTGTTGTCCCAAGACCGTCGAAGCGAGTCCGGCGAAAAGCAATATGAATCGTAACGGAGTCATAAGTCAAGGCTTCCTCCTACGAGTTTCTATATGCATGGCACGTGCCAATCCCGTGTCCGATTTGAAAGCTGACGGACCTAAGGGTGACTTTGGGAAACGGGGGCGGCCGGGCCCGGTGCTGCCTCCGGACCGGGCGAAGGGCTCCAGACAGGAAATATCTACCGGTGTTTCTTCCCTGTTTTGGAGTCTACTGCTAGGGAAAGGCAGGCCCTCTACTGCAAACCGGCCATGCAGCCGATCCAACGTGTTAGCGGAGATGAATCCTTATGCACCCCTCTACTGAACAATTGCGGCTCTACAGCACGGGAAACGCCTCTCAAGAAGTTCTGGACTCGATTGAGGAGCACGTGAATGAGTGCAGCGAGTGCGGTCGAGCGATTGTGCTGATCGTTCGCCAATTCATGCAGCCCGGAGCGGAGCGCTGCGGGCCTGTGATTAGTTTTTGAGCCGCGGATGAACGGAGATCAACGCGGATTGGCTTATGATGGATTCGTATGGCGGAGCTAGTGTTTGAGGTCATTCAGGAGGCTGACGGCCGCTTTCTTCTTCGATCAACCAAAGCCTGAGCGCATTCGCCTCCACCTAGTCCGCGACGAAATCCTGTCCGTCGCATGAAGATCCCGCGAAATGTTTCGGGTGCAGATTTTGCGGTAGTCACCTGATTCTGGAAACATCTGCGCCAACTCACCAGCGGGTCGCCGTGCCTTCCCACTCTCCACCTCGCATTGGCACCTTCTTCCATCCTGCAAACCGTGGCTGAGCACAAGGGTGTGGAAGGGGACGCTATCCTCGTTACACTTTAGACCGGCGCAAGCACGGAGAATCGCTAAATGGACCAGTTGGAACTGTCCCCTTTTCTTCGTCCCGTCCTTTTCTTCGTCCTTTTCTTCGTCCGGCGGTGGAGGACGCGGTCCTCTCGACGCGGTAAGGGGGCGCAAGCACGGAGAAGCCGTTAAATAGCGTTAAATAGGGACAGTTGGAACTGTCCCTATTTTTTATATTTTTTAGTAGACGCGGGAAGGCTCCAGGGAGCCGGCGGGGAGCGACTGCTCCTTGGGCATCACGATCCAGGCGGCGAGGTAGGCCAGTAGGCCCATCGGCACCGGGAAGATAATCAGAATCAGCCAGATCAGACGTACCGCCGTTACATCCACATCCATATAGTGAGCAAAGCCTGAGCAGACGCCGGCAATCTTCTTGTCGTGCAGCGACCGGGTGAGACGACGCGGCACGCGCATGGGAGCTTTGCTGGTGGCCGCTCCGCATTGCGAACAGAAGATGCCCCGCTCCGCCAGTTCCAACCCGCATTTGGTGCAGTACATTTCGGCCTCCTGCTGGGGAAACGAGCGGCGGGCCGGTTTTGTTCCTTCAGAAATAGAAGCGGAGTTTGAAGGATGCCGTGCGCGGCTGC
>DATLBY010000366.1:0-9864 GCA_035526665.1 Bryobacteraceae bacterium
CGTGCAGAGCGGCAAGCCCTGCGACTGGCGGGCGGACGCGATTGAAAACGCGGCTCTCCGGGGCCTGACCGTGGTGGTCTCGGCTGGCAACGACGGGGACGCGGCTTCGCAACTGCCCTCCTACACGTCGGTCCGGACACCGGGGACGGCGCCGGCGGCGGTCACGGTGGGGGCCTCCACCAGTTCGCACATCTACTATCAGACTTTGCAAGTGCCTGGAAGCGGCGTCCCCTCGGACCTGCAGCGGATTAACGCGCTATTCGGCAACGGTCCGCGCATGCCGGGGCCACTGACAGGTCCACTGCGCGACGTTGCCAAACTGGGTGACGATGGCAAAGCCTGCTCGCCGCTGGCCAATGGCTCGCTGAACGGCGCTATTGCCCTGATTCTGCGCGGCGATTGCCAGCGGGATCTGAAGATCATCAACGCCCAGAAGGCCGGGGCGATCGCAGTGGTCATGTATCAGTTCGAGAATCTCAACGGGCTCTTTCCCATGACGGACCTACAGGAGACCGGGATTCCCGCGGTCCTGATCGGCAGCACGGCCGGACTGGCGCTGAAGCAGCTGCTCGCATCCGGCGGGGAACGCAATGTGACGCTCGACCCGGCCTTCCGGGCCGTGCCGACGCAGGAATTCGACACGGTCGCCACCTTCTCGTCGCAGGGGCCAGCCATTGGGACCGCGGGTATCAAGCCGGAGCTTGTCGCGGTGGGAACCGACCTGTACCTGGCAACGCAAAGCTTCGACCCAAATGGCGAGCTGTACGACCCATCGGGCTACACGGTGGTGCAAGGGACCAGTTTTGCCGCGCCTCTGGTGGCGGGAGCGGCAGCCATGGTCAAAGCCCGTAACCCGTCCTTCACTCCGGGACAATTGAAGTCGGCCGTGGTCAACACCGCCAGCGCGCAGATCAGCGAGTTCGATGCGAGCGGCCGGCCCATTCCGGCACGCGTAACGTCGGTGGGAGCGGGCAAACTGGACGCGGCGGCGGCCGTGAAAACGACGGTGACGGTGGAGCCCGCGACCGCCTCCTTCGGCATCGTCAGCAGCACGCTTCCGAGCGTGGTACTCACGCTGCGGAACGCAGCCGGCACGCCTGTCGCGCTGGCGCTCCGGGTGACTCCACGCGACACAGATCGCAACGCCACGGTCACGCTCAGCAGCTCCAGCCTGAACCTGGCGGCGGGCCAAAGTATGCAAATTACCGCCAGCCTAACGGGAACGAAGCCGCAGCCGGGGTCCTATGAAGGGATCATTTCCATCACTGGGGGCGGATCTCCGCTGCGCGTCCCGTATCTGTACCTGGTGGGAGACGGCGTTCCCTACAGCATTCTGCCGCTGACGGGCGATAACTTCGTGGGAACTCCAGCGGGCTTGGAAACGCTTACGTTCAAGATCCTGGACCGGTACGGTGTGCCTGTTTCCAATGTGCCGGTGCGGTTTCGATCGACCATCGGGGGCGGCACGATCCGGGTTGCGGAGGAGAAGACCGACCGGCTAGGGATCGCCTACGCGGACGTAACTCTCGGCGGACAGTTGGGTGACCAGGAGTTTGTGGCGGAAGCCGGCGGGATGACCGTCTATTTTGCAGGGCGCACACGGCTTCTCCCGCTGATTCAAACGGGGGGCGTGGTCAACGCCGCCAGTTTCACCGTAGGGCAGGGGCTTGCGCCGGGCTCCTACATCAGCATCTACGGCCGTGGACTCAGCGAAGTGACCCGGGTGGCGAGCACACCATACCTGCCGCTCTCGCTGGTGGGCGTCAGCGTGAGTTTTGACGTGCCGGCCAAAAAACTGAGCGTTCCGGGGCATCTCCATTTCGTGAGCGAGAACCAGATCAATGTGCAGATTCCGTGGGAGTTGCAGGGGGCGAACTCGGTGCAGATGAAAGTCAGCATCGGCGACAGCTCGAGCGCGCTTTATACGGTTCCTCTGCTGGATTATTCGCCGGCTATGTTTGAAATTACCGATCCAGGCGGCCGCATGATCGCGGCGGCGCTGGATGAGAGCAATGCGGTTGTCGGGACGAACAACCCGGTAGCGCGCGGGCGTGTCGTGCAGCTGTTCGCTAATGGGCTGGGTCCGGTGGATAATACCCCCGCCAGTGGGGAGCTGACACCGGCTCAACCTTTGCCATTTAGCCGTGTTTTACCCGTGGTCACAATTGGGGGCCGGACCGCTGAGGTGCTCTTCAGCGGGTTGGCGCCCTTCAACGTGGGACTGTACCAGGTAAATGTCAGAGTTCCCGCGGATGCAGGCACAGGGTTGCAGCCGGTGACGATGACTGTAAACGGCATCGCCTCGAAGACAGCAAACCTTCCGGTTCAATAAAATAGATATACCGCTATGAACGCCATCATTTCCTGGGTATTCGCCGGTCTTTTTTTCATTTCCCTGGCGGCCGGCCAGATTGTTCCGGGCCGCTACATTGTAGAGCTCACTGGTGAGCCTGCGGCAACACTTCCCATCTCCGGTTTCAAGGGAAATCGCCGCGCCGCGATGCAGGACCGGAGGGCTGCCGTCCGGGCAGAACAGGCGCTGGTCAGGACCAGCCTGGAAGATGTTGCCGTAGTGGATAGCGTAGATACCGTAGCCAATGCGTTGATCGTGGAGGCGCCAGGCCTGACCGCCGGCGAACTGGCCGCGATGCCCGGTGTTGCGCAGGTACATCCGGTGCGGCTCTACAAGCTGGCTCTGGACCGGGCCGTTCAACTGCAGCAGGTGGTGGATGCCTGGAACCAGATCGGCGGCATGAACAATGCGGGCCGCGGGATCAAGATCGGGGTGATCGACACAGGCATAGACAACACGCATCCGGGCTTCCAGGACACAACTCTCCCGGCCGCCGCAGGTTTTCCGAAGGTAAACAAGGCAACGGATATTGCTTACACGAACAACAAAATCATTGTCGCGAGGAACTACGATGGGGCAGCGGCCAGCTCGGCCAAGGACGTGAAGGGGCATGGCACCTCCATAGCAATGGTGGCCGCGGGCGTGACGAACGTCTCGCCGCAGGGGCCCATCACCGGCATCGCCCCGAAGGCGTACCTGGGGAGCTATAAAGTGTTTCCAGATTCGAAGGAAGGCGCGCCCAGCGACCAGATTCTGCGGGCGCTCGAAGACGCAGTCGCCGACGGGATGGATGTTATCAACTTGAGCCTGGGCAGTCTTCCGGCCGAGAGCACCCGCTCGGATATTTTTGTCCGTGCGATCGATCGCGCTGCGGCGGCGGGCGCGATTGTGGTGGTGGCGGCAGGAAACGACGGTCCGGATCCGAACACGATCGCCTCGCCCGGTACGGCGGCCAGCGCCATCACCGTGGGAAATGCCCATACCGACCGAATTTTTGCGTCGGCAGCGACGCTGGAGGGGCTTCCTCCATATATCGCAATCCCGGGATCGAGCTCAAACTCGGCAGCGGCGGTTCGCGCACCAGCCTTGGATGTGTTCCAGTTGGACCCGACCGGACTGGCATGCGCGGAACTGCCGGCCGGGAGCCTACGCGGCAGAATCTCCGTCGTGCTGCGCGGCACGTGCACCTTTGAAACAAAGCTGAACAACGTGCAGAAAGCGGGCGCAATCGCGGCTCTCATCTACGCCGCGGAGTCGAATCCCGATGCGATCAACATGGCGGCCGGCACGGCGCGTCTGCCGGCGGTGATGGTCAGCTACGGGGATGGAAAGGCGCTGCTCGACAGGCTACGCGCCGAGCCGGGCCTGAGTCTCACATTAGACTTCGCGAAGATCGCGTTCGCGGTGGATCCGTCGCGGCTGAACGGCAGCTCCAGCAGCGGACCCAACGTCGATGTGGCGATCAAGCCTGATCTCCTGGCGGTAGGGACGTCGGTGCTCACCGCGGATGTGACACCTACGGGGGCTCCGGGCTACACGATTGCGAGCGGAACCAGTCTTTCCACGCCCATGGTATCCGGAGCGGCGGCGCTGCTAAAAGCCGCCCGTCCGGGGTTGAGTCCCGAACAGTACCGGTCGCTGCTAGTGAACAGCGCTACGCGGTTCGGGTCGGGACTCTCGGTCCAGCAGAGCGGTGCAGGCCTTCTAAACTTAAGCAGCGCACTTCAGAGTACCGTGGCGGCCGCGCCCGCGTCGGCGAGTTTTGGCGTGGGCGGCGGAGCGGTGGATGCGAAGCGGATTTTCCAGCTGACGAATGTCGGCCGGGGAACGGAAACATTTCTGTTGAGTGTCGGGCAAATCGGCGATGGGCCCACGGCGTCGCTATCCAGCAACCAGGTGACGCTGGATGCCGGACAATCCCAAGAGATTGCATTGCAACTATCCGCTTCGGTTTTGGAACCGGGGCAATATCAGGGTGTCGTCCTGGTAAGCGGCACGCAATCGGGAATTGAAAGCCGAATTCCTTACTGGTATGGGGTTCCTTCGGGAGTTCCGAAACATGTGACGGTGCTTTACGCGCCGGAAAATGGAGGGACCGGTTCCCGCCAATCATTCTTCTTCCGGGTGACGGACGCCTCCGGTATTGCGCTGGCAACCCCGGCTGACGTGAGCGTCACCTCAGGCGGAGGAACGGTGGTGAGCACCGACTCGGTGGAGCAGAGATATCCGGGCGCCTTCGGTACGCTCGTGCTTCTGGGCCCCGAGGCGGGGCCAAATGTTTTCGCGGTCTCGGTGGCCGGGGTGTCGGCCAAGGTGACTATTGCCGGCAAATAGTCACCGGGTAGCCGGCAGAGGTTTATAATGGGCAACAAAGGGCAGTAACAGTTCCGTCCCATGGAAGAGCTCAAAAAGAGACTGCAAGAGGAAATAACGACGCTCGAACACGAACTCCGGAACGAGCTCCCGAAAGAGATTCTGAAGGCTCGGGCGCACGGTGATCTGCGTGAAAACGCGGAGTTTCACGCGGCGAAGGAGCGGCAGCGGTACGTGGATGCACGGCTCGGCCAACTAAAGTCGCGGCTGGCTGAATACTCCATGGTCGACGTGACGAAGATTCCACGGGATCGCGTGGGGCTGGGCTCCACGGTGGTGGTCCTGGACACCAGGAAAGATGAAGAGATCACCTACAAACTGGTGACGAGCGAAGAGACGGACGTGGCAAAGGGGCTGATCTCGACCAGCTCGCCGATCGGGCGCGGTCTGCTGGGGAAAAAGGTAGGGGACGAAGTAAAGATCACGATTCCGGACGGCACTCGCGAGCTTGAAATTATCAGCCTTGTCACCATACACGACGCCGCCGGCAGTTGAGCGGGCATGACCATCACACGCAGCATCGGAGCCGCTTGCGACAGAGTGATCAAGCTCATTGTGCGCGGGCTGGCCTTATCTCGCATTCACCCCAACGCGCTCACCTTCATCGGCCTGGTGATTAATGTAGTGGCGGCCGTAATGCTTGCCGCCGGCCAGTTCCGCAGTGCGGGTCTGGTGATCCTGGGAGCCGGCATTTTCGATATGGTGGACGGCCGGGTAGCGCGCGAGACCAACCAGGTGACGCGTTTCGGGGGCTTCTTCGATTCCGTTCTGGACCGCTACTCCGACCTTGGACTTTTAATCGGGCTACTTGTTTATTACGGGACGATCAACCGGCCCTTTTATGTGGTACTCACCGGCATTGTAATGGCCGGAACGGTAATGGTGAGCTATGTCCGGGCGCGAGCGGAGAACATCATTCCCACCTGTAAGGTCGGATTTATGGAGCGGCCGGAGCGCGTAGTTCTGATTATCATTGGTGCGCTAGCCGACAGAATGGCTCCGGTCCTCTGGGTAATCGCCGTATTGTCGACTTTGACGGTGATTCACCGCATGATATTCACCTGGCAGGAGACCAAGCGGCTGGAAGATGCGCAACTGCGGCCGGCCTCCACCGCCAAGTATCACTAATCCTCAAACACCACTAAGGCCATCCCTGTTTCGGCGGTGTGAGTCAACGACAGGTTGACGACGCGGACACCGGCCTGTCCGGCAATCAGGGAGGCGTTGCCGTGGAGCATCAGGGTGGGGCGGCCGGAAGGCAGATTCACTACTTCAAAGTCTTTCCAACGGACGCCGCGGCGCCAGCCTGTGCCGAGAGCTTTCATGCCCGCCTCTTTGGCTGCGAAGCGGGCAGCATACCGCTCAAAGCGATTTGCTTTTCGCTCGACATAGGCAATCTCGCCGGGCGTGTAGATTCGATCCCGAAAGCGATCGCCATGGCGCTCCATGGCTGCACGAATACGGGGAACCTCAGCGAGGTCGATTCCGGTCCCGAGGATCAAAGACCCGCTCCCGAACTGGTGATAGTGAGGCGCCCGTGCTTCACCCCTTTCGTGCTGATGAGGGCGTCGGCGATCTGCTGTACCTCGCGGGCCTTGCCTTTGACGATGAGCACTTCGAGGCAATTGTCGTGATCCAGATGGACGTGCAGCGTCGAGAGAACGTTGTGGAACACTTCGTGCTGCAGATCGGTGAGCTTCTCATTCAGGAGCCGGACGTGGTGGTCATAAACCAGGGTCACAGTGCCAACCACGTTGCTATCCGGATGTTCCCACTCTTTATGGATCAGCTCGTCGCGGATGAGATCTCGAAAAGCCTCGGAACGGTTCGTGTAACCGCGCTTGGCAATCAACTCGTCGAACTTTTCGAGCAGGTCCGCGTCAATGGCGACACCTATCCTGCTTAGTTCACCCATGGTTAAAGCAATGTTGCACGGCTACTACTTGCCCTGTTCGCTCTTACGGAAGTTTGCCCAGCGTTTCTTCTGGGCAGCGGCGATCCGCTTTCTGGCCGCAGCGCTCAACACGCGCTTTGGCCGTTCGGATTCGGCCGCCGAGGCGCCGTCCACGCCCGCGGCAGCAGGACGGCCTCGCCGCCCCTGCCTCAACATCCCCTGAACGCGCCGAATCTGCTCTTCAATGCGCATTTTTTGCGCTTCCAAACCTTCAAGAGCAGCCTGCAGCAGAGAATCATCCGCGGCTACTCCTCTTGTTACCCTGGCCATAATTATCCTTTGCTCCGGCGAGTAAGTAACTAGGACTTACTCTGCCGCGATTCTAACAGAATCACAGATGAGTGTCACAGGTCCGTCATTCACTAAGTGGACGGCCATGGTTGCGCCAAATACTCCGGTTTCCACGTGGAGGCCGGCAGCGCGCGCTTTATGAATGAAGTACTCGTATAGCTTGCGAGCGGGTTCCGGGCGTGCCGCGCGGTCGAAACCGGGGCGCCTCCCTTTCGTGCAGTCTCCATACAGGGTGAACTGCGAAACGACCAGCAGCTGACCTCCGCTCTCGCGGACACTGCGATTCATTTTACCCTCGGAATCGGGAAAGATGCGCAAATCCGCCATTTTCCTCACCAGGTAGCCGGCATCTTCTTCGCGATCCGCGTGTTCCACGCCCAAAAAAATCAGAAGTCCACCGGAGATTTCTCCCACGGTGGCAGCAGCGACAACGACGCGAGCTTCGCTAACTCGTTGTATGAGAGCGCGCATATGCTATAAGTATGCCAAAGGCGCCTTCCACTTACCCATGATTGAGACTTATGCTTATGCGCGCGCGGGGCTGCTCGGGAATCCGAGCGACGGCTACTACGGCAAGACGATTGCAATGTTGGTGCGCAACTTTCGGGCCAGGGTAATTCTGTATCCCAGCGCCAGGCTGGAGATTCGTCCCTCGAAGGCCGACATGCCGATTTTCGAAAATCTACATGAGCTTTACGAGCTCACGCGGTGGCGGGGTTATTACGGAGGCATACGGATTATTCAGGCGCTGATCGTGCGATTGATCGACTATTGCCGCGAACAAAGGATTGAGCTTCCGAACCGGAACTTCAGCCTGGAATACGAGTCGACGGTTCCGCTGCGTCTGGGCATGGGCGGATCGAGCGCCATCATCACGGCGGCGCTTCGCGCCTTGTGCCAGTACTTCAGCCTGGACATTCCGCTGCCGATTCAGGCCAAGCTGGCGCTGGAGACCGAGACCGTGGAGATCGGGGTGCCGGCTGGCCCTCAGGACCGTGTCATCCAGGTTTATGAAGGTCTGATGTACATGGATTTTGCGCGCGACAAGATGGAATCGCGCGGCTACGGGGACTACGAACGGCTGGATCCCAGCCTGCTACGGAATATTTATCTCGCCTATCGCACCAGTCTGAGCGAAGGGACCGAGATTTTCCACAACAATGTGCGGCAGCGATGGCGGGAAGGAGATCCAGAAATCGTGGACGCGATGAATACCTGGGCCGGCTATGCCGAAGAGGGGCGGCGGGCGCTACTTAGCCGCGATTACGAGACGCTGGATCGTCTGATTGACGCGAATTTCGATTTGCGGGGCAAGCTATACAAGATCAGCGAGGGAAATCTCGAGATGATCCAACTGGCGCGGCAGGCGGGAGCGACGGCCAACTTCGCCGGCTCCGGCGGCGCTATCGTAGGGACGTATAAAGACGAGGAGATGTACCGTAAACTAACGTCATCCTTACATAATATTGGTGTGGCCGTGCTGAAACCCGCGGTAAATGCGTAGGAATTCCCGGCATTCCTAATGAATTGCCCTAATGCCGCCGGCGACGAAACTGTCTGATACTTGATTTAGTGATCTATAACCGGCGGTCTACCTACGCCAATTCTCCCGGTGGCTTCCATCGTTTCCAGAACGCGGCTAAGAACACGATGTATGGCTTCGGCGAGGGGGATTACATCCGGCTGCGCGATGAATTCGGCACCGTTTGGCGTGGAATGGCGGAGCGCGAAGACGATCACCAAGTCAGGTATCGCTTCCGGGATGAGAAAGGCCGGTCCATCAGCGGTCTTTCGGATAGTCACGGCATTGTACTGCGGGACGAAAAAGGCCAAACCTGGCGCGGATTCGTGGATTAGCGGCATCCGGCAAACTTCCACTCAGCGGCTGGAACCTTGCGATCCACGCTAAAACAACTGGCTGTATCATAAAAGTTCCTCCCATGCCCCGCAAAGCCCAGATCCGTTACGCGGATGCCGGCGTCGATATCGACGAGGCAAACCGTGCAGTGAATCGCATTAAGACACTCGCGCAAAGCACCATGACGGCCGGAGTGCTCACCGGAATCGGAAGTTTCGGGGCCGGATATGCTCTCCGGGGCTGGAAGAATCCGGTGCTGGTCAGCTCCGCCGACGGTGTCGGCACGAAACTGAAGGTCGCGTTCATGACAGGCCGCCACACCACCGTGGGCGAGGATCTGGTGAACCACTGCGTGAACGATATCGCCGTGCAGGGAGCGGCTCCGCTGTTTTTCCTCGACTATTTTGCCGTGGGAAAGCTGGATGCGGCTGTGGCCACGCAGGTGGTAGAGGGAATTGCGCGCGGCTGCCGCAACAATCGATGCGCACTCATCGGCGGAGAGACGGCCGAGATGCCGGGAATGTATGCCGCCGGCGAGTATGACCTGGCCGGGTTCATCGTGGGGGCGGTGGAGAAGAAAAATTTGCTGACAGGCTCGAAGATCAGCAAAGGGGATGTACTGATCGGCCTTCCGTCGACCGGTTTACATACCAATGGCTACTCGCTGGCGCGGAAGCTGTTGTTTCAAGCCACCCGCCACCAACCGGAGACTTTTGTAGCTGAGCTGGAAGGCACGGTTGCCGACGAATTACTGAAGGTCCACCGCAGCTATCTCAAGCCGATCCAAGCTTTGAGCAAGGCAGGGGTACTGAAGGGAGCTGCCCACATTACGGGCGGAGGTATTACGGAAAACACTCCTCGCATGCTGCCGGCGCGTCTGGGCGCGCGGATTCGACTGGGTACCTGGCCGGTGCTGCCCGTATTTGAGTTCCTGCGAGCCATTGGGCAGATTCCGGATGACGATTATCGCCGGAGCTTCAACCTGGGGCTGGGAATGATCTTCGCGTTCGCGGAGAAGGATGTGGACAAGGCCAC
>DATLBY010000367.1:0-3672 GCA_035526665.1 Bryobacteraceae bacterium
ATCCGTCACCTGGATCTGGGAGGCGGATTGGGAGTTCCTTATAAACCAGCCGACACAGCGCCGGTCATTCGCGATGTGGTCGCGGCGATACGGCAAAAAGTGCAGGGCCGGAATCTGACGGTAATCGTCGAGCCGGGCCGCAGCATCGTGGGCGAGGCCGGAACGCTTCTCACGCGTGTCCTCTACCGCAAGCAGACGCCGCGGAAAGAGTTCGTGGTGGTGGATGCGGCCATGAACGACTTAATTCGTCCGGCTCTCTATCAATCGCACCATGAAATTGTAACGGTGCAGGAGCCCCAGTCGAGCGATACGACACTAGCCGACGTAGTAGGCCCAATCTGTGAAACGGGTGATTTTCTGGCGCGCGACCGGCAGCTGCCGGCAGTCTCACCCGGCGATCTCCTGGCGCTCTCCACGGCGGGAGCGTACGGCTTTGTGCAATCGTCCAACTACAACTCACGGCCGCGCGTGCCGGAAGTGCTGGTGGAAGACGGCTCCTGGCGTTTTATCCGCCGGCGCGAAACGGTCGAAGATCTGATTCGCGGGGAATCCGCTCAGTAAATAATAGAAAAAGTATTATCCGGCTTCGGCAGCACGGCGGCGAAACTCCAGGCAGGTATACCGGGCAACTGCTTCGCCTCAGACGTGGGACGGCCCGTTCCATCAAACACTTGCCAGGCCAGTGAGCCGCCTCTTTGCCAGCCGGTTCCTTCGGTCCACGCAAGCAGCACTTCGCCGCTCTGGTTCACAGCTACACGTGGATGTTTGCGGCCCTTCCCTTCTCCGGGAGCGGCAACCGGCTGACCGGGGCCGTCACTGCCTAAACGGGCCCAATAGACCTGACCTCCCGTCTCCCAGGCCCCCACTACGGTGTCGGTATTTTCGGCGAAGTCCATACTGCTCATGGGGCAGGCGTTGATATTCCACTTGTGCAGGAGGCTGCCTTGAAAACTTTTTCCCTGGTCCTTGGACGTCAGCAGATAAATATCCCGGTGAACGGATTCGGTGGCGGAGCGGTAGAGCCCGAGAAGGTTGCCCCGCCGGCTGGCAAAGACCTTCAGGCCACAGCAGCCGCAAGCACCCGTTGGCTGGGACCAGGCCGGCGCTTCCGTGGAAAAAGACCTTCCGCCATCCTGCGACTTTGTCAGCCAGACCTGCCTGCGGGCCTCGCCTTCCTTACCGCGGCCGCTTGCTTCCGATTCTCCGATGCCATGCCAGGCGACATAGACGTTGCCGCTGCGGTCCGCCGCCACCGACCCGCCTCCATCCAACCCAAACGAGTGGTGCATCAAATTGCGCTGAGCCTCGAAGGCTTTGCCCGCATCATCCAAGCGGCTGTAGAGCATGGGCGCGCCGGGTTTACCGGAATCCGGATTGACGGGCCCCTTGGGATCGGCCTCATTCGAGCCGTTCCAGGCCACATGCACTTGTCCAGTCTTTCCCACCGCCAACTGCGCGCCACGTATGGTGCCTGCCGCAATGGCCGTACCCGGCTGGCTGTTTACCGGAAGTGCCGTGGAGAAGGTAGACCCATGATCCTTCGAGCGGACATACAGGAGATTGCCCTTGTGAGCGTCGCCCTCGTAGTAAACCAGGTGCAGTGTGCCCCGTTCGTCCACAGCGACCTGCGGTTGGAGTCCGCCGCCCGGGACCCGAAGCAAATGAACGCGATCATCCGCCGCGGTCTTGTTTTCGGCGGCCCAGCCTGTCAGCGCGGCGGTACACGCGAGCGCTGCCTGTCGTCTTGTCATCATGATCATGCTCCTAGTTGATCCGATTTTATCACCCGGGTAGGCTTTCATAGCTCGGCTCTGCGAAGCCGTAAGGCGTTCAGGATCACAGACACGGAGCTAAACGTCATGGCCGCGCTGGCGATCATCGGGCTCAATACGATTCCGAAAAACGGGTACAGAACGCCGGCGGCAATGGGTACGCCTAGCGCGTTGTACACAAAGGCAAAGAAAAGGTTCTGGCGAATGTTCCGCATGGTCGCCTGGCTGAGCTTGCGCGCGCGGACAATGCCTCGCAGATCGCCTTTCAGCAGCGTGATCGCGGCGCTCTCCATCGCGACATCGGTTCCGGTCCCCATTGCGATACCCACATCGGCCTGCGCGAGCGCCGGCGCATCGTTCACACCGTCTCCAGCCATGGCTACCCTGTGCCCGGCGGCTTGCAGCCGCTTTACCGTCTGGCTCTTTTGCTCCGGCAGAACGTCGGCCTCCACCTCGTCAATGCCAAGCTTGCTGGAGACGGCCGCCGCCGTGGTCGGGTTGTCGCCGGTGACCATCAGCACGCGTATGCCTGCGTGATGCAGCGCCCGGATGGCCTCCGCGGCGGCCGGTTTTATGGGATCGGCGACTCCCAGGATGCCGGCGGCCTTTCCGTCAATAGCGGCAAACATGATGGTCTGACCTTCACGGCGAAGCGACTCCGCCTCCACTGCGAGAGACCCGGCGTCCACCTGGAGCTGCCGCATATACCCGAGGTTGCCGATTGCAATATGACGGCCCTCCGCCAAAGCGGCGACACCTTTTCCGGTGAGTGATTCGAAGCGTTGCGTATCGCTCAAACTCAGGCGCCGCTCTTGCGCGGCTGCCACAACAGCCGCTCCCAGCGGATGCTCGCTGGCCTTCTCGACACTGGCGGCCAGCCGTAGAAGCTCGGACTCGTCCTGTCCCGAGACGGCACGCACGGTGACGAGCTTCGGCTTGCCTTCGGTGAGGGTGCCGGTTTTGTCCACGATCAGTGTGTCCACCTTTTCCAGCAGTTCCAGGGCTTCGGCGTTCCGCACTAGAACACCGGCCTGCGCGCCGCGCCCAGTGCCGACCATGATCGACATCGGAGTGGCCAGGCCGAGCGCGCACGGGCAAGCGATGATCAACACCGCCACGCCATTCAGCAGAGCATGCGCCAGACGCGGCTCCGGGCCGAAGAGGCCCCACGTCAGTGCAGTAATCACCGCGACCGCGATCACCGCCGGCACGAAAAAGCCAGCGACTTTATCCGCCAGCCGCTGAATGGGCGCACGGGAGCGCTGCGCCTGCGACACCAGGCGGACAATTTGCGAGAGCAGCGTGTCCGCGCCGACCCTCTCGGCTTGCATGAGGAAGCTGCCCGTGCCGTTGACGGTGCCTCCAATAACCTGGGCGCCCGGCTGTTTCTCCACCGGCACAGGCTCGCCGCTGACCATCGACTCATCCACAAAGCTTGCGCCCTCGATTACCCGGCCATCCACCGGAACCTTTTCCCCCGGTCGAATGCGCAGCCGGTCTCCGGGCTTCACCTCGGAAATTCCGGCGTCCTGCTCCGTGCCGTCGGGACGCACCACTCTCGCCATTTTCGGCGCCAGCCCAAGCAGCGCTTTGAGCGCACTGGAAGTCTGACTGCGTGCCCGCAGTTCCAGCACCTGCCCCAGCAGTACCAGTGTCACGATGACGGCCGCGGGCTCGAAGTACACCGCCAGCGATCCAGTATGGGAGTCGCGGAAAGAATCGGGAAAGATACCAGGAAAGAGAGTTGCGGCCACGCTGTAGAGATATGCAGCACCGGTCCCGAGCGCAATCAGCGTGAACATGTTCAGGTACCGGTTGACCACCGATTGCCAGCCGCGGACAAAAAATGGCCAGCCGCCCCAAAGCACCACCGGAGTGGCGGCGGCAAACTGAAGCCAGA
>DATLBY010000368.1:0-7888 GCA_035526665.1 Bryobacteraceae bacterium
AGAAAACTTTCCGGATAGCCTCCCGCGATACCGATGATCAGATTCGCCCGGGTGAATTGCGCCTTATAGAAGGTCTGCAAATCGGCGAGGGTGAGAGTCTGCAGGGAGCTGACGGAGCCTACGTTGTGATGTCCGTAAGGATGGCCTTTATAGATCTCGTTGTAGAGAACCTCTTTGCCTAGCTCTTCATCGTTATTGCCGCGGAGAGTCACCCGCAGGATGTTTAGATGATCGTCACGTAATCTGGAAAAGTCGTCGGCGCGCCAGCCCGGCTCCAACAGCATTTCCCGGAATAGCTGATAGTACGCGTCCAGGTTGTCGACATGCGTGACGCCGGCAAACGTCACCATTTCCTTATCTGTCTGGCTGGAAACGGACGCGGCCATGGGATACATGGCGTCCACAATCTGCTTGTAGCTTTTGGACCTGGTCCCGCCACCGGCAATCATGGAAGCAGTCAGCGCCGCCACTCCTTCTTTGCCGGGCGGATCGAACGCGCTACCAGTGCGGAAGACGAAACGAAACGTCACCAGGGGAGACTTTCCCGGCAGCGCCACGACCTGTGTGGCCGCGTTCAGTGTCGAAACCGCCAGGAGAAATAGGGCAAGCGATCGCATTTTCCTCTGGACCTTCCTCATTTGGTGGGACCACTCAGCGTCACTACCGTACGTCCGCTCTCCACCAGGTACTTTCTCGCAACGCTCCGGAGGTCTTCTGGTGTGATCTGGTCATAGAGCCCATACACGCGGTTCACGGTCTCCGGCGTGCGGCGCAGGGCTATAAAGTTGGAAAGCGTGGAGGCGATAGCTTCACTGTTGTCCATCCCGAGAGCGAATTGATACTTGAGGTGACGCTTCACGGCATCCAGGCGTTCGGCGCTTACCAGGGTGTCTTTAAACCCGTTCAGCGTACTCTGAATCTGTTCCTCCACACCCTTCATATCCGCGGACTTCTTTACACGCGCTACAACCTGAAATAGAAAAGGATCCACATGATCGGGGTTTTCGGGCTCCAGGACATCCACCTTCTGGTCCTGGATGACCAGGCGCTGATACAGATCGGAATTGGCGGAAAAGCCGAGATATCCCAGAATGTCCAGGGCTGCCTGGTCCTTGTCTGTGTCGGAGTAGGCCGGACCCTTGAATCCGATCACCACCCAGGGCGGGGTCGGCGTGGGCCAGTCCACGTGGGCGTTTCGCGGCGCGGCCTGTTTTGACTCGGCCGGAATTTGCGGTTTATAGCTGCCGTGCTCCCAAGTGGCCCAATACTTTTCGACCAGTGATTTCACTGCCGGCGTCTTTACATCGCCGACAACCAGAATCGTCGTGTATTCCGGCTTGTAATAGCGCTCGAAGAACTCGCGGCTGTAGTCGTAAAGATTGGGCATATTCTTCACGTCCTCAAGGAAACCCATGGTGGTGTGCTTGTAGGTGTGAGAATCGAAGGCCGTATTCCGCATCACCTCGTCCAGCTTGCGCATGGGTGACGAACTATTCTTGTTGTACTCGCCGAGCACCGCGAGTGTCTCGGTCTTGAAGGCCGCGGGCGTGTATTCCAGATGTTGAAAGCGATCGGCCTCGATGCGCAGCATCGTCTCGAGATCCTCTTTGGAGAAGGTGATGTGATAGACCGTCAGATCGTCGCTGGTGGAAGCGTTGGAAGCGGCTCCGGCCTCCTTCAAAATTTCTTCGTATTTGGCGGCCGGGATATTTTTAGTGCCTCGGAACATCATATGTTCGAAGAGGTGAGCAAACCCGCTTTTTCCTGGCTCCACTTCATTGCGCGAGCCGGTCTGCACCACAATGTACAGGGCAACCACGTTTGGATAGTCCGTGGGTATGGTGACCAGCCGGAGTCCATTCGCCAAATCGTGCTGATCGTAGGCCAGGGGGAAAACCTTGGCGGGCTGGTCCGCGGCGCTCAAGATGCAGGCGAATAGTAAGGCAAAAAACCGCATACTGCAATCTTATCCTCAATACCCGGGAGGTCCGGGGAGGGGCCCGCGAGCCTCTTCCATGCGAATCGCGAGGTCGAGCAGCAGCTCTTCCGAATACGGGCGGCCCACCAGTTGGACCCCGATGGGGAGTCCATTGTCCCCCAGCATCATCGGGATGACCAGACCCGGCATGCCAAAAAGATTAAAAACAGTCACCTGCGTCATTGCCTCCAGCAATCCAATTTCGCCGCCACGGGCGGGCCAACCGCGCTCCCGGTGCCGGAAGGCCGACACTCCGCAGGGCGGCAGCAGGAGAACGGGAAACTCCTCCATTTGTGACAGTAGCGATATCCGCATCTTGTCCCGGGCGCCAAGATTCTCCACAACGGTTTTGCCGCTGATCTCCTGATCTTGATCCACCATGCGGAGCAGTTCGGTACCGGTCCAATGGGCCTTGCTTTCTTGTCCGTCCAGCAATTGCCGGGTAAATGGAGCGGGGAGCTGAGCAAAGAAAAACCACCACAGTGCCGGAGCTCTGCCGATATTTCTTGGAACAAATTCGTCCGCGGGAATTCCCATGTCGGCCAGCAGTCCCGCGGCTTTGACAACAGCGGCTTTCAGCGGCTCCTGCACCGGCGCATTCAGCAAACTTTCCATGACGCCCACGCGCAGCGCCGTGAGATCCGGCTCCCGCAGTGGAACGGGAGCGGAGAACGGATCGCGGATGTCATAACCGGCCAGCACTTCAAACAGAATTTTGACATCCCGCGCGGTCCTCGCCATGGGGCCTGCCACGCCCAGAAGACCGCCTGGGTGGCTGATCTCCGGAAAGTGACCGGCCGCCGAAACACGGCCTGGAGTGGGTTTCAAGCCCGCGATTCCAGTGAAATGAGCCGGGACTCGGATGGACCCTCCGCCATCGCTGCCAATCCCTCCGGCAGAGCAGAACGCAGCGATTGCAGCCGACTCCCCGCCGCTGGATCCGCCCGGCGTATAGTCCAGGTTCCACGGATTGTTGGTTCGGCCAGTGATGTAGTTGTCGCTCTCGTAATTCGCGAGAAATTCCGGGCAGTTGGTTTTGCCTAATATGATCGCCCCGGCGGATTGGAGCCTCCGCACGGCCGCCGAATCCCTGGGCGCCCGGTGGTGCAGGCGAAATTGGCTGCCGCACAGGGTCGGCAATCCGGCCATATCAAAGCTGTCCTTGATGGTCAGCGGGATTCCGTGCAGCCGGCCTGACGGCCCTTCCCTCTCCGCTTGGCGGGCAGCCCCTCGCGCCTGCGTGGCAAATTGCATTACGAACGCATTCACTTGGGGGTTATGCTTATCAATTTGCGCCAGATGCGCATCCACCAGTTCCACGGGCGAGAGCTGCCTTCGGCCGATGCACTCGATCATCTGCGCGAGGGTCAGACGGTGCGGCATGAACCGAGTATCGCATGCATTAAGAAACTGCAATCCAGAGTCTCTTAGGGTGTACTTTCAGCTACTTGGACGTCAGACTAACAAGGATCACACGAACATCCTGCTAAGCTGAGGTTACCCGGCGCAAATGCCAACACTGAATTTCGAACAGGCCCGAGAGTGTGTGCTCCGCCAAGTGCAGGGGTGTGCTCCGTCCATCCGGGAAACCGTGCCGCTGGCGGAGTGTGCCGGCCGCGTCCTGGCCGAAGAAGTGACGGCGGACCGGGATTACCCGCCACTAACGCGATCCGTGCGCGACGGCTTTGCGGTGCACGCCGGAGATTTTCCGGGTTCGGCGCAGCTGGTGGGCGAGGTGCGCGCGGGCAATGTCTACACCCGGGAAGTTCGTAGAGGCGAGTGTGTCGAGATCATGACGGGAGCGCCGCTTCCTGCTGGAGCCGATGCCGTTATTATGATCGAGCACACGCGCCGGGAAGGCGAACTCATTTTCTCCGAGCGCGCGCCCGAGCCGGGTGAGTTCCTCAATCCCAAAGGCTCCGAGTGCCTGGCCGGCGCGGCCGTCCTGTCCGCGGGACAAAGAATCGGGTTCGCGCATGTAGCGATGCTAGCGACGGTGGGCCAGGCTGAAGTAGCTGTATGGAAGAGGCCCAGAGTCGCAATCCTCGCTACGGGAGACGAGATCGTGGAAGGAGGGGCTGTGCTGGATCATCAGATCCGCAACTCCAACGCGTATTCTCTCGCGGTCCAGGTGAGAAGCGCGGGCGGGCTCCCGCAGATGCTACCAGTAGCGCGCGATGAAGTGGGCGCGACACGGGACCTGATTGAGCGCGGGCTGGAGGCGGACCTTTTGTTGCTATCCGGAGGCGTGTCAGCTGGAAAGTATGACATCGTGGAAAAGGTGCTGTCTGATCTGGGCGCGGAATTTTTTTTCGATCGCGTGCTCATCCAGCCGGGACAGCCGTTGGTCTTCGGGAAGGCTCGCGGAAAATGGTTCTTTGGGTTGCCCGGGAATCCCGCGTCGACGATGGTGACGTTTGAACTTTTTGCCAAAGCCGCCGTGCAACTGCTGACGGGAGAGAAGGAGCCAGGTTTGCCCCTGGTGTACGCGCGTTTGACGGAGCCCTTCCGCCACAAGCCCGGGTTGACGCGGTTTCTGCCGGCCAGCCTCAGCGCCGATGGTTCCCGCCTGACGCCGGTTCGCTGGCAAGGATCGAGCGACGTGGCGGCGCTGGCGAGGGCGAATGCTTTTCTGGTGGCGGAGCACGACCGTGAATCGTGGAATGGCGGAGAACTCATGCGAGTGCTGGTGAAATGAAGAAGCTATCTCACTTTGACGAGAAAGGCAGTGCTCGCATGGTGGATGTCTCGGCCAAGGCAGACACTAAGCGGACGGCCAAGGCGCAGGCGTTTGTAAAGATCCGGCCGTCGATTCTGCGGCGGCTGCCGGAAAACCCCAAGGGCAATCCGCTGGAGGTGGCGCGGATTGCCGGCATCACCGCCTCCAAGAAGACCTCGGAGTTGATTCCGATGTGCCATCCTTTGATGCTTTCGCACGCCGATGTGGACCTGCGGGTGGAGAAGAGAGGCGTGCGCATTATCGCGACGGCGGCCACTACGGGTCCGACCGGCGTGGAGATGGAAGCATTGACCGCCGCGGCCGTCGCCGCTCTCACGGTGTACGACATGACCAAGGCGCTGGATAAATCGATTGAAATTCAGGAGCTCTTCCTGCTGGAGAAGACCGGCGGGAAGAGTGGGAACTATCAAAGATGACGTTGCGGGCGGCTGTGATTACTGTGAGCGACTCGGTGGATGCCGGCACACGCAGGGATGCTTCCGGTCCGGCGGTAGGCGAGCGGTTGCAAGCACTAGGCTGGCAGGTGACCGCCGCGGTGGTGCCGGATGAAGTGGATCGCATCGCGCAGCGCATCGCGGCTCTTGCCGACTCCGGCGATGTGGATGTGATCTTCACAACAGGAGGCACCGGAATCGCTGCCCGGGACGTCACGCCGGAAGCGACGCTCGGGGTTATAGAGCGTGAAATCCCAGGAATTGCCGAGTGCATCCGCATGGAGGGCCGCCGCGCGACTCCCAAATCCATTTTATCGCGCGGGGTGGCCGGCACGCGGGGCCTCTCGCTCATAGTGAATCTGCCCGGCTCTCCCGCGGGCGCGGTCGACTCGCTCGACCTGATTGTGGATTTGGTGCCACACGTAGTGGAATTACTTCACGGAAATACGGAACATGGCATCAACTCGAAACTCCCATCAGAAGAATAGCGTCCTACTTCCATGCCCAGCTCCCGCACTCCCCAGATAGCCGCCGGAACATTGCTGCTTTTGACCCTGATGGCTGTGGCTCAGGACAACCGGGAGTTCACCATTCCGGTCCGGGTGAATGTGGTGGAGGCGCCAACCACCGTCACCGACAAGGACGGCTCTTACATCACCGGCATCAAGCCCAGTGAGTTCCGCCTTTTCGATAACGGCAAACTGCAGAACATTGAAGTGCACGAAACCGCGGCTCCAATTTCACTGGTCGTAGCCATCCAATCGGATGCAAAGGTGGAGTCTGTCATTCCGAAGATCCAGCGCATTGGAAACCTGCTGGAAACGCTGGTGGCGGGTGACCAGGGCGAAGTCGCGATTGTTGCCTTCGATCACCGGATTGAGAAGCTGCAGGATTTCACGTCCGACACTAACAAGATCCAGGAGTCGTTGAAAAAAATGCGCCCCGGCAGTTCCAGCAGCCGGATGATCGACGCGGTAGTGGAATCTGTTCGCATGCTGCGCAGCCGTCCGAAAGAGCGCCGGAGAGTGGTGCTGCTGATCAGCGAATCGCGCGATAAATCAAGCGAGGCGCATGTTCGCGAAGCGTTGACCGCCACCCAAATGGAAGATGTCCTGGTCTACGCTTTGAACATGTCGCGCTTGTATACGGAGTTCACCGCCAAACCGGAGTATCCCCGTCCGGACCCGATTCCGTCCACCGCCCGCCACATGCCGGCGGGAGTACCGCAGACGCCCACGGCCGCCGCCCAGATGACGGGCACACAAGGATACGGGGCCAACTTCGCCCCCATGATTACCGAGATCTTCCGGGCAGCCAAAGCGATCTTCGTGGATAACCCCGTGGAGGTTTTCACAAAGTATACCGGCGGACGGGAGATTCCCTTCGTGAGCCAGCGCGACCTGGAGCGTGCCGTGTCCGAAATTGGCCGCGAGATTCACAATCAGTACATCGTCACCTACAATCCCGACAACAAGGAAGACGGCGGCTTCCATCAGATTCACGTGGAAGTGCAGCGCAGAAATTTGAACATCCGCACCCGTCCGGGCTATTGGATGGCGGCCGTCGTCAAGTAACGTTTAGGCGCTGAAGGCCAGCGCTCCGAAGCTGACCACGCTCTGGTCGTCAATGTTCCACTGTTGATACCGGCGCAGCGTACCCCGCGAGCCCGGTACGGCCTTCAGGAAGGTGTACGCCGGAGCGGATCCGCACCATTTGAGATCGTCATGGTTCTCGCGGACAAGATCCCAAAATCCGTCAGGGTCCGCGGCATTGATGCGCGCAATCCGATCCTTGTCGCGCGCACCGGCGGCCAGCATCTCGCCGGTCTCGACGGTAGCGGTAAACGGATCTCCATAGCGGCGTCCCATATGCGCCATGTCGATGCCGAGTACCCAGATCAGATCCTCCCGGGCGGCGGCAATCTCCGCGAGCTCGCCCAGAAAGCGTTTCACCTCATCGTTGTCTTCGGGCAACGTGCCCGCGGCGATGCTGCGCGCAAAAGAGCCGCACAGAATCGGAAGAGTCCTTACTTTGGGACCGAAGAGATGCTGCAGAAACAGAATTTGAAACTCGATGGAGTGCTCTACTGAGTGGCAGTAATCCTCCATCAACGCAGCCGGCTGAATTGCCAGACGGTCTACCAGCGCTAGGTCGGTGGCGGCTTCCCCAAAGGGTGTAATGAAATTTTTGCGCGTCAAACCGAAGCGATCCGGCTCGCCGTAGTGAGAAGTGCCAAGAACGACGAACGTGCGATCACGGTAATCGGGAGTGAGCGCGCTGTAGGCGTCCCGATAGCATTCCCAGCCGCCGAAAGGACTCACATGCGGCGCCGCAATTCCAATCAAGCGTTCCGCGGACGCCGGAGGTCCCCCTTGCATATACTCGGACAGTGTCTCGCTCAGTTCGCCGGCCTCGCCCGGATAACCGGAGCCAGCGTGCGCGGGAAGACGCACAGGAGCCTCCGCGAACTCCCGCTGCCGCTGCAGCTTCATCTGCTCGTAGGCTTCATTCTCGAGAAAGCCCGCGCGGTTCAAAGTATCCTTCAGGTGCTCTTCCAATTGACTGACATCCAGCTCCCAGGTGACGCGAACCAGCACGGCGCGCAGATCGAGCGCCGTCTGCTGGCCGTCAAAGCAGCCTAAGCACTCTACCAGGACAGGCGGAATGATGAGCGTCGCATCCGAGTACCCGTAGGAATCGCGGATGAGCAGACCCGGCCTGCCCTCCACTGGAGAG
>DATLBY010000369.1:0-4299 GCA_035526665.1 Bryobacteraceae bacterium
ATGGCCTTCCGTTGGATGGAGGCGGCGCGCTATGCGGACACGAACGGATATCAGAGCGACGGCCCGCGGGACATGTGGCGCTGGCGTGAGTGGGTGATTCAGGCATTCGATAAAAACATGCCTTTCGACCAGTTCACAGTGGAGCAGCTTGCGGGTGATCTTTTGCCGAATCCAACGCTGGACCAGCGCATCGCGACGGCCTTCCACCGCAATCATCGGACCAGCGCCGAGGGCGGCATCGTCCCCGAAGAATTTCGTGTGGAGTATGTGGCTGATCGCGCCGAAACGACCTCCAATGTGTGGCTCGGCCTAACGGTCGGCTGCGCTCGTTGTCACGATCACAAATACGATCCGATCGCGCAGAAAGATTTTTATCGCCTGTTCGCTTTCTTCAACAGCGTGGCTGAAAAAGGGAACGTTTATAACTTCGGCAACGAAGATCCGGTAATCAAGGCGCCCACTCCCGCGCAGCAGCAGCGCCTGCGGGAACTCGATCAAAACGTCACCCGGCAGGAACAGCAGTACGCCCGCCTTGGTCCACGATTGAAGCAAGCGCAATCAGAGTGGGAGAGGAACGTGCTGCCATCCCAGACCGCCGACTGGAACGTTGACGCAGGGCTGGTGCTCCATGCGGGTCTGGACGATGCGGCTGCGCAAAGTGTAGCCGGCTGCGATTCCAGCCAGCCAAGCTGCCAGCTTTCCACGGTCGACGGCCCTGTGGGTAAGGCGCCTCGCTTCGACGGGAAACGCTTCGTGGAAACATCGGGCGACCGGGTAAATTTCAATTACCAGGATCCGTTTACGTTTGCCGCCTGGATCCATCCCGAATCTCCCAAAGGCGCGATCCTGTCTCACTCAGACGATTATCTGGAGGGGACCGGACATGGACTGTACCTGATGGAAGGTAAACTCCGGCTGCACGTAATTTTCCGCTGGACCGATTTGGGAATGCGGGTGGAAACCGCCAAGCCGCTAAGACTGAACAGCTGGCAGCACGTCCTGGTGACCTACGACGGTAAGCGTAAGGCCTCGGGCGTGCGCATGTACATCGACGGAAAACAACAGGAGATGAAGATCCTGTTTGATGAGCTCATGTGGCCTATCAGCTCGAAGGCGCCTTTCCGCATCGGTGCGGGAGGCGGATTGCGGTTCCAGGGCTCCATCGACGATGTCCGTGTGTATAACATTGCTCTTACCCCGAATCAGGCCGCCATCGTTCCCCTCCGTAAGCCACTCCGCGAACTGGCCGCCATTCCGCCTGCCGCCAGGAGCGGCGCCGAGGCTGATAAGCTGGCGCACTGCTTCGTCGAGAAGTTTGCGCCGCCGGAAATCCGCGCTGCACGCCAGGAGCTTTTAAAGGCACGCGCCGAGCGCGCCAGCTTCCTCGAAACAATTCCCACAGTCATGGTGATGCAGGATGCACCGGCGCCGCGCGAAACGTTTGTGCTGAAGCGCGGTGCATATGATAATCCGGGCGAGCGAGTTACGCCGGGAGTGCCCGCGGTCCTCCCGCCACTGCCTGCCGGTTCAGCGGCGAACCGCCTTGCCCTGGCCCGATGGCTTGTGAGTTCCAGCAATCCCCTCACCGCCCGCGTGGCCGTCAATCGCTATTGGCAGATGTACTTCGGGACCGGGCTGGTCAAAACGGTGGACGATTTTGGATCGCAGGGAGAGTGGCCGATTCATCCCGAACTGCTCGATTGGCTCGCACTGGAGTTCCAGGGGAATGGCTGGAACCTCAAAGCTCTCCAGAAAACGATCGTGATGAGTGCCACTTACCGCCAGTCTTCCAAGGCAAGCGGAGATCTGCTGCAAAAAGATCCTGAAAACCGCCTGCTGGCGCGTGGTCCGCGCTTGCGCCTCGGACCCGACATGATTCGCGATCAGGCACTCGCCGTTTCGGGTCTGCTGGTGAATCAAGTGGGCGGTCCATCCGTGAAGCCGTATCAGCCGGCAGGATTATGGCAGGAACTGGCGGGTGGGAAAGGCTACGAGGTGGATAAAGGCGAAGGATTATATCGCCGGAGTCTGTATACATATTGGAAACGAACGGTGGCTCCTCCGTTTATGGTGAACTTCGATTCGCCCAACCGGGAAACCTGCACGGTACGCGAGACCAGAACGAACACTCCTCTGCAGGCTCTGAATTTAATGAATGATGTCACTTTCCTGGAGGCTGCCCGGAAATTGGCGGAGCGTGTGCTGCTGGAGGGCGGCAGCCGTCCCGATGAGCGGATTACGTATGCGGTTCAGCTGGTGCTGGCGCGTGAGCCGGGTCCTGCGGAGCGGAAAGTATTGCAGGAAGCGCTGGCTCGTTTCCAGGCCCGCTATGCGGGCGACGAGAAAGCGGCCGTGGACTTCGTCAGTCAAGGCGACTCTCCCCGAAATCCTGGACTGCAGGCAAAAGAGCTAGCGCCCTATACAGCCTTGGCAAGCGTGCTGCTTAACCTGGATGAGACAGTCACCAAGGAGTAGACGAGCATGAAGATTCACGATGGATGCGGGCTGTATATGACTCGCCGCCACTTCTTTGGCCAAAGCGCAAGCGGGATAGGCGTGGCTGCCCTGGCGACTTTGCTCGGGTGCGATCTGAACGCGGCGGTACACGGCGGCTTGCCTGGGCTGCCTCACTTTCCTGCCAAGGCCAAGCGCGTCATCTATCTTTTTCAGTCCGGCGGGCCGTCGCAGATGGAACTGTTCGATTACAAGCCCCGCCTCACCGAGTTTCAAGGCAACGATCTGCCCGAGTCCATCCGCAACGGACAGCGGCTCACCGGCATGTCAGCCACGCAATCCAGCTTTCCGGTTGTACCGTCCAGATTTCAATTCGCGCAGCAGGGGAAGTCGGGCGCCTGGGTCAGCGAGCTGCTGCCGCACACCGCCAAAATCGCCGATCAACTGACGTTCATCAAGTCGATGCACACGGAAGCAATCAACCACGATCCCGCTGTGACTTTTTTGCAGACCGGATCGCAGATTGCAGGACGGCCCAGCATCGGCTCCTGGCTCTCATACGGAATCGGAAGCGAGACGGAAGATCTGCCGGGTTTCGTGGTGATGATTTCGCCCGGCGCCGGCGGTGGAGGTCAGCCGCTCTACGACCGCCTCTGGGGAAGCGGCTTTCTTCCCAGCCGTTACCAGGGTGTAAAGTTCCGTTCGGTCGGTGATCCCGTGTTGTATCTTTCCAATCCGAAGGGATTCACGCCGGAGGACAGGCGGCATTTCCTCGACACACTCGGACAGATGAACCGCATTAAGCTGGATCAGCTGGGAGATCCCGAAATTGGAACGCGAGTGTCGCAATACGAGATGGCCTACCGGATGCAAACGTCCGTGCCCGAGCTGACGGACCTCTCCAAAGAACCCCAGCACGTGCTCAAGTTGTATGGTCCGGATGCGGCCAAGCCCGGTACTTTTGCAGCCAATTGCCTGCTGGCGCGGCGCCTGGCCGAACGGGGCGTACGATTTATCCAACTGTTTCACCGCGATTGGGACCATCACGGCAAATTGCCGCAGGACTTACCCAAGCGCTGCCTGGAGACCGATCAGGCCTCCGCCGCTCTGATTCTCGATCTGAAGCAGCGTGGCATGTTGGACGACACTCTGGTCGTGTGGGGCGGAGAATTCGGCCGCACCGTCTATTGCCAGGGCCGGTTAACCGCAACGGAGTATGGACGCGATCACCATCCGCGCTGCTTCACTATCTGGCTGGCCGGCGGTGGCGTAAAGCCGGGCTTCAGCGTGGGGGAGACCGATGACTACGGGTATAACGTCATCAAAGACCCTGTCCATGTCCATGACCTGCAAGCCACCATCTTGCACTGTCTCGGCATTGATCACACCCGCCTGACTTACAAATATCAGGGACGCCATTTTCGTTTGACTGATGTCCACGGCAAGGTGATCAAATCAATATTGCTGTAGCCGGATTCTAAATTAACCAGCGGAAACACCAGGCGCCGGTGTTGCTGCTGCGCCCCAGTGGAAGCAGCAGCAATCGGATTCTACGCTCCATCCGATCCGTGCAGCTTTACCATCTTATTGTACAAACCAAAAATCAGTAGAGTCGGCGCCCAATGGCCTACAAAGTTCGCTTTCTTTTCTTCGCCCATCAACTCGAGCGCTAGGGAGAGGCCCATGGATCCTACTGCCGCCCAAAGAAAGGTGTCTGATGGTAGCTTCGCCGTCTGTTGTTCAATGCTGCGCGCCACGGATCCTTCGCGATGCTCCGGGCGCGATTGCGTTCTTGGCTGGTTCTCGGTGAGAGTCTCTTCCAACATGTATATTAATGCTCCTTAA
>DATLBY010000370.1:0-6409 GCA_035526665.1 Bryobacteraceae bacterium
CGCCATAACGTCCAAACTATATTTACGATGAAAATAATCTGGGCCCACGCGGTGAAGAACGCCGCGCCGGTCATGAACTGATGCAGAGAGAGGAGCGACGAGAGAAATTCAAAATTCGTAAAGTCGGGATAGCGCCGCGGATTACCCGCCATGCCCGCCAGATGCATCGGCAGAAAGAGTGCATAAGCTCCTGCAGCGGTGGCGAAGAAATGGATTTTTCCCAGGGCTTCATTTAAACACCGGCCAAACATAAGGGGAAACCAGTAAAACGAGGCGGCGAATATGCCGAAAATCGATGCCACTCCCATCACCAGATGAAAGTGTGCAACCACGAAGTAGGTGTCGTGCAAATACAGGTCCAGCACGGGTTGACCGAGGAAGATGCCGCTCAGGCCGCCGGTCACGAATATGGAAACAAATCCCAGTGCGAACAGCATGGCCGTTGTCAGCTCGATCCGGCCGCCCCATAGGGTCGCCAACCAGTTGAATGTCTTAATGGCCGAAGGAACGCCAATCGTCATCGTTAAAACGGAGAATGCGATGGAAGAATAAGGACTCATTCCGCTGGTGAACATATGGTGTCCCCAGACCATGAGACCTAGAAAGCCAATGGCAAAAAGCGCCACGATCATGGCCCGGCGGCCAAAAATCGGCTTGCGCGAAAAGGTGGATAAAACCTCGGAAATGAGGCCCATCCCCGGCAAAATAGCGATATAAACCTCGGGGTGCCCGAAGAACCAGAACAGATGCTGCCACAGCAAAGGGGAGCCGCCCCGGTGGGCGATCACACGATCGTTCACCAGCAGGCCACCCGGAACAAAGAAGCTCGTGCCGGCGGAACGGTCCAGCAGCAACAGCGTGCCCGCCGCGAGCAGCACGGAAAAGCCCAGCAAACTCAGAATGGACGTGACAAACCAGGCCCAGCAGGTCAGAGGCAAACTCATCATGCCGAGGCCTGGCCTGCGTCTGTTCAAAATAGTCGCGATAAAGTTGACGGCCCCCAGGATGGACGCCACACAGAACATGGCGATGCTCAGAATCCAGAGAGTTTGTCCGGCGCCCTGCCCCGGGCCGGAGACCGGCCCTAGTGCGCTCAGAGGAGGGTAAGCGGTCCAGCCCGATAGCGGCGCCCCTCCGGGCACAAAAAATGCCGTCAGCAAGATGAAAAATGAAAGCAGCGTAAGCCAGAAGGAGATTCCGCTCAAAACGGGGAAAGCCATATTCCGGGCGCCGATCTGGAGCGGTAAAAAATAGTTCCCAAATGCGCTCTGCGGCGCCACCGAAAGCACGAAGAACACCATGATGGTGCCGTGCATGGTCATCAGCGACAGGTACAGCTCGGGAGTCATCACACCATCCGGCGCTCCGGTTGGCCACAGCGTCTGCAGCCAGCCCACTCTGACGGCCGGGAATACCAGATGGAAGCGCATCAGCATGGAAAGAGCGATGCCAATCAGGACCGCAATTAACGACAGCCAGAAGTATTGCAGCCCCACGATTCGGTGGTTTGTGCTGAACAGGTAGCGGCGCACTTAGTGAATCTGCCCCCGTTTCCATGCATCGAAGTCGTCTGGTGGCATTACGATGACTGTCGTGCGCATTTGATGGTGTCCCAGGCCGCACAGTTCCGCGCAGGGCACTTCATAGGTTCCCGGACGATCGGCTTGCACATGTAGCGGAATTCGCATGCCGGGCACCAGATCCTGTTTCATACGCAGTTCCCGGATGAAGAAGCTGTGAATGACGTCGCGGGAGATGAGTATCAGGCTGACTTGCCTGCCGGCGGGGAGCCGGAGCGTCGCGCTCACAATGTCATCGCGGCCTGCCGGATCCTGTCCATCCAGTCCAAAGGGATTGTCATTGGCGTCATTAACAGAACGGATGTTGGTTCTCCCGAAGTGCCCGTCCGGGCCGGCGTAGCGAAAGCTCCAAGCGAATTGGCGTCCCAAAACCTCGATGGTTTCTGCCTCGGGAGATGCCGCCGTGAACTGAATGGCGCCCCAGGTTCGTGCGCCCAGGGCCAGCAGCCCCAGGAAGAGCGCCATGGTCGCCGCCGTCCAAAACATCTCTGCCCGGCTGCTGATCGGGGGCACCGCGTTGGATTCGTGGTTTGCACGGGCACGGAAACGCCATGTGATTGCCGCGAGAGAGCATTGCGCCAGGACGAAGATGACCGCGGCAGCGATGAGTGTGCGGACGAATTGCACGTCGTGCGCCACTGCGTGGCGTGAAATAGCGGGCGGAAGCCACCATCCGTCTAACATAGATCTTCTCTAGTATGCCCTTGATGCGGCCTGATCCGCGTGGATGATCCAGCCGGGCCATTTTTCGGGTTTGCGAAGATAGTTATTTGGAGGAATCAACTTGCGACAAACTTTGAGAAGCGGCTCCGTCCTGGCGGTCCTCGCCGCCGGGCTGGTCATTGGCGGCTGCGGCCGATCTGGTGAGGATGCCAGCAAGGCCCCGGCGCCGTCAAGCGCTCCGGGTCTAAAGGCAGATACGGAAAACGGCGCCACTGTGACTGGAAAGGTTGCTTTTGCGGGCGACAAGCCGGCAATGCGCGAAATCGATATGTCCGCCAACCCGGCGTGCCTCAAAGCGCACCCGACGCCCACCGCTTCAGAAGAGGTGATTGTCAATGGCAATGCCACTCTGGCCAATGCTTTCGTATGGGTGAAGGAAGGAGTTCCAGAAGGAAAATGGGCCGCACCTGCGACCGCCCTGGTAGTGGACCAACAGGGCTGCGTTTACAAACCGCACGTTGCGGGCGCTGTCATCGGCCAGACCGTCGAGTTCCGCAATAGCGACGAAACAAATCACAATATTCATCCCCTTCCCGAGCAGAATCCGGAATGGAATGAATCACAGCCTCCGAAGGGCAGCCCAAAGCCTAAGACCTTCGACCGCCAGGAGGTGATGATTCCGATCAAGTGCAACATTCACCCATGGATGAGGGCCTATCTTGGCGTGGTGCGGCATCCCTTCTTTGCTGTTACCGGAACCGACGGGACATTCACCATCGCCGGACTCCCCCCTGGAAAGTACACGCTGGAAGTCTGGCATGAGCGCTACGGACGGCAACAGTCTGAGTTCACCGTAGCGGCCAAGGATAAGAAAACACTGGACTTCACCATCGGTGCGAATTCCAAGCCGGGCCTGTAAAAGATGACAATATTCACCCGGCTCTGCGCCGCTGCAATGCTCACACTGGCGTCGAGCCGGGCAACGCTCAATGCCCAGGTCACCACGGGCGCGCTTTCGGGCTATGTGCTCGATCCCGATCACAAGCCGATCGCAGGCGCGACTCTTAAGATTTCCGACGCCAATGGTGTGGATCGGCAGGTGACAGCAGACCGCACTGGCCTTTACCGGGCAGCCGGATTGCCTCCGGCGCTTTACCGGATCACCGCATCTGTGCAGGGGTTTGAATCCAGTGTGATTAACGTTGCCGTCAACGTAGATGCCCATACACGGCTGGACATGGAACTGGCGATCGCCCGCCAGAACACGTCCGTGGAGGTAGCGGCAAACATTGCCAGGCTGTCCTCCGATAGCTCAGAGCTTGGTTCCGTGCTCGACCGCAAGGCGATCGAATCGCTGCCTCTCAACCGGCGGGACTTTCTGCGGCTCGCTCTGCTTTCCCCAGGGGTTCAGCTTCCGGTACAGGATTCCGAATTGTCGAGCCGCGGAAGGTTTTCCATGCATGTTCGCGGCGGCCGTGAGGAGTTCAACAATTTCCTGCTGGATGGAGTAGATAACAACGACCAGTACGAAAACACCTACACGCTGCAGCCTGCCGTGGATTCAATCAAGGAATTCAAGGTCGTCACCGGAACCTACAACGCCGAGTACGGACGCAGCGCGGGCGGTCAGGTGAACGTGATCACTCGCAGCGGCAGCAATGCCTGGCACGGAGACGTGTACTCGTACCTGCGCAATCGCGCGCTGGATGCCAGAAATTTTTTTGACGGTTCATCCAAGCCTCAATTCCATAGAAATCAGTCGGGCGCTGGTGCGGGAGGCCCGCTACGGCACAACCGGACGTTTTTCTACGGAAATTACGACAGATTCTGGGAACACCGCGGACTAACCCGGCTGGCGACCGTTCCCACATTGGCGCAACGGTCGTCCATTGCGCCTGCCCGCGTGTCGCGCGTGGGACTTCAGATTCTGAATCTTTTTCCTCTGCCCAATCTTCCCGGAGAGGCGGGCAACTACCTGGCGCAACCGGTTCTGCGCGAAACCGCCTCGCACGTGAACGCGCGCGTGGACCATCACGCCAGCGAGCGCAATCTCTTCACCGCGCGGTATAGCTTCGGCAATCAGGACCTGTTCGAGCCTTTCACGCACGATTCCAGTGACGTGCCCGGATTTGGAAACTATGTAACGAACACCGGCCACAATGCCATGCTCCACTACCAGCGGGTGCTTAGCGCCAATACGCTGAACTCCCTTCGCATTGGCTTCAACCAGTCTTTCCGGCGCGTGCTGCCGGAAAACTACCGGACCAATGCCGGCGGGCTATGGGGCGTCAGCTGGCTGAATGTACGGCCTCAGGATTTCGGCTTTCCCCAAATCAACGTGTCCGGCTTTTCTTTGGTGGGCGACCAAACGCAACTGCCGATCCGGCGGTACACCGACACTTATCAAATTGTGGAAGGGTTTTCGACCGTCAGAGGCGCGCACGCATTGCGGCTCGGCGCCGAGGTGCGCAATCTGCGCATGAACGGATCTCTCGACTACTTCGCCCGGGGTTTGTTGAGTTTTTCCGGCGCGATTACAGGTTCCGGCATTGGCGATCTGCTGCAGGGTTACCCGTCATTTGGGATCCAGGCCCACTTCGATAACCGGCAGTCGCTGCGGACCACGGCCTATAACGCGTACGTGCAGGACGACTGGAAGGCCGCCCGGAACCTGACCATCCACACCGGTCTACGTTATGAGTTCAACAGTCCACCTACCGATCCCTATGATCGAATGGCAATCCTCGACCTCAAGACAAATGCCATCGTGAATGTGGGAACAAACGGCATTCCCCGGGCAGGAATCTACCCGGACAAGAACAATTTCGCTCCTCGCGTGGGGTTTGCCTGGACGCCCGCAAAGCATATCGTGATGCGCGGCGGCTACGGTGTGTATTATGACGCCGGCATGCTGGTGACAAACACGTCGCTTTACTTCAACCCTCCCTATTTCAACGTGCGCGCGTATTTCCCGACCAAGGCCGGTTTGCTGACGCTAGACAACCCGTTCCCGGAGGACCGCGGGATCACGCCGCCTCCCTCGCCGAATACATTGAGTCCCGGCCTCACCACCGGCTATCTTCAGGACTGGAGCTTCGGGCTGGACGTGCCATCCGGCGACTCTAGCAGCGTGAGCCTTTCGTACGCCGGCTCAAAAGGCACGCACCTGCTTCGTTCCCGGGATCTGAATCAGGCCTTACCGGGGCCCGGGGCCGTTGCATTGCGGCGTCCGCTGCCGAGCTACAGTGGGATTTTCTTCACCGAGAGCGGAGCGAATTCCAGCTACCAGTCTTTGCAGGCATTGGTCAACCGCCGCTTTACCCGTGGAGTTGCCTTTCAGGCCTCGTACACGCTTTCCAAGTCCATCGACGATACCTCCGCATTCCTGGGGACGAAACCGGATAAGAATTTTCCCCAGAACAGCCGCGATTACCGCTCCGAGCGCGGCCTTTCGAGTTTTGACACGCGTCACCGCTTCACCAGCGCCGCGGTCTACGCGGTGCCGGGCCGCAACATGCTACTGCGCGGACTGGAACTGCGGGGTCTGCTCGCCGCCCAGTCGGGCCAGCCCTTCACGCCCTATTTACGATTCGACAACAGCAATACGGGCAACTCGGGTGGAATCTTTGGACTCGACCGCCCCGACCTGCTGCACAGCCCGGCTCTTTCTAATAAGGGGCCGGCGCAGTGGTTCGATACTTCGGCATTCGGTATACCGGCTCCATATCACTTTGGATCGGCGGGGCGAAATGTTCTAACTGGCCCTGGCCTGTTTTCCATCGACATGGCCGTGTCGCGCCGCTTCGCGTTGGGCGAACGGGCATCGCTGTCGCTGGATGTAGAGGGATTCAACGTCGCTAACCACACCCAGTTCGATCTCCCGGAGCGGTATGCGGACCAGCCAATCACGTTTGGCCGCATTTTCTCAGCGAAAGCGGCGCGTCAGATCCAGTGCGCGCTGCGGTTCAGCTTTTAGACCCGCTGCAAGTCACACGGGCAGGCTCGAGGCGGCTGCCGTAAACTGGGCAATCTCGGCGCTGGTGAATTCGCGCTCCTCCTGGAAAGCGATCCCGACCACGGCGCGAACGCCTCCCTGCTGGTCCGGAACGGGGATCGCAATGGCCGCCTGGGCGTTCACCGCCTTCGCGCCTGGCTTGACGTTGCCG
>DATLBY010000371.1:0-7241 GCA_035526665.1 Bryobacteraceae bacterium
GATACCTACACCACTCCGACTTACCGACTGCCAAGACCCGATTCCCGCTATCGCCGTATCTCTCAGATCGAGAATCCGGGGATGAGTTACTACAACGGATTGGCCATTCAGGTAAACAAACGGTACTCGAAGGGATTTCAGGCTTCCGCCTCCTACACCTGGTCGCACGCCATCGATCTGAATCAGAGCTCGGCGGACAACAACATTTTTTTTGGAGCTACCCCGACCAGCTACGCCAACGGCGACTTCCGGTCAGAGAAGGGATCTGCCATTAATGATGTGCGGCATCGCGCCGGGGTCAGTTTCATCTGGAGCCCTACTTTCGTGCACAGCACGAGCGCTTTTGCGCGCTATTTGATCAATAACTGGCAGCTTAGCCAGCTTACGGCGCTGCAGTCGGCGCCGCCGCGCAATTCCACGACGAATGTGAGTGGGAACGCCTTCACCGGCACCTTGGTGGCAGGTTCGCTGAACGGGCTTGCCGGCGGCTTTAGCCGAGTGCCCTTCCAACCAGTCAGCAACCTGGATCTGGACCAGATTTACCGCGTGGATGCCCGCCTTTCCAAGAAACTGCCTTTCACCGAACGGGTAACAGGCTACCTTCAATTTGAGGCGTTCAACGTCTTCAATACGCCATATGACACCAGCCGCCGCACAGCCGAATACAGCCTCAGCGGCACAACCCTTACGCCCATCGCTTCCTACGGAACCGGCAGCTCGACGGCGGCCAGTCCCGACGGAACCAGTGTGCGCCGGGCCCAAGTCAGTCTGCGTTTGACCTTCTGACCTACGCTCAAGGCTGGCGGATCGGGCCGGTTTGTCCCCTTTCCGGGGCGGACCGGCCTTTTTGTTTGAGACCTCCTTAAATTTACTTTATAATCAGAAAGATGCAGACCTTTTTTCGACTCGACGGCAAGACGGCAATGGTAACCGGGGGAGCTAGTGGAATCGGAGAGGCGATCAGCCGCGTCTTTACCGATGCCGGAGCATCAATAATTATTGCGGACATAGACAAGAAACGTGCTGAAGCGCTCGCGCTTGAGTTGCCCCGAGCTTCGGCTATCGAGTGCGACATCACGAACGAGTCCTCAGTGAAGGCCATTTTTCAAGGTTTAAGCCGTCTCGATATTTTGGTAAACAATGCAGGGATTGGTCTCGTGGGAGGGGTCGAAGAGACCGAACTGCCCGATTTTCAGCACCTCTTCCGCGTTAATGTGGAAGGCACGTTCCTGGTGACGAAACACGCCATCCCCGGCCTGATAAAGTCCCATGGAAACATGGTCAACATCGGTTCCGTCGCCGGCTTGATCGGAGTCAAGAAACGTTTTGCCTATTGCGCCACTAAGGGAGCAGTCATTGCTATGACTCGTCAGCTGGCAGTGGAATACCCCACTCAGTTTCGTGTGAACTGTATCTGCCCGGCCACCGTCGACACGCCTTTCGTGGAAGGCTATCTGGAAAAGTATCACAAGCATGAGAAAGACACGGTACGCGAGCAACTGAATCAGCGGCAGCCGATTGGGCGTTTGGGAAAGCCGGTCGAAATCGCGCATCTGGCCCTCTATCTCGCGGCGGATGAATCGGCGTTCATGAATGGCGCGGTGATTCCGATCGACGGAGGATGGACTGCAGCTTAAGGGACATACTGCCGATAAAATCTACACGGAAACGAAACAAACTGTGTAAAAAATGTTGCACCCGGTATATAGTAGGAAAAGATACTAAGTTGTAGCTCCTAACACATAAGCATGAGAGACTCGATGCGCCACTCGTCCTTCGCCCGTATGTCTACGGTGATCGTCGCCCTTTGCCTCGCCGCCACAGCAATGCCGGCGAAAACTGCTAAAAGCAAGAACTCGAAGAAGTACGCGCGCGTGTCGGTGGCTAAGCCGGCGACAAAACCCGCAAAAGCTGGCAAATACAAGTTAAGAAAAATTAAGCGTAGCCGAAGCCAGGCTGGTCCGGACGTACATGTCGCCTCTGGCCCGTGGCTGGAGCCGACCTTCGCCGATTCCACGATTGGCGACAATGTCGATGGCGAGGACCTGGTAGTCCGGCGGGCGGCCGTGGAGGCTCTCGGTCCTTACAATGGAACCGTCGTGGTAGCCGATCCGAGCACTGGCAGAATACTTTCGATCGTGAATCAGAAAACCGCCTTCAAAACGGGCTTTCAACCCTGCTCCACTATTAAAATTGTCGCTGCCTTGGCTGGCTTGAGCGAAGGCATTATCGATCGCAGTACCGGCATGCGTTTGTACGGGCGAACCAGCATGAATCTGACGAATGCACTGGCGCACTCGAACAACAACTATTTCGCCAACGTCGGCGTGAAGCTGGGCTTCGAAAAAGTGAACTATTACGCGCGCCTGTTCGGCTTGGGTGAGAAAGCGGGTCTGAATATCGAGGCTGAACAGCCAGGCGTGTTGCCCGACGCCCCTCCGAAGAATGGCGGAATGGGGATGATGACCAGCTTTGGAGAAGGGATCGCCTTGACGCCGCTCCAGTTGACAGCTCTGGTTTCGTCCGTGGCGAATGGGGGTACGCTTTACTACCTGCAATATCCTAAAACATCAGCCGAGGCGGAGCGCTTTGTACCCAGAGTGAAACGGCACCTGGCTATCCAACAATCGATTCCGGATCTGAAACCCGGCATGATGGGCGCGGTAGAGTACGGCACCGCCCGGCGTGCCAACTACGATCCAAATGAGCCCATTTTCGGTAAAACGGGCACCTGCACCGACAGCCGGACACCCACTCATCTGGGCTGGTTCGGATCGTTCAACGACGTGCAGGGGAAGAAACTAGCGGTGGTGGTCCTGCTCACAGGCGGCCGGCCCATCAACGGACCGGTAGCAGCCGGCGTGGCGGGGAATGTCTACAAAAACCTTTCTCAACAGAAATTCTTCGCACAGAACCGGACCATCTCGCCGGTGGCGCTGGTGTCCGCTTCCGGCTGGTAAACGGCTCTTCTGCAAAGGAAAAGGCCCCGGAGAGATCCGGGGCCTTTTCTATTTCTACCTAGTTTTTAACAGTCTCGGTTTGCGGTTCGAGCACCTTGGCCGCCATCACCGCCACTAGTTTATCCAAACCAGTTCCCACAACGCTCGAAATCTCCAGGAAGGGCAGGTCCCGGGTAGCCGCCAGCTCGCGAAGGGACTCCAACCTCGCCGGATCCTGGGCTACGTCTATTTTCGTGGCGACCAGCACCATGGGCTTTTTCACGAGATCATCACTGAAGTTAGCCAGCTCCTCCATGATCACGTCGAAATCGTGTACCGGGTCGCGGCCCGTCGATTCCGAAATGTCTACCAGGTGCACAAGCAGGCGCGTCCGCTCAATGTGCCGTAGAAACTGGATTCCCAGGCCATGTCCCAGATGGGCGCCTTCAATAAGCCCGGGGATATCAGCTACCACAAAACTGCGATCGTCCTGCGTCCGGACTACGCCCAGATTGGGTTCGAGTGTCGTAAATGGGTAGTCCGCGATTTTGGGTTTGGCCGCGGATATACGGGAGATCAGGGTCGACTTCCCGGCGTTCGGAAAGCCCACTAGTCCTACGTCGGCCAGCAGCTTCAATTCCAGGCGAAGGTGTTTGTCGTCACCGGGTTTGCCGTCTTCATGCTCTGTGGGCGCCTGGTGGGTCGAGGTGGCAAAACGAGCATTGCCGCGTCCGCCTCGTCCCCCTTTGGCTACCAGAAAACTCTGGCCTGCCTCGGTAAAGTCGAACAACTGCTCGCCCGTATCGGCATCATAGACGATGGTTCCAACTGGAACCGGCAACTCGACGCCTTCGCCATCGCGGCCTTTGCGGTTGCTTCCCTCACCGTGTCGTCCCCGTTCGCCGCTGTGCTCCGGATTGAACCGGAAATGGAGCAGTGTGTTGTGATGCGTGTCCGCCACCATTAGCACATCGCCGCCCCGCCCGCCGTCGCCGCCGCTGGGGCCGCCTCTAGGAACGAATTTTTCACGCCGGAACGCCAGACAGCCATTGCCGCCGTCGCCTGCTTTTACTTTTATACGTACTTCATCGATAAACATGGGGGTGAGGGGATATCAGAAAAGGAAAAGGCCGCGCGGCAAGGTGCGGGCGGCCTCGGGAATTGCTTACAGCCGAAGGAATTAGAGCTCTGTTTTGATACTGATGAACTTACCCCAGCGGCCGCGGTCACGGAACTCGACGACACCGTTAACACGGGCAAAAAGCGTGTCGTCCTTGCCTAAACCAACGTTTTCGCCGGGTTTATACTTCGTACCGCGCTGCCGGACCAGGATCGACCCGCCAGTGACGACTTCCCCGCCGAATGCCTTGATGCCAAGGCGCTGAGCATTAGAATCGCGCCCGTTTTTTGAACTGCCGAGGCCTTTTTTATGCGCCATTTGTGAACTCCTACAGCTGGACGTCGGTAACCGTCAGTTGGGTGTAGTTCTGACGATGTCCCTGAGTGCGCCGGTACTGTTTCTTTCTCTTGAATTTAAAGACGATAATCTTTTCGCCGCGCCCGTGCTCGGAGACCGTCGCGAGCACCTTGGCACCGGCTAAATTTCCGGGCATCAGCAGGTCGCCCCCGGCGTTAGTCGCCGCGAGTAGGCCGCCGAACTCGATTACCGATCCGACTTCCGCCGAAATGGTATCTACCCGGATCTTGTCGCCGGGAGCGACGCGGTACTGCTTTCCACCGGTTGCAATGACTGCGTACATAGAAGCCTCTAGTATTTTTGAGTTAATCCGGTAGGGCTATCCGAGGAAGCACACACCAGGAGGGTCACGCTAGACGTGCCGCAATTCTCCATAATACACTATTCACGCGCCCAGGTGAAGCGTCCGGCTCAGGATCGCGATAAGATAGATTGCCGTGACCAATCCTCTCAATCGCCGCCATTTCGCCGGTAGCCTGCTGGCCGCCGCCGGCTCGCTTGCCATTCCGTCCGCCTCAGGCAAGACACGCGACATCCGCAAAGCCATTATGTACGATACGGTCAAGCTCAGCGGACCCGTAATGGCCAAGTTCGAGGCCATTAAAGCCGCTGGCTTTGACGGAGTGGAGCCGGTGAGCCACATGAATCAGGCCGAAGTCCTGGCGGCCCTAAAAGCCACCGGGTTGACCGCCGCCAGCGTGTGTTGCGGAACCCACTGGAAGAAACCGCTATCGGATCCCAATCCGGCGGTTCGCGAAGAGGGATTGCAAGGACTGCAGCAGGCGCTGCGCGATGCCAAAGCGTATGGCGCCACCTCCGTTCTTTTGGTGCCTGCCGTGGTGAACAAGAGTGTCGCTTACGACGAAGCCTACACGCGTTCGCAGGCAGAAATTCGCAAGGCGCTGCCGCTGGCGCAGGAACTCGGAGTCAAGATCGCCGTCGAGAACGTCTGGAATCAGTTTCTGCTAAGCCCGCTCGAGGCCGCGCGTTACATCGACGAATTCAAGAGCAATGCCATCGGCTGGCACTTCGATATCGGCAACGTCATCACCTACGGCTGGCCGGAACAGTGGATCCACATCCTTGGAAAGAGAATTCTGAAGCTGCACATCAAGGAGTACAGCCGCGCCAAACGCGATAAGACAGGTCCGGGGTCAGGCTTCGGCGTTCCCTACCTGGAGGGCGACAATGATTGGCCGGTCGTGATGAAGGCGCTCGATGACGTCGGCTACAAAGGTTGGGGAATTGCGGAACAGCCGGGCGCGAACTCGCCGGAAGGTCTGAAAGATCTGGCAACGCGCATGGATAAGATCTTCGCGAGTTGATCGGAAACTTCCACCAAGCCTACCTCCTGGCGTTGACGCTATTGGCGCAGTGAGATCTTCACCGGTGGACTGCAAAGTCTCTGCGCGCCGGTGATATTACAGACGAGGACCTCGGTGGTCATGGTAGGCAGGTCGCCGGGAACCAGCACATTCACCTGTTGCAGCCCCGGAATGCCCGGCACCACAGCCGCATAAAGCGGCGTCAAAATCCGGTCGTGCAGCTTTACTTCCACCTTGCCGCCTTCCGGTGGAAGCAGGCCAGTGGCGAAGAGCTGCACTACACTTCCCACCTGAGCCGGATTGGTTGCACTGTCCACGGTATTGTCCTGATTCAAAATACCTGGATTGAAAATACCCGGGGATGCCTCTGCCAGAGTTACCGTCATGGGCGCGCTTGCGATTCCGTTTACCGAAACCACCACTTGCGAAGACGTTCGATTTGCCACTTCCACGGGTACTTGAAAATTAATCTGCGCCGGGCTGCTGTAAAGAATCCGCGCCGGCGAGCCATCAAACTTCAGCGAAAGGTTCTCACCCGCAAGATTGGCGCCTCTCAATGTACCGAGCGAGCCGCGCACCAGGGGTCCGGCTGCGAAGGTGGCTGCGTTCGTCACACTGGTGATGGATACAGCCGGCCGAGGTGGCAGAGGCGCAGCCGCCACGTTCACGGTTATGGGGATCGTGACCACGCCCGCCTGCACTCCCGCATCCACCGTAAGAGTCGCCTGGTATGTCCCCGGCGCGGGAAGATTCTGCGCCAGCACTTCCACCGGAATGACGCCGCCTCCCACACCAGACGTGTTATTCAGGCGAATCCAATTGGAGCCCGATTTGTAATCCACTTTGGCGCTCCAAAGCAGAGCGCCGCCACCGGCGTTATCCACCGAGACATAACGAAGTTGATAGCCAATCCCCGCGACCGGGTTGAATAGAATCGCCGGGGGATCTACCACCAGGCGTGGAAGATAAGCCCCGCTGCAATCGCCCTGCAGGTTGCAATCGGTGGGCGCCGGACCTCCGGCGAAGCGAGGGATAGGCGCGTCCGGCGAGGCGAGCGGCGAATTCGAAATTGGCGCAAACTGGACTTCGCGCCCGGTGGTGATTACCCGGCCGTCGCGCGTGGGAACGAAACCCAGAAAGACCGGAATTTGCGCACTTTCGCTGATCGCCGGATTGGAATCGAGCACTTCATAAACTACGCTCCCAGAGCCATTGGCCAGCGCAATCTCTCCCACGGTGCCGAAGTCCGAACCCGTCAGGGGACTCCCGCCCGAGCCTGCGGCAGCGCTTCCCATTACTCTGCCGAGCACCAGGGTTCCCTGCGCGGAGGCTGCATATTGACCGGCACTGACGGGACCACCGAAATCGCCTGCCCGCGTTGCCTGCAGCGCACTCGAACCTGCAATCAAATTGGGTGAAAAGAGCCGGGCTCCCTCCGGGAAGCTCGTGAACCGTAGAATGAAGCGGGTTCCGTTGTCGGACATGCCGGCGCGTTTTTGG
>DATLBY010000372.1:0-5547 GCA_035526665.1 Bryobacteraceae bacterium
GACGGCCGCCGCCATGATCGCCGGCATGACACCCATGGCGCTGGGTTGGGGAGACGGCGGGGAACAGTCGGCGCCGCTTGGCAGAGCGGTCATCGGCGGCCTGGCGTTAGCTACCGCGGCAACTCTTACGGTGCTGCCTTCCGTCTATGCGATAGTTCAGGGACACAGCGTACAGCGTTCTCCTTCCATCTATCCGGATGATCCGGGGAGTAGATACTATGATGGCAAATGAAACTCTAAAGTATTTCGTGTACGCACTGCTCTCCGGCACCCATTCCTTGATGGCGCAGCCGATTGACGTGGTGAAAGTGGTAGCGCAAGATCAGGTCCGGAAGATACCGCTGCCGGGGGAGTTCCTGCCATACCTGGATGTCCCCATCTACGCCAAGATCAACGGTTTCGTCCGAAGTGTCCTGGTGGACCGGGGGAGTTTTGTGAAGCAGGGACAACTGCTGGCCGCCATCGTCGCTCCGGAATTTAAGGCGCAGCGTGCCGAGGCCGCGGCCAAGGTCCGGACGAGTGAATCACACCGGGCGGAGGCGCAAGCCAAGCTGGTGGGAGCCAAGAGCACCTATGAGCGGCTGAAGAGCGCGTCGGCAACTCCGGGCGTGATTGCCGGGAACGAATTGATCCAGGCGGAGCAGGCGGTAGAGGCGGCTCGCGCGCAGGTACTCGCCACGGAAAGTTCGATTCAGGCAGCCCAGGAGGCCGAGCTCGCATTGAAAGAGATTGAGGACTACCTGCAGGTAACTGCACCTTTTTCGGGCGTGATTACACAAAGAAATATTCACCCTGGCGCGCTGGTTGGACCGGCGGGCGCAGGCTCGTCGGTCGCGATGTTTCAACTCCAGCAGACCTCGCGGCTCCGGCTGGTGGTGTCTCTGCCCGAGGTGAACGTCGGCGGGATCAGCAAAGGCGCGAAGGTTCCATTCACCGTACCCGCCTATCCCGGCGAGACGTTCGTTGGAGTGGTGGCCAGACCTGCAAATGCCCTCGATACGAAGACGCGGTCGATGGCCGTGGAATTGGATGTTCTCAATCCCCGCGGGCGGTTAGCTCCCGGCATGTACCCCACGGTCATGTGGCCGATTCGCAATCGAGGTGCTTCGCTATTCGTTCCTTCCACGAGCATCGTGACCACCACTGAGCGCACGTTTGTGATTCGAGTGAAACAGGGTAAAGCGGAGTGGGTCAACGTGAAGCGCGGCGCGGCTGTAGGCGATCTGGTGGAAGTGCACAGCCCGGGATTACAGGAAGGAGACACTATCCTGAAACGAGGCAGTGATGAGATCCGGGAAGGAAACCGGTTGGATGTCCGGAAGCCCAAGAGTTAACTGAGGCCTGCAAATGCTGGCGAGAGAAGGTGTTTGTGCCATGGAAAGGAGGGGGCATCTAAGGGTTGGCAGGGGAAAACAAATGTACCACTTGGAACTGTCCCCATTTTCCCATTTTCCCATTTTCCCATTCATTTTCCCATTTTCCCCATTTTCCTCCTGGAGCTAGGCAGGCAGCGAGGGCGTGTTTTTGAGCAAAACCTCTTTTACGGCATAACCGATTTGCAGGAAATCGTCCAAGTCCGGCGGCTTTGTGATGAATCGCTCGACCGCTAATTCCATTGCCCTGGCCTGTTCGCGCGGTTGCGCCGAGGAGGTCATGATGAATACCGGCACACGCTCAAAATCCTTGATGCGACGGAAAGCCTCCAGAACTTCAATGCCGCCGACTCTGGGCAGGTTCAAATCGAGCACCGCCAGGTCGGGCACGGAACTGCCGGCAAACTTTCCCTCGCGCCGGGCAAAGGCGATCGCCTCCAGACCATCCTCGAGGATCGTCAAGTGGACATCGAGTCCCGCAGCTTGCAACGCCTGGCGGAAAAGATAGATGTCGCCCTCGTTGTCTTCTACCAGCAGAACGTGAAACGGTCGCGCCACCGGCCGGCTGCTCATCGGTTTCGACCGGTCGCCGGCAGGGTGAAATAAAAGGTCGATCCCTGGTCCAACTGCGATTCGACCCAGATAGTTCCACCATAACGCTCTACCACCCGCTGACAGATGGCGAGGCCCATGCCGGTTCCCGGGATCTTGGGCCCATGAAGCCGCTTAAACACGCCAAATACCTTCTTATGGTGTTCGGGAGAGATTCCGATGCCATTATCGGCTACCGCGAAACGCCAGGCTCCGTTATGCTGGCCGGCCGAGATATGAATGTGCGGCGACTTTTCTCCACGGTACTTGATCGCATTCCCGATCAGGTTCTGGAACAACTGCACAAGGTGCGCCTGCTGGCCCACGACATCCGGCAGATGCTGGGCGGTAACAACAGCCGAACTCTCCTGGATGGTCGATTCGAGGTTTTGTTGCACCTTTTCCAAAACCTCGTTGAGATCGACGTGCCCCGCCGCTTCCCCCCGGTCCAGACCAGCCTCGGCATAAGAAAGCAGGTCGGTAAGCAACTCCCTCATATGTAGGGCGCCTTTGGTTATGAAATCCACACAGACCTGCGGCTCGCCCTCGAGCTGGCCTCGGTAGCCCTTGAGAAGGAGCTGGGAATAACTGGTAATCATGCGCAAAGGCTCCTGGAGATCATGGCTGGCTGCGAAGGCGAATTGTTTCAGATCTTCATTGGCGCGCCGCAACTGCTCGTTTAGGATTTCGGCTTCTTCCGCGAGTTGGTGCTGGCGTACGGAAGCCAGCATCAACGCCTGGTTCATGGCGGCGGCCTGCTGATGAAAATGTGCCGTCTCCGTTACCTGAAGGATGATGGCAGTAATACCCCACTCCGGCACGAGAACCGGCCACATAGCATAAGACCAGTACAAAGGATGAGCCGTAGCGTCTTCCTGCCCAGTGAATGTTTCGGCCTGCCCGGTGGCGTACACGCGATCCAGCAGCGGCAGACATTCGTCGTTTGCCGGCACGATGCCGCAGAGCGGGTTTCCAATCAATTTTTCCCGGCTTCTACCGGTGAGCAGGCAAAACACCGGGTTGACATAACGCAGGATGTGGCCCGCCCCTTCGACCGCAGCCATGGGCATGGGCGAAAACTCTGCGAGAGCCTGAAAAATATCCGGGATGTCGACTTCCCGCTTTGCCGCGGCTGTTACGCTGTCATCCATCTGCTTTTATCTAACGGCGGTTCACTCAGGATTTACCGTCTCTTTGCCCCGCCGCTCTACCCGCGTTGGGATTCCGGTGATCAGGTGATCGTAGTCCGTGAGGCGTTCCCCTATGGCCACTCCCTTCGCAGTGATCTCGTATTCCCTTATGTCTCTGCTGTGAGCGCCGCCGCGCATCTTGACAACCAGCAGCAGCCTCCGAAGCTGACCCTCAATCTCGGCGTAGCGAAGCCGAATAATATCGTCCGTGAGGAACGATACGGAATAGGTGCTGAAGAGTAGACCAGTGAAGGACTCATCCATTTCAACGGTACTTAATATGGTGACACCAATTCCAGTCAACGCGTAGATCATGCGGTAGAGGGATTCGCGAAAATCGGCACGGAAGCCAGGAGCCAGGGCCATTTCAAAACCGGCGAGCGAGTCGATTACCAGTCGTTTGGCGTGGGTCTCCTTGATGGCGTCCAGTATCTCCTGCATGGTTTCGTCCACGGAAAGGTCCAGCGGCCGGAGGTAGATGACCCGAAGCTTTCCTTCCTTAATCGGTGTCTCAAGATCAAGGCCAAAGCTGCCGGCCCGCGCTACGTATTCATCCGGGCGTTCTTCAAAGACGGCCACGATCCCGGGCTGTCGCTCGCGTATGCCGGCAGCGATAAATTGGGTTGCCAAAAGCGATTTCCCGGTCCCGGCCGAACCTGCGATCAGAAGACTGTCGCCTTCGGGGATGCCCCCGCCCAACATCTCATCCAGCTCGGGATTGCCCATGGAAAGGCGCTTGGCGCCGGGCACCTTACTCTTCCGGCCAGCCAACCCCAAGGTACGCGAGAAGGCCTGCAGGCCGGCGTCGGTGATACGGAACGTATGCATTCCGGGGACAGACGCCTGGCCGCGCAGTTTCATGACTTGAAGCTTTCGCACAACGGAATTTCGTTCCACCGTCTGATAAAGCCAGAAGAGGCCATCGGCGACGGTAAACACCGGATTATCGCGCATCTCCGACTCGGCATATTCCCCAATGAGAAAAGTTGTGGCCTCCCAACTGGTCAGTAACAGTCCGAGGTTCTGCACGAACGCTTGTATTTCCAATTCGTGGTGGCCGGCCTTGCGAACCACGGTTCGGAAGGAGTCGACTACTACCGTGGCGGGGTTGGCGGCCTCGACCTCTTTGGCGATTTCTTCGAGTATGCCCGTCAGTCCCCGATCGACCAGGACCTGGCTCAGATTGATAAATCGGATGCTGGTGTTCAGCCTGGAAAGGTCGAAGAACGAATACTGCTGCTGGTAGCGCAGCATCTTTATCGCGGGCTCCCCAAGGACAGTGAAGTAGAGCGCCGGCCGCGCCGGTGTAGCATTGGCGAAAACGAATTGATGCGCCAGCGTGGTTTTACCGCATCCGGGGGCGCCCGCGATGATGTTAAAGGAAAACTCCGGCAGGCCGCCGCCAAGAATCTCATCCAGGCCCCGCACCCCAGTCGACAATTTGTTGATTCTCACTTTTTGTTGTGAGGTCATAATTACTTTTTCTCCAAGGTACGGTGTTCCGAGACGGGTAGATCGGGCCAGACATCGAGTACCAGATTCAGCACCAGACCTTCGCCGATAAAGACGACCAGCAGCGCCAGTAGCTGGGCAATGAGCATGACGGCTGCCTCAGCGGCCTGGCCCCGATCACCTAAGGCAGAAAATCCATCTAAGGAGCCGTCCGGATTTATCTGTACGCCGCTCAGCGCTGGAACGTTGGCCTTTGCCAGCGTGAGCGCCCGGGCGACGAGTGAACGGAACCCTGCTGTTCCCGCGAGTCCACTGAGAGGACGGCGTAGCTTCTCGCCGACTTGGAAAACGGCAGAGGCGCCTTCCTGGGGACCAGTCCTCGCGGATTCGTAGTCAAGCAGCCGACGCGCAAGATCCAGCATGGCCGGATTAGGAATTTTTGGCGTCATGCAATCCCTCGGGCGGCTTTGGTTCGACGGCTCCGTGAACCCGGTAGGTGGGAGATCGAACAGCGATCTGCAGGCAAAGGTCGGTACGAAGCTTGTGCAGGAACCGGACGATCGCGCTTACGAGCGAGCTTTAAGCACATACCCACCGAAGGAGAATGGATAAGGGCCCTTCCCGGGATTTCTGTCGCGGCGGAATGTTTGACGTATCCAGTATGCATCATATAAAGCCCGGACGAAATATCTTTTCCGGGATCGAGAGGAAGGATGGCTGAGTGTCTACTGAGGTTAGGCACGGGGCTCCGGGGGGGGCGGGTTAAATGGACCAGTTGGAATTGTCCCCCTTTTTGTCCCCCCTTTTTGTCCCCGTTTTTGGGCAGCTAGGACCGAACTGCTAAAATGGTAGTTCCAACATGCAAGCAACACAGATACGGCCAGGTATGGTCATCAAGTACAACAACGAACTCTACTCGATCTTCAGCATGGTGCACCGCA
>DATLBY010000373.1:0-10919 GCA_035526665.1 Bryobacteraceae bacterium
AGGGCTTCCAACTTCTTTTCAACGGCACGAATCTCGACGGTTGGGACGGCGATCCGCGACTCTGGAAAGTCGTGGATAAGACGCTGGTGGGAAATACCGATGGCATTGAACTCGAGGGCAACACGTTCCTCATCTACAGGAAGCGCGAGTTCGGCGACTTCATCTTCCGCGCTCAAATCAGGCTGCGCAATCACAACAGCGGAATTCAGTTTCGCAGTGAGGAACTGCCCAAGTGGGTAGTGAAGGGCCTTCAGGCGGATATGGCCGAGGGAAATTATTGGGGCAGCATTTACGATGAAAAGGGCACTCGCGGCCTTCTCGTCAACGGCTGGAAAGACAAAGCGGAAAAGGTCGTAAAGCCCAAGGACTGGAACGACTACGAAATACTAGCCGATGGAGAGCGCATCGAAATTCGTGTCAACGGCCTGCTCTCCGCGGCGTTGAAGGAAAACTCGAAGATGAGCGGCATCCTCGCGCTGCAGCTTCATCGCGGACCCGGAATGCAGGTGGAGTTTCGGAATATCCGGCTCAAGGTCATCCGCTAGCTGCGCTTGCCCCTTATTGCTTCTTGCGTTTCGAGCGATAATAGATACAAATGAGTTTGGCATATAAACAACTGCCAGCGCGGCCTGAGCCCGTCGTCCGCGAAGAGCCGCCCGCGCCTTGGCGATGGGGTGGTCTGGCGATTGTGTTGATCGCCATCGGGGTATGGCAGTTCCGTGCCGGACAACCGAAAGCACCCGTAGCGGCGCCGGTGCGCATGGCCACCGCCCGGATGGGGGCCGTGGAACGTACACTGCGTATCACCGGATCCACCACCGCATCCCACCGTCAATACCTCACGGCGCCGAAAATGCGCGGTTCGCGGAGTGACGGCGGTGGTCACACGCTGACTCTCCAGCGCCTCGCCGCGCCCGGAATTGCGGTGAAGCGAGGCCAGGTGGTGGCGGAGTTTGACCGCCAGCATATGCTCTTGCGGCTGGACGATTTCCGTTCCAGCGTCCTGCAACAGGAAGCCGGAATTCGGCGCCTGCGCGCGAACCTCGACTTGAGGCGCGTCCAGGCGATGCAGCGTATCCGCGCGGCGAAAGGAGTGACGGAGAAAGCGGCCTTGGATTTGCGCACCGCTCCGGCACGCTCACAGATTCAGGTGGAACACTTCCGCATGAATCTGGAGGAGGCACAGGCGCGCTATCAACAGATTCTCACCGAGCTGCCCTACATGGACATCTCTGAGCGTGCCTCCATAAGGCGTTCGGAAATCGATGTCATCCAGGCGCAGAATGAGCTGAAGAACGCCGAAAGGAATGCCGAGCAAATGGTGAGCCGCGCTCCTATGGACGGCATTGTAGTGTTACGGCGCAACTATCGGGGAACGGAGTTCACGGAGATGCGTGAAGGTGATCAGGTGGGTCCCGGCCAGGTATTTGGAGAGGTTGTGGATCCGGCGTCGCTCTACGTGGATGGCTCGGTAAACCAGGTGGATGCCGAACAGGTGAAGAGTGGATTGAGCGCTCGGGTTCACTTTGACGCCTTTCCCGATATTGAGATCCCGGCGCGAGTGATTGGTCTCGGCGCCGTGACCCGCGCTGCGGGACAACGCGCGTCCTACGTCCGGGAGATTCCGGTACGTCTCGAGTTGGAAGGGTCCAACGAACAAGTGATTCCAGACCTCACGGCGAGTGCGGACATTGTCGTCGAACGCGAGTCCGACGCAGTGATCGTACCGGTCGAGTGCGTCGTCCGCGTGCGCGGCCAGAAACCATTCGCCATGGTCCAGACGGAAAGCGGCTGGGAGCGCCGGCCGCTCGAGTTAGGAATAGCGAATCACCTCGAAGTGGTGGTGGAATCCGGCGTCAAAGAGGGCGAGAAAGTAGCCGCGGAGGCCGTGCCCCCGCCCCAGCCTTAACGATTGGCCGGCCCTTTGGAAGCTGCCGCCGGGAGCAGGAGACTGGATTCCGCCAGCGTTCCCTCCCCTACGGTCATTTCTTTGGCCAGCGGATTGCTGGGATTGTAGCAGATGCGGTCCGAAACCAAGGTTGAGGGTAGCAGGTTTGAAACTTATGCCTGAAAAGGCTAGGAAAAAGTTTCTTCCTGGCAATAATTACTCTCCTGGTTTTGTCCAGTCGCAGCTTCCCGTGGTCTCTCCCGCGGGCATGTTTGCCGGTGGTGGCTCCCTGAAACGTCTCCCTCCGAGCGTTGCCGCCGCCGGCGAACATTTCTAAATTTACGTCTAGGAAATAGGTCTGGGAGTTGACATGACACTTAATTTTTTCACCGCAAACAAAGCACTCGCTTTCACCATGGTCGCCGGACTTGCAGCCTCTGGCTGCGCCACCAAAAAGTACGTCGCCAAGACCGTTTCACCCGTCGAACAGCGGGTAGGACAGGTTGAGAAGCGGACCACCGATCAGGGCAAGACCCTCGACACCGTGGAAACAGATCTGTCGAAGACCAAGGAGCGCGTCCTCGACCTGGACTCCAACCTTAAGCAGACCGGGGAGCGCGTAGCTGATGCCAGCAATCGCGCCAACCAGGCGTCATCCGCCGCCGCACAGGCTTCGCAACAGGCCGTCGCAGCGCGTAGCCACGCCGATGAGCGCGCCAACCAAGTCAAGACGTATGTTGACGCTCTCGACACGCTAAAGATGACAAAGACTACTGCTGTCCTCTTCGCCTTTGGCAAGAGCACCCTCGACGCCGACGCCAAGGCCGCCCTGGATGAAATTGCGAAAGAAGCGCTCTCCAAGCGAAAGTTCGCTTTGGAAATTGAAGGCTTTACCGATAGCCAGGGATCCGCTAGCGCCAACCTCGCCCTGAGCCAGAAGCGCGCTGAATCCGTAGTCCTGTATCTTACCCTGAACCACAAGATGCCGCTGCGTAGCATCCACGTCATAGGTGTTGGTGAAGAAGCCCCGATCGCCGATAATAAGACCCGCGACGGCCGCAAGCAGAATCGCCGTGTGGAAGTCCGTCTTTTCGCCCCGGAGATTGAAAATAACTCCGCCCTGCCCTCGGCGCAGTTAAGATAAGAGATTAGCTAAGATCGAGCTTCCTCTGCTGACTAGCGCAGGCGCTCGAGCAGATCACGCGAGAGAAGATCAGCCCGTTCAGCCAGACTGACGGCACTTACAAGATCCTGATCCCGCGCCTGCTCCGCCTGCGCTACAAAACTTTTGATCCGGTCCGCCTCTTCCTTTTGCCCCTGATTCAACGCCTTCCCCTGAATAACGGCCAATCCGCTCTTAATTCGTTCCAAAGCTCCATCCAGCCGGCGTACATAATCCCGCGCCTCCTCGGGCGACAGAATCTGGACCAGCTTCGGCCCTGAGAGCTGTAGCGGGGCCGCACCCGCTGGTGGCGTCTCCGCCACCGCCTCTGGCTTGACCTCGGCCGTCTTCACTTCCTGCGCTGACTTTGGCTCCGTCTTCCGTGCCGCGTTTCTGCGTTTCTTCTGCGGGACCGGGAGTGGCGGAATATTTGTGGTCTCCGGCTTCACTTCGACATTGAACGGCGGTTCTCCCACGGGCGGCGTTTCGATCTTCGGACCGGGAGGCAGGGAGGTTGGCTTGGGCTTTTTTACCGGGCTGGGCTTGGGAAGAATTACCGCCGGGGGGGCCGCCGGAGGCACAACCGGAGGCGCCTTCTTCTTGCAGGAAGGTAGGAGCACCGCGACACAGGCGGTGCAAATCCAGAAACTGGTTTTGGTTCCGGTCATCATTGACGATCGACGACGGGTCACGCAGCCTGCGCCGAAACTGGAAATCGCAGGCGAAATACGGTACCTTTGCCAGCCTCGCTTGTAAAGTCGATTGTACCATTATGAAGTTGCACAGCCCGGAATGTCATTGCCAGTCCAATGCCCGACCCTTTGTCTTTCGTCGTAAAGTACAACTGAAAGACCTTGCTCTTATTCGCTTCCGGAATCCCCGGGCCGTCGTCCTGAATGGTCAGCAAGCAATAATCTCCCTGAAGTTGGGTTTTGACAATCAGATTGCCGCCGCCACGCATCGCTTCTATGCCATTCATCACGACGTTGAGGATAGCTTGCTTTAACAAATCGTGGTCGCCGCGAATAGGGATTTTTTCCGGGTCCGCCGAGAATTGAAGATTTACCTTTTGCATCGTGGCTTGCGGCCTGACGAGCGCCGTAACCTCGCGCGCCAGCGCCGCGACGTCCACTTCCTCCACCGCCAGATCCAGCGGCCGGGTGAAATCGAGGAACGTCTTCACCACCCGATCCAAACGCCGTATCTCCTGCGTGATGATATTTATTTCTTCATCGGCATCGGGACAGGGCTGGCTGACGCGGCTGCGCAACAACTCCATCCGCAAAGCGATGGAATTAAGCGGATTCTTGATCTCGTGCGCCACCCCGCCGGTGAGACGGCTGATGGCCGACAGCCGCGAGGAAATATCGAGTTGAGTCGCAAGCTGCCGCCGCGACTCGGCGTCGCGTAGCGTGATGAGCGTGCCGTTGCGGTCCGCCAGTGGTTCCACGCTAACCAGAAGCCGCACGGCGGGTTTCGCTTCCCGCTCTAAATTAACAAGGTAATCATGCGCTGGTTTTCCCAAACGAATGGACTGTTGAATCGCGCTGCCCAGCGGCTCCAACGGAGAAAAAATTTCGTCCAGCTTCCTGCCCTGCATTTGCTGGCGGGTGATGTCGAGCATTCGCGCCGCCGCCGGCCCCGCCATGATGAGCTTGTCGTTCTTATCAAACAACAGCACCGCATCGTCCATGCGTTCAATCATCGATTCAATGTTGCTGCGCATCTGCGTCACATCCTCCTGGGCGCCGCGAATCTGTTGGCCTAAGAGGTTGAGCTTCGATTGCACAATGGCCAATTCGCGCGTCTTGCCCATGGCATTGTCATCGTCATCGGGGCTCTGGCTTCCGCTGGTGATACGGTCGATCTGTTTGGTAATTCTCGTTAATGGGCCCAAAGCGAGGTTGGCGGAAAAAGCTCCCAGCAGGATGGACATCAACAGCGAAGCGGCAGAGACAATCCCCAGGAATCGTACCTGCGGCAGTAGCGCATCCCGCAGCACCGCGCTCGACACCACTACCTGGATCGTAAAGATCGGCAGACGCTGTTGGGGCACTCCCAGCGGCACGGTTACTTCATAATCCTGGTTTCCTTTGGTCAGTTCCACCAGCCGGCCGGTTACGTCTTTCGATTTCCAGTCCGAAAATGACGGGAGCTTTCGCATCGTGCCCTCTGTTTTTGAGAGGTTGGTCCCTGCCAGAATCTCCCCCGATTCACCGGCGACAACAATTTCCACGATCATCGTGGCATTCGACATCGTCGTGACCAGCAGGCTCTTCAGCTCGGCATCGTCGGCGACGATTTTTGTCCACAGCAGCTTGGTGTCAATCAGAGTTCTCGGCACCGGTCTTACAGCCGCCACGCGCTCCTTGATGCGCGCCAGTACAAGACTCTTCACCAACTGCGCCACAAGGTCGGATTTCTCGAGTACGCTTGTAGACCACGTCTGCACCAGGCTGTTCAAGTTCACCGCCGAAAGTACGGTAACGATCACGGTGGCCAGCAGGACGATCAGTACCAGGAGCCGCGTCTTAAGCGACATAAAAAGGCCTCAACGAATGTGGCGCTTGGGGCGTCCGATCTTAGCTGGCACTGGCTTCTTCAGCCTCCGGACTGCCATAGCCCTTCAATTTATTGAACAATGTTTTGAGGCTGATGCCCAAAATTTCCGCCGCCCGCGTCTTGTTATTGCGCGTGTGCAGTAGCGTCATCTCGATTAACGCGCGCTCGGCTTGATCGATGGTCACGCCCACAGGCAAGGACACAGCGGGACCACCCGCGCTTTCCGCCGCCGGCGCCTTCTGGGATCCGTCCTGAAACTGCATGGGCAGGTGGACTACTCCAATGGTCCCTTCCCCCGCCAGAATCACCGCTCTCTCCAGCACGTTCCGCAATTCCCGGACATTGCCCGGCCACGAATGTTGGTAGAGCTTCTCCAGCACCGGCCCGGAAAGATCGGTCACTTTGCACCCATGCTTACGATTCATGTCCGCCACCAGCGCGGCGCTCAGCACCGGAATATCTTCCTTCCGTTCCCGCAAAGCGGGCAGTGCAATGGGAAAAACATTCAACCGGTAAAACAGATCTTCCCGAAAGTTTCCTTTACGAATGGAATCCTCGAGCGGCTTATTGGTGGACGCAACTACACGCACATCCACCAGCAATTCTCCTTTGCCTCCCAGCCGGCGTACCTTCGAATCCTCCAGCACGCGCAACAGCTTCGCCTGCGTGGGAAACGGCATGTCGCCTATTTCATCCAGCAGCAGGGTTCCGTTGTGAGCGAGTTCAAAGCATCCCGCGCGACGCTCCAACGCCCCGGTGAAGGCTCCTTTTTCATTTCCAAACAACTCGCTTTCGATTAAAGTCTCCGGCAGCGCCGCGCAGTTCACGGCCACAAAGGGCCCGGCCGCCCGCGTACTCAGCGCGTGGATCGCCCGTGCCGCCAACTCCTTCCCGGTGCCGCTTTCGCCCGTCACCAGGACCGCCGCCTTGCTTGGCGCTACCTGCCTCAACAGGGCAAAGACCTGTTGCATAGGCCTGGAGCCGCCCACCAACTCGCCCAGCACCCCCTGATAGCTCAGTTGCTGCTCCAGCCGCGCGGCGCGTTCCGCAAGCTTGCTTTGCGCCGCCGCTCTTTCCAATAGCAGCCGCAGTTCACGCGGCTGAATCGGTTTTTCCAAAAACCAATAAGCGCCCAGATCATGAATGGTTTCGAGCGCCGTTTCCAGATTTCCAAAGGCGGTCAACACCAGCGCGGGAATGTGGATCCCTTGTGCGGATAGCTGCCGCAGCAGAGTTTTTCCATCCATTCGCGGCATCATCAGATCCGTCACCAGCACACTGGCCGGGAAGCTTCCCAGTTTATCCAGAGCTTCCATGCCATCGGCGGCCGTTTCCGTAACAAATCCCCAGGAGGCGATCATCGACGCCAGGGCGCTGCGCTGCGCTTCCTCGTCGTCAACAATCAGTATTTTGGCGGTCAAACGGCTTTGCTCCATGGAAAATTCCACAGTACCATGGACGGGCTTCAGTTCTTTATTTCCACCATCACAATTTCAAACGGCTTGGAACTGAGATTCTCCTCTTTATGCTTTGCCTTCCCGCCCCAGCTCACGTCCCCGGCGCTATGCTTTACCAGATCCACCTTGCCGTCGGCCGAAGTGATCCGGAAGTCCTGATCGGAAATGTAGGTGACGACGCGATTTAACGAGTGCTCGTGAAGCGGGATGTTCCCTTTGCCCCCCACCTTGGCTCGAACCACGCGGACCTGGTCGTTCTCCATCTCCACTTTATAGAATTGCGGATGGATCTTCACCGGATCCATGGGGCTGGTCGTCATCTTTCCGCCGCTGCCCGGCTTCTTCAATTCCACTTCCACAATCGTCACCGGGTTGTTGCTGGTGATTTCGGCGATGTGCATGCCGCTCGCGGGACTCCACTTCGCTTCCCCCGCCTTCCACTCGATGACTGTCTTCTTGCCGTCCTGATATTCGATGGTCTGGCGGCCGGGCTGCAGATAGATCATCACGCGATTGATCTTGTGGTCGTGAAGTCGCGTCTTATTGTGCGGTGTTTGCGTCACTTTAAGGACTTTCACCTGGTCGTTGTCGAGCACAGTAACGTTTTGGGCCATGGCGCCAACCACGGCACAACAGAAAAGAGAAAGAATACGCATAGGTGACTGTTTATATCACAAGCAGGCACGTGGATTGAAGGACCTTCGAATTCCGTTAAGATAAGACAATGAGCCAGCGGGAAATCATCGAAGCCCCGCCGGCCGCTTACTCCTTTACCCGGGCTTTCTCCCGCGTCGCGGAACTGGAAGGCGTTTTGGGGTTGGCGATCCGGGGCAAGGCCGAAGTGGTGCGGCTCAGCCTCGTTTGCCTCATCGCCAAAGGGCATCTGTTGATTGAAGATGTGCCCGGCGTTGGAAAAACCACCCTCGCCCATGCCCTCGCCCGCTCCGTGCATTCCTCCTTTCACCGCCTCCAATTCACTTCCGACATGCTGCCCAGCGACGTGCTCGGAGTAACCATCTACAACGCTCATAAAGCCGAATTTGAGTTCAAACCCGGGCCGATCTTTACGAATTTTCTGCTGGGCGACGAGATCAATCGGGCCACGCCGAAGACCCAATCGGCGCTGCTCGAAGCCATGAATGAGCGCCAGGTCACCATCGACGGACGCTCCTATCCGCTCGAAGAGCCGTTTATGGTGATCGCCACGCAGAATCCCGCCGAACACCATGGAACCTATCCGCTGCCGGAATCGCAATTAGACCGCTTCCTGATGCGGCTGCGGATGGGCTACCCGGATGCCCTCAGCGAACGCGAGATTTTGCGCGATGCCGCCCGTACGCCCTCGGCGCTGCGCCATGTGCTGAGCGGCGACGAAGTGGTGCAGTTGCAAAATCTTGCTCCCTGCGTGCGCGTGGACGATTCGCTCATCGATTACATGCTGGCAATCGTCGCCAAAACACGGGATCATGATTCGCTATCGCTCGGCGTGAGTCCCCGCGGCGCGCAGGCCCTCTTTCGTGCCACTCAGGCGTTGGCGCTCGCCGAAGGCCGCGATTTCGCCATCCCCGATGACGTCAAGAGACTCGTCACACCCGTCTTCGCTCATCGCGTGGTGATTAATAACAGGGTTGCCCCTACCCAGCGATCGCACGATCTGACCGACCGCATTCTGCAGGAGATTTTGACGTTCGTGGAAGTGCCCCTATAGGCCTCATGACCAAAACTTCTCTGGACAAAGGCAGGATCAAAATTCTGCTGCTCGAAGGCGTGCATGAAAGCGCCGTCCACGCGTTCCGCGCCAATGGTTACACCGGCGTTGAATATCATCGCAAAGCGCTGCCGGAATCCCATCTTATCGAGTCGATCGGCGATGCGTTTTTCGTCGGTATCCGATCCAACACCGAGCTCAGTTCCCGTATTTTTGAGCACGCGGCCAAGCTAACTGGCGTGGGGTGTTTCTGCATCGGCACCAACCAGGTCGATCTGGCGGCCGCTCGCGAACGGGGTATCCCTGTGTTCAATGCCCCGTTTAGCAATACACGCAGCGTAGCCGAATTGGTGCTGGCCGAGACTATTCTGTTGACCCGCAGCATTCCTCGCCGCAACGCCATGGCCCATCGCGGCCAATGGATAAAGACCGCCGAAGGCTCGCATGAAGTGCGCGGCAAAATTCTCGGGATCATCGGCTATGGTCACATTGGCACTCAGGTAGGCGTGCTGGCGGAAGCGTTCGGGATGCAGGTGGTCTTTTTTGATGTCGAAGCGAAGCTCGCATTAGTACCTCTACATTCAGATCCTGCGTGAAGCAGGCAGGAAAAGCAACTTAGGCGACGCGGCCGTAGGCCAGTTGCGGGATGATCACCAGTTCCCGGAGTTTGAGGCCAGCGGCAAGAATCTCTTTGCCGAATGTGGTGACGTAGTATTTGTATCCGTGCGCCACCTTCTTGATCAGCCCATGCAGACGCAGGCGTTTGAGCAGGCGCGAGACCTGCCCGCTGTTGAGATGAGGCAGGAAGCGGCGCAGCGATTTATTTTGCAACCCGCTGATGTTGAACTCGCCGCGGAGGATGGTTTGAAACAGGGCGTCATCGTCGGCGTCAAAGAGGTTGAAGCCGGGATAGGAGCGACCCTCCTGAGTCACGGATTGAGAGAGCTTGTCGAGCTTGTCCCGGCCATTGCGCGGATCCTCGATCGTCGACAAGAACTCCAGGTAACGGCGATTGGCCGCTTCCAGCAGTTCGCGCAAGGCGGGCAGGCTGTAGATGGTCTTTTGCATATCCGCCCACTTGGTCTCCTTGGTTCCATCGCGATGTTCTACCTCGCGGTAGTGCTTGAAAAAAGTGAGATCGTTGACCGTGGTCTCGATCCGTAGAATCAGGCTGAATTTGTCGTAGAGCTTTAATGAGACCGGTCCCATCGTGTGCTTGATCCGCGTGCCTTCAATGCGGATGTTGTACCGGTTGCCGGACTCACCCTCAAATTGCGGGCTGAGCTTCTTACCCAGGAAGGTGGCAATGTTGTCCGGCTTCACCGTGTGGATCGCGGTGCGGGTCAACGTGCCGTAGATCGCCGCCAGATCCGCTTGGCGCTTGAAAACGACATCGGTGGCATATTCGCATTGATCCACGCTCCAGTGATACTCGACGCCGAAGTCGCGATGGATCGGGCAGTAGGTGTGAGCGAACTGGTCCAGCCTGCCGTGGAGCCGCTTCATCTCCAGCCCATTTGCCAACTGTTGCGCCCGCTTCCAATCACCGATCTCTACGAAGGCATTGTCCACCAACTTGTAGTCAACATTCTGGCGCTTCAGCTTGGACGCCAGCCAGTTGTGTCCGTTGAAATAGATCTGCAGGCGGCAGGGCAGCCAAGTCGGAACTCGCACGTAGCACAACCCCAACTCCTCATCGAGGAAATAGAAGTAGTAGTGCAGGCACTTGCCGTCGTCCGGCCGCAGGAACGTCTTGCCGGTGGCTTTGTTGTGCCAGGGCTTGTAGGTCGAGCAAGGCTCCATCACCGAGAATATGCACACCAAGCCCGGCTGCTCGCCACGTCTGGCCAGCGCCTGCTTCACCAGATCCTCCTTCCGGACGTTGCGCTTCCGGATGAACTCGATCTCGATCCCGGCCTCGGCCGCCAAGCGCTCGGCGTTCTCGCGCAACCGGTCCCGGAAGGGCTCGGCGAACTTCGGATAATCGAAGATCCTTACCTGCTTGGCATACAGGTACGAGGTCATTCCCTCGGCGTAGCAGATCTTGGGCAGCGTGCCGAAGATCAACACCCGATCCCAACAGCTCAGCACTCCGGCGATCTGATCTGAGAGTCGCTCCGTCAGTAGCTCGATGCCCATTCC
>DATLBY010000374.1:0-7033 GCA_035526665.1 Bryobacteraceae bacterium
CACGGTGTTCCACCGCCGCGAACGCGACGGCATCGACTTTGTTCGCCGCTCCGCGGGAGACCTCTGGCGCGCCACCAATTTCCAACACCTCACGTTTACGGGCGTGGAGGCATCGGTCACAGCGAATCCGGGCCGCGCCCAGGTGCTCGAAGTGCAATACACCGGACTGCACGGTGCGCAGGATGCGCTCACGGGATTCCAGTCGAAGTACGCATTTAATTACCCGATCCACTCGGGTATCGTTTCCTGGCAAGCCAGCCTCCCCGGTGGAATTGCCGCCAGGGCGCGCCTGGGAGCCCTGGAACGATACGCGCGTGATCCCTATGCGCTGCTGGACCTATACGCCGCCGGCACCCGGGGAAAACTTCATCCGTTCATCCAGCTGAGCAACGTAAGCGATACCGTTTATGAAGAGATTTTTGGGGTGAGAATGCCGGGCCGGTCGCTGCTGGTCGGAGTGGAATGGAAGGTTTTCACGCTGGTGAAGTAAGGTAAACTAGAGGTAGATCGAGACGATTTTGCTGATCCGTTTACTCATCGCCTCGCTCGTTCTCTTCACTACGCGGTCATTGGCGAGCGATCAGAACCAGCTCGACGGCAGTCCTTCATTGTTCAGCGTCATGGCAGCCCTGAACGCCGCCGGACTGGACGCAGGCCTCTCGTCCGCCTCCGGTCACCCGCTGCGCGAGGTAGTCCGTAAACACTTGGAAGGCAAGCAACTTTCCGGGATATCAGAGCTGCAGAACTTTATCAAGTCGCACTATAAGAAGGAACCTGGAGCAGATCTTGCCCAGTACATTTCCTTCGCGCTTGCGGTTGACGGTCCCCCAAGCTTCAAAGTTCGCTTCCGGCCGGCCGAGGTCCCACCGGATGTCGTAGCGCTGGAAGGATTCGATGTGTTGATGGCGCGGTTCCACCGTGAGGCAGACATCGATACCCTATGGAAGCGAGTCCAGCCCTCGTATGATCAGGCGATCGGACGGTATCAGGAGCCGGTAACAAGAGCCTTATTGGAGGTGAACGGGTATCTGCGGAACGTGACCAGCGGCTACATGGGTCGCCGTTTCCAGATCTATTTGGACCTGCTGGGTCCTTCCAATCAGACTCATACGCGCAGCTATGGGGATGAATATTTCATTGTTCTCGCTCCAGCCCCGGAACCGGAAACCTTCGACGTCCGTCACGCCTATTTGCACTACCTGCTGGATCCGCTCTCCATCAAGTTCAGCGAACAGATTAATAAAAAGCGTGGCTTAATCGACTTCGCACAAGGCTCGCCCACACTGGATGAGGCATTCAAATCAGATTTTCTACTCCTGACCACGGAGTCGCTGATCAAGGCAATCGAAAGCAGGCTGGAGCGCGCTTCCGGCCCGGCGCGAGTTCAGCAAGCGCTTGCGGAAGGCTTCGTGCTGACTCCATTTTTTGCGGAGCATCTGCCGGCTTATGAGAAGCAGGAGGTCGCGATGCGCCTGTATTTCCCGGATCTGGTATCGGCCATCGACTTGAAGAAAGAGGACCGGCGGCTTACCGGTGTGCAGTTTGCCTCTACCAGGGCGGTTCGCAAATCCGCGCCGGCTGTGCAACCTGCCGCGCCGGAACTCAGCACAGCGGAAAAGACCGTGGAGCAGGCCGATAAGCTCTACGGCAACCGTGAGCTTGAGGGTGCGCGCAATGTGTACCGGCGCGTCTTGGAAGAAACCGATCAGAAGAGTTTGCACGCGCGCGCCTACTATGGTCTTGCCCGCATCGCGGCGCTACAAAAAGATCCTGAACTGGCGGAAAAACTTTTCACGAAGGCGCTGGAATCCGAGCCGGATGGGCAAACCCGCGCCTGGAGCCTGGTGTACCTGGGGCGGCTATCCGAAGCCTCCGGAGATCACCAGCAGGCGGCCAAATTCTTTCAGGGAGTCCTCAATGTGGACGGCGCTTCCGCAGGCGCCAGGCAAGCCGCGGGCGAGGCTCTTAAGAAGACAACTAAGCAGTGAACTAAATTAAAGGAACGGAATTTCCATGATATCTTGCTCCATTCTAAAAGCAGCAGGTGCGCTAGCAATCATCGGCGGCCTTACGTTGACCCAGGCGGCGCCTAAGCAGCCTACTTTGAAATCGAAGAAAGAACAGGACGCCTATATGGCGATCGTAAATGCGACCGATTCCGACTCGCGCATGAAGGCGGTGGACGATTTCCTCGTGAAATTCGCCGATACCGAGCTGAAGTCGATCGCACTGGTAATCGCGGCCGAAACGGCACGCTCCCAGAACAACTTTGAAAAGATGATCATCTACTCTGAGCGCGCCCTGGAAGCCGATCCGGAGAACTACCAAGCCATGTTGATGCTCGCCACCGGCATTGCGTCCCGCACCCGCGAATTCGACCTCGACAAGGAAGAGAAGCTGGCCAAGTCGGAGAAGTACGCCCGCTCGGCGCTGGACCTGATCGCAAAGGCCGAGAAGCCGAATCCCAATATCCCGGACGAGCAGTGGACTGCCGCGAAGAAGGACTTTGTATCCTCCGCGCACGAAGCCCTTGGGCTGAGCGCGCTGGTGCGTAAGAAATACGATGTGGCATCCGCCGAGTTGAAAATGGCTGTCGAGGGCTCCGCCACGCCGGACCAGGCCTCCATGGTGCGCTTGGCCTCCGCGTACAATCATGCAGGGAAGCCGGATGACGCGATTGCGATGATCGACAAGGTGCTGGCACTGCCGGATTTGAATCCTCAGGTGAAGCAGTTTGCGCAAGCCGAAAAGAACAACTCGATCAAGCTGAAGTCCGGCGGCGCCAAGCCGCCCTCGGCCGCTCCAACGCAGGTAGAAGTCAAAAAACCGTAGTTCTTACGCCATAGATGCCCGCGGATCTGGAGGTGCTTGAGGCCTTAATCGGCCATAAGTTTCACAACAAGGACCTCCTGGTCCGCTCGCTTACCCATAAGTCGCTCTCATTTGAGAAAAAGCTCGCACAGGATGTCTCTTTCATTGATAACGAACAGCTCGAGTTCATGGGAGACGCGATTCTCGGGTTCCTGGTGAGTGAATGCCTGGTACGCCGCTTCCCGTCTTATCCGGAAGGCAGGCTCTCGAAAATCAAGGCGCACCTGGTGAGCGCGGCCCGCCTGCACGAGGTGGCTCAAGACCTGGACCTAGGGGTGTTTCTGCACATGGGACGCGGGGAAGAGATGAGCGGAGGCCGCGCCAAAAAGGCGCTGCTCGCCAACGCGCTGGAGGCGGTCATCGCCGCCTTGTACCTGGATGGAGGGATCGATCCGGCCAGGAATCTGGTGGTGGACAGGATTATCGGACCCAACGACCCCGAGCGGTTGAACGTTCACGACCCGGTGACCGATTACAAGAGCGCGCTTCAGGAACGCGCCCAGGCATTGAAGTTGCCGCAACCCAGGTATTCCATTGTGAAAGAGACGGGCCCGGAGCACGCAAAAACGTTCATTGTCGAAGTGCGTGTAGGTACATGGAGCAGCCGGGGGGAAGGCACGTCGAAGAAGGCGGCGGGCCAGAACGGCGCTAAAGCGGTTCTTGACCAACTAAAGTGATCATTTTTTGGCTACGGTGACGGCGGCGGCTTTCGGCGCTTTTCCGGGCTCGGCCACCATACCCTGCTGATTCAGAATGAGAATATCCACTCTGCGGTTCCTGGCTCTGCCGGCGGCGTCATCGTTGGGGCTCACCGGAGCGGTGTCGGCATAGCCGGCGACTGCCAAGCGGGACGGGGCGACGCCAAATCGCCGGGTGAACAGGTTCAAGGTGGAGATCGCGCGTGCCGCCGACAGGTCCCAGTTATCCCGAAAGCGCGTGTTTGCAATGGGGATCGAATCGGTGTGACCTTCGAGGCGAACCGGATTGGGAAGTGTCTTGATCACATCGGCAATTTTCCCCAGGCTTTCGAATGTGGCCGGTTCCAGGGTGTCCCCTCCCGAGGGGAAGAAAGTAGCCTCTTTCAGACTGACGACCAAGCCTCTGCCTTCCAGGCTCAGGTGGACCTTGCCGGCGGCGATCTCCCTTTGCAGATCGTCCGTGAGCCGCTTTAGTGATGGCAGAAGTTCTGCGACGGTCTCTTTGACTTCGTCTTGCTTCTTTGGCGAACGGAGACCTCCGGGCCCGAGTTTTTGTGTAAGCCCCTTGCCTTTATCATCGAGGGTTCCACCCAGAATGGAAAACACGCTTCTGCTGAAGTTACCTTTTTCGAGCGCCTCTTTGACGGAATCGGAGACCTCCTTTGCTTTGGATTTGTCGGTCTGTCCCGCCGCGAACATCACAACGAAAAATGCGAACAGAAGCGTGATGAAGTCCGCGTAGGAGATCAACCAGCGCTCATGATTCGCGGCTTCTGCCTCTTGGCGTTTTCGCGGCATCTAATTTTCCACGGCAGCGGACTTCAGAGGCGCTTCGGCCCTATTGTTTGCTTTGAGGGTAGTGTCGTGCTTTACGTAAGGCATCAGTTTGCTGCGGATGAGCTTCGGATTCAAGCCTTCCACGATGCCGATGACACCCTCCAGCATTAGTTCTCTCACAGTGGCGTCTTCATGGGCGCGCGCCTTGATCTTACTGGCGGCGGGCAAGAGGATTAGATTTGCTAATCCCACACCATAAACCGTGGCCACGAAGGCCACCGCGATGCCCCGGCCAACCTCATCGATATTTTCCAGGTGCTTCATGACCTGGATGAGGCCCATGACGGCGCCGATAATGCCCACGGTGGGAGCATAGCCGCCGGCGCTCTCAAAGACTTTGGCTTCGCACTCGGCCTGATGCTCCTCGATCCCCATTTCGATTTCCATCATGGCTCGTATCTCCTGCAGGTCGGTGCCGTCAATGGCGAGATTCAGGGCCTTTTTCAGAAACGGGTTCTTAACGGACTCGGCATCATCCTCCAGCGATACAATCCCGTTCTTGCGCGCCTTGGCGGCATATCCGAGGATCTCCTCCAAAATGGTTGCCGGGCCGCTGGGCTTTTCCAGGAAAACATCTTTCAACCTTTTGACAGCTCCGATTAGGGTGCGCTTCGGAGTATTCACCAGAACGGCGCCGATCGTTCCGCCCAAGACGATGAAAGCAGCCGTAATCTGCGCGACGTCGTGGAGGTGGCCGCCTTCGAGCACAAGGCCGCCTAGGATCCCTCCGAAGGCCAGGACCAGACCGCCAATGGTGGCGAAATCAGGCCTGAGCCCGGGTGCGTTGCGGTCAGCCATTAGGATTCCAGTGCTGGGCGTGTCTCTGTAAGTGAGAAAGCGCCCTGCAGGATTCTCCGCCGGAACTCGACTACGCGGTCCACTACTTCGTCCACCGTTTCCAGCACCAGGATTTTCTGTGCCGTGGTCAAGGTGAGCACGGTATCCGGCGTACTTTCGACGTGCTCGATCAGGTCCGAGTTGACGACGATATTCTGGTGGTTAATTCGCGTGAGCCGGATCATCCGAAGTGATACCCAAATCCACTCATCGGACGTACCCCTGTGAATATGAGAGAAGGGAAGGATTACTTCAGGAACGCAAGGATTTCGAGCAAGCCCTGCCGGATGCTGGAGAGATCGGCCGAACGCGCCGGGAAAAGCTCCCGCTGGCCGGGCGCGGGCCCGCTCTTCTGCTGCCGGGGTTTTACCCGCATTTCCAGAGCTTTGCGGGCGCCTTCGATCGTGAAACGCTTCTCGTAGAGGAGTTGTTTGATTTCGAGGAGTAACTCCACGTCCTTGCGCCGGTACAGGCGATGTCCAGTTCCAGACTTTTTGGGCGAAATGGAAGGAAACTCCGTCTCCCAATAGCGCAAAACGTACGGCTTCACGCCGGCGAGCCGGCTCACCTCCCCGATGCGGAAGTACAGCTTGTCGGGAATGTCTTGCGCGGCGGATTTTGTCCGGGCCTCAGCCACTTCCACGATACTCAAATCCTACTACAATTACGCGATTGGTGAAAAATAATGCATTGCCCTCCCTGGCCGTACTATCCTGATACCCGTGTCCCTCTTCATTGGAGTTCATCCAATCCGGGAAGCTTTGCGCGCCAAACGGGCGCTGGATCGTGTCCTGATCGCCAAGGGCGCCGCCGGCCCCAGGCTGCAGGAGATTATCGACCTTTGCCGCGCGGCGTCCATCCCGGTCCGCTTCGAACCGCGGGACATGCTGGATCGCGCCGCCGATGGCAAACCGCATCAGGGCGTGGTCGCCTTCGGGGCTGAGGTCGAGTATGCCGATCTGGACACGGTCGTCCAGAAGGCCAAGCTGTTGGTGGTGCTCGACGGTGTGGAAGATCCGCATAATCTGGGCGCCATCGTGCGCACCGCCAATGCCGCCGGAGCCGATGCCGTGCTGATTCCGGAGCGCCGTGCTGCCGGATTGACTGAAACGGTCGCGCGGGCGGCAGCGGGCGCCCTGGAGTATGTTCCCGTCATTCGCATCGGCAATGTTACCCGCACCCTCGAGCAATTGAAGAAGCAGGGCTTCTGGATCTATGGACTGGACGAACGCGGGCGCGACCGGTACGATCGCATCGAATACGCGCGGCCCACAGTGATTGTGCTCGGCGGAGAAGGCAAGGGCCTGCATCAACTGGTACAGAAGAGTTGTGATTTTGTGGTTCACATCCCCATGGCGGGAGAGATTTCCTCACTCAATGTCTCGGTCGCGGCGGGCGTTGTGCTCTTCGAATGGAAAAGGCGGCAGGGCGCCGCATAGTAAAATCAGACCTAATGCGCTTTGCTCCTGCCGTCCTTGCCGCCGTGGTTCTGGGGAGCCCGGGCGCACTCCTGGCGCGGCAGCCGGAACATGCCCGCCACGCAATGGTCGTGACCCAGGAGTCCCTGGCTACCGCGGTGGGCGTGCAAGCGCTGCAGGCGGGCGGGAATGCCGTGGACGCGGCGGTGGCAGTGGGCTTCGCGCTGGCAGTCACTCACCCGGCGGCAGGTAATCTGGGCGGAGGCGGGTTTCTGCTGGTCCGCATGGCGGATGGGCACTCCACCTTCTTCGATTTCCGCGAGCGCGCGCCCGGTCAGGCCTCCCGCAACATGTATTTGGATTCCGCGGGCA